>JBEGLX010000009.1:0-64368 GCA_041183345.1 Planctomycetota bacterium
GTCTGCGGCGCCGCGGGCACCGCGGCAAGCTGGTGCTGGTGTCGCGCAACGGTCGCTTCCCGCTTCCGCACGCCGCCGCGCATGGCGCACCGCCCGCGCTTGATCCCGCAGAGCTCTCGCGCGGCCCGAGGGAAGCCTTCCGCCTCGTGCGCCGCACGGTGCGCGAGCTCGCTGCCCATCACCATGAATGGCAGGGTGCGATCGATGGGGTGCGTCCGCACGCGACCAAGGTGTGGCAAGCGTGGTCGACGGAGCAGCGTGCCTACTTCCTGCGCCGCCTGCGCCCGTACTGGGAGATTCACCGCCATCGCGTGCCGCCGCGGCTGCTCGCCCTGCTCGACATGGAGCGCGCTGCGGGCACGCTCGAACTCATCGCTGGGAGCATCGGCGGCATCGCCGCCGTTGCCGGCGCCGAGGCGATCGATGTCACCGTGAAAGGCGCGCGTGGTGCAACGCAGACGATCCGCGCGGCGCGCGTCGTGAACTGCGTCGGCCCTGCGATGAGCGTGGTCGATACCGTGGATCCGCTGCTCGGGTCGCTCTTCCGCAGTGGGATGGCCGTGGGTGATGCGCTCGGGCTCGGCCTGCGCTCCGACGCGGAAGGGCGGCTGCTCGATGCACAGGGCGTGCCGCAGCCGGGTATGCGCTTGGTCGGCGCGCTGCGCCGCGGCGAGCTCTGGGAATCGACCGCTGTTCCCGAGTTGCGCGTGCAGGCTGCGGTCGCTGCCGAATCGCTTGCACGCGAGCTTGGTGTCGCTTCTGCAGCTCCGGCAGGTTCCGCATGAAGCGGGACGCCGCCCCGTGCGAGACCCTCTGGATCGGCTCGCATCTGTCGACCGCGGGCGCGCTGCGCGCAGCCATCGAAGAGGCGCTGTCCTACAAGTTCGGCGCGGTGCAGATCTTCACCCGCAACCAGCGGCAGTGGACGCCCAAGCCGCTCGCGAAGGATGAGATCGCCGACTTCCACGCCGCGCGCAAGGGCACGCTGTTCGAGGACGGCCGCCGCATCGTCAGCCACAACAGCTACCTGGTGAACCTGGCGTCGCCCGACGAGGAGAACCTCGCCAAGTCGATCGACTGCGAGCGGACCGAGCTTGAGCGCTGCGAGCTGCTCGGCGTCGCCGTCTCGGTCGCGCATCCAGGGGCGCACATGCACGCCCTTGGCGGCACGCCTCGGAAGCCGAAGGATCCGAACGACCTCGACGCAGAGCCGACCGCCGACGAGCTCGCGGGCCTCAAGCGCATCGCGAAGTCGATCGACAGGATCCACCGCGATCTCAAGGGCTACAAGGTCCGCATCGCGCTCGAGACGACGACCGGTTCGGGGACCAACCTCGGCTACGCCTTCCATCACCTCGGGCGCATTCGCGCGATGGTGAAGGAGCCCGAGCGCATCGCCTACTGCATCGACACCTGCCACGTGTTCGCGGCCGGCTACGACGTCTCGACACCCGCAAAGGCGAAGGCGACGCTCGAGCGATTCGACAGCGAGGCGGGGCTCGCCCATGTGGCGGCGCTCCACATCAACGACTCCGAGGGTGCGTTCGCCTCACGAAAGGACCGGCACGCCCATATCGCCGAGGGGCTTTGCGGCGACGCCTGGTTCCGAGCAGTCCTCCGTCATCCCGCCTTCGCGGGCATCCCCAAGAACCTCGAAACCGAGAAGGGCGACGCCCCTGACGGGCGTCCGTGGGATATCGTCAATGCCCTTCGACTCGCCGCCTTGGCTCAGTCAAAGTGACTCTCGGGAAGGATTACGTGCTTCCCTATTACAGGAACCGTACGCTGAAGCCCGATTGAAGAGCCGCATGATGGAACCTTCGTACATCCGGATGGACCCCCGAGGCACGCGGACGCTGTCTGCAGCTTCCGGCGTCGCTGCCTGCATTCTGCTTGCGGGTGGATGCACGACCACCTCGCCGGTTCCTGCGACGCCGCGCACGCCCGCCGTCATCACGCAAGCCGAGCAGGTGAAGCCGGTTGTGCCCACGCCAAGCGAGGCAGAGGCGGCGCGACTTGCCGCAGCGAACGAAGCCGCCGCGAAGGAAGACTACGAGTCCGCGCTGCGTGCGTTCCGCGAGCTGCTGCAGGACAACCCGACCCTCGCGGGAGCCTACACCGGCATCGGCTCTGTCTACGAGAAGAAGGGTGAACTCGAACTTGCGGAACCCGCGTACGCGCGGGCGGTTGCGCTCGATCCCGGCGACTTCACCGCTGTCTCGAGCCACGGTCGCGTGCTCGAGGCACTCGGTCGCGTGCGCGATGCCGTGCTCGCCTTCCAGCGCGCACTCATGATCCGTCCGCGCGACATTCAGGCGAACCTGGCGATGTCGCGGCTGCTGCTCTCGACGGACCAGGCGGATAGCGCGGTCGTCTTCGCCGAGCGCGCCGTGAAGGTCGATCCGCAGAGCGGCGACGCGCACCTGCAGCTCGCCCGTGCGTTGGCTCGCGCTGGGCGCGGTGCCGACGCCATCAAGGAGTACGAGACCTCGTGCGAGCTCATCGAGCCATCGGCGCAGATCGTCTTCGAGCTCATCAACTCGTACGCAGCCGAGAAGCGCTACCGCGAGGCTGCGAACGCAGCCGAGACGCTCACCCGCTCCACGCCTTCGGCCGCCGCGTATGAGCGGCTTGGCTGGGCGCTGTTCCGCCTGAACGAGTTCGAGAAGTCCGACGCCGCGTACCGCAAGTCGATCGAGCTCGACGCCGCCTATTGGCCCGCGCTGAACGGCGTGGGTGTGAACGCGCTCAACGCGTGGGTGAAGGTGGGCAAGCCCGCCGACGACCCGCTGAAGTACGAGGCGCGCAACATGCTGCAGCGTTCGCTGAAGGCGAACCCCGACCAGCCGAAGGTCGCAGCGCTGCTCCTCAAGTACCGCCTCTGATCCGGTCCACCGATGCCTGACGCAAGCCCCGTCGATCCGTCGCTGCTCGAGTTCTTCGATTCGCCGACCGACTCGCCGTTCGTGATCGAGCACGTGAGCGAGGAGTTCACTTCGGTCTGCCCGAAGACGGGTCACCCCGACTTCGCGCACATCATCCTGCGCTACGAGCCCGCCGCCGTGTGCGTCGAGCTCAAGAGCCTCAAGCTCTACTACCAGAGCTTCCGCAACGCGGGGATCTTCTACGAGGCCGTGACCAACCGCCTGCGCGACGATCTCGCGCACGCGATGAGCCCGCGGTGGATGCAGGTCATCACCGTGTGGAAGGGCCGCGGCGGCATCCGCTCGCGCATCGTCGCCACGTCGGGCAAGGTGCCTGCGGAGTGGATGACGAAGCTGGACGCGTGAATCAGTTCCCGATCTGGATCATCGGTATCTGCGGTCGCTTGCGCGCCGGCAGCTCGCCGAGTTCCTTCGCCTTCTCGGCGCCGACATCGACGATGAGCGCCTCCTGCAGCTTGCGGAAGCAGGTCGACTCGATCTGCTCGAGATCCTCGCGCAGCTTCTTGCGCTCGCGCATGCGCGCCTGCATCTGGCCGATGCCCTCGTCGGGATTCAGGAGCGACGCCTCGGTCGCCTTCTGCTGCGCGGTGCAGTAGTCCTCGCAGCGCGACTCGCGCGACTCCATCCACTCGGCGCGGATGGCATCGATCGCTGACTTGCCGCTCGCCGTGACGCCCTCGATCGCGCCGGCCTTGGTGAAGTACGGCTCGAGGTCGCGGGGCGTGCGGTAGATCTGCGGGAATTCCGCACGCATGGCGGCGCGGCGAAGCAGGCGCTGAGACGCCTCGTCGCCGTCGAGCGACGCGAGCATGCCCGCCAGCGCACGGCGGTTCGCGGTCGCGACACGGGTGCGGGTGGCGGAGATCCTCTCCTCGAGCTTCTGCAGGCGCTCGGCGGTCTCGCCCTCGATCTTCATGCTGCGGCTCACGTTCACCGAGCCGTTGCCGTCGTCGTTGGTCACTTCCTCGGTCGACTGCTGGAAGAGCTCGTCGCGCTCCGCCTGCAGGACCTTGAGCTCGGACTTCATCGAGCGCAGCGCGCCGACCGACGACTCATCCCATGCGCGCACGCCGTCGGCGATTCGCCGCTGGGCGGGCTCCGCGAGCTTCGCGTCCTCGGCCACCTTCACCAGGTCGAGCGCCGCAGCACCCGACTCGTCGAACGCGAGACGCACGCGTGCACGGGCGCGGCGGGCTGCCTCGGCCGCGGCCTCGATCTCGGCGGCGGCCTTGAGCTCGTCGAACATCGACTCCTCGGCCTTCTCGATGGCGGCCGCAAGCTTCTCGTTGTCGGCGCCGCCGAAACCGGCCTCGCCTTCGCCACCGAGCGTGATGGTGAAGCTCATGCCATTTTCGCTGTCGCCGCCCGTGAACGAGGGCGCTGGCTTGAACTCCTTCTCTGCAGCGTTGCGCGCCTCGGCGCAGCGCGCGGCGATCTCGTCGAAGACGGCGCGGGAATCCTTGGTGAATCCAAGCTTGGTCGCGAGCGCATCGAGCTCCTCGCGCGACATCGGTCGCGGCACGCGGGTCCCGCCGCCGATGGCGCTGAACACCATGCCGCCGTCGGCCATGTCGTCGCCGTTGAGGATGATCGCATCGCCGCCCGCGCTGCCGACGATGGCGATGCCGATCTGCGCCTCCGCATCGCCACCGACGGCGGCGCCGCCGATCACGTCGGCGAGATTGATGCCCTCGCGCACCACGCCTCGTCCGTCGCCCTTCTCGGGCTCTGCGATGCCGAGCATCGCCCGCAGCGTGGCCGCGCTCGATTCTTCGATCGCGCGGAGCTGCTTGCGGAGCGAGTCGGTCTTCTCGCGCGACTCGGGATCGGGGTCGCCGCCCACGATGATCATGCCTGGCTGCGAATCGCCCGCACGGCGATCGATGATGTCCATCATGCTCAGGACCACGGGGCGGCCCGAGTGCTCATTCGCCTCGGCGATGTCGATGACCGACTTCCACTTGAAGTCGTCGATCTCCTCCTTCGCGCGCATGCCCTTCGCGGTGTCGAACACGGCGTCGAACTCGCTCTTCTCGCGGAGCGCCGGGTAGACGCCGGAGATCATGTGGTCGCGCAGCGCGCGCGCGTCGAGCGCGGGCAGGATCGGCATGATCTGGTCGAGGCCGTCGCGGTGGTGCTTGCGGATGCGCGCGACCGCCTTGTCGACGTCCTCGTTCGCGCGCTTCTGGATGTCCTGCATCTTGCGGAACCACTCGTCGCCCGCTGGGTTCGCCTCGCCGGCAACGGCGTCGCCCTCCGGCTGCGGTGGCGCGGTGAGGCCGACTTCCTCGCGGATCTCGGCGGCCTTCACGATGCGGGCGAGCGCCGCGTCGGCGTAGCGCTCGAGCAGGCGCGTGAGCTCCGCCTCGTAGACCTCGAGGGCGAGGTTCGACATGCGGCGCGTGTCGGGGTCGAGCGTGGCGAACACGGGCGCGCTGCGGAGCGTGAACTCAAGCGGCTTGCCCGCGAAGCCGAAGTTGCTGCCGAGCGCGGCGGCGCGACGGCGCGACATCGCGGCCTTCAGCATCCGCGTGCGCCAGGCGTCGGCGGCCGGCAGCACGCCCTCGATCTCGTCGGCGAGCTGGCCATCGAGCTGGGCAGCCCGCTGGAAGGCGCGGCGGCGCAGGTCTGCCTCCTTCTTCGCGTCCTCGACCGAGCGCATGATGTCGAACGTCGAGCTCGGCTTCGACAGCAGCGGATCGAGCTCGCGCTTCTCGAAGTCGCGGAAGCGCGCGAAGTACGCCTCGTGCAGCGGCAGCGCTGCGTCCTTCGTGGTCTCGGGAAGCCCCGCATCACGGATCATCTGCTCGAGCTGCGCCGCCGAGACCGGCGACGGCAGCTGCCGCCCGAGCTGCGCGTGCGCATCGGGCGCGAGCGCCATCGGTGCTGCGAGCGCAGCGGCAAGGGCGATGGTCCTGGCGATGGTGGCGATCGGACGGAGGAGTGCAGCGAAGGTCGGGTGCATGTCGGTCTCGTGCTTTGCGGGTGAACGGGCATGATGCCCGAGCGGGGCGATTCCGTCCGAGGCGTTCAGCGCTTTCCGTCCGCGGATTCCGCGGCGGGGCGCGGAAGGGGCTCCGCCAGTCCGTGGGCGATGAAGTGCGCGCGAATCTCTTGGTAGAAGCGGAGTTGCGATGCACCCTGGCAGGTGCCGTGGGTGAGCCCGTCGAGGAGCTCGATGTAGCCGGGGCCGGCGGGCGGCGTCGCGCCGCGCGCGACTTCGGAGGCGCGCCAGTTGTCGATCTTCGACTTCAGGCGGGCGACGGCCTCGTTCAGGTAGTACGAGTCGCGGGTGCCGCAGACGAGGCGGATGCGCTCTGCGAACAACGCACCGATCCGCGCGCGGTCGCGCTCGAACCGCCGCGCGATGTCATGGCGGGCCCACGCTTCTGCGGTCACGGGGTCGATGGCGCCGGTCGCAGCGTCGCAGATCGGTCGCGGCGCGCCGCGGAGTGCGTCGAACGGCGACCACATCGCATCCCATGCCGCCCATTGCTGCCCGCTGCGCCCGGTGGGATCAAGCACGCGCTCGGTGGCGATCTCGTCGCGGACGGTCATGACCACGCGGTCCTCGGTCGGTCCAAGCGGCTCGCGATAGCTCGGCGTCTCGCTGCCGTCGCGGGCGAGGAAGAGGCTCGCATCGCGGTAGAGGTCGCTTCGCTGGAACGCGCTGAAGTCGACGGGGTCGGGCGCGCTCGCGAAGCAGGCGCCGAAGGTCTCGGGATAGGCAAGGGCAAGATGCAGCGACGTCCAGCCGCCGCTCGAGTGCCCGGTGACGACCCGCGCCTCGGGCTTCGCGATCAGTCGGAAGCGCTCCTCGAGGAAGGGCACGAACTCCTCGACCAGCGCGCGGCCGACGGGTCCGTTCGTCTGCGAGTCGCAGAAGCCATGGTGTCCCCATGCCGTCTCGGTGTCGAGGAACACCCACACCGCCTGCGGGATCGCGCCGCGCGCCGCCGGCGTCTTCAGCGCGGGAGCCGCGTTGGCCGCGGCGAGATGGGTCGCGCCGTAGCCGCCGATCACGTAGATGGCCGGCCACATGCGGCGCGGGAAGGCGAGGTCGTCGTAGCCGTAGGGGAGGACCACGCCCGCGCGAAGATCGAACGGGCGGCCGAAGTGCTTCGAGAGGAGCTCGCTGCGGCGCTCGATCCAGACCACCTGCGAGCCTGAGCCCTGCGCGCTGGTCGGCTTCGTGGGCGCCTCGATGCGCCTCGTGAGCTCAAGCCGGATCTCGTCGCCCTCGTTCGGCGAGAGCTCGATGACCTTCACTTCTGACGCAAGGTTGCCGGGACCAAGGTGCCCGCGTGCCGTGAAGTCGGTGTCGAGCACTGCCTGCACGCGCCACGAACCCTTCAGTTCGTCGAGCGGGCGGCCGAACACGGTCGCGGTGGTGTCGTCGATGGTGTAGACGATCCCTTCGCGCGCCGGCGCCGCCGCGATCGACGCCAGCGGCTGAAGCTTGCTGAAGAAGGGCGCATCGCACGGCTCGACGCCCGACCAGCGCTCGGTGGCGGGGGTGAAGAAGAGGAGCAGGCGACCTGCCGAGCGCGGGGCGGCGGCGGGCTCGGCGTCGTTCAGCACGGCGACCTTCACGAGATATCGGTCTCTCGGGGCCTGTCCGGCATCTTCACGAGGAGCCACGTCCTGCGCGTGTGCCAGGGCGCACGCGATCAAGAGGGGAAGCAAGTGGAGAAGTGACCGCCCGAGGCGCCGCATGTGCTGATTCATACCCGCTTTCCGAGCCGATACACAGTCGCCCGAGCAGGGATGCGCCGTTTCACGGCATTCCCCTCGGATGCCCTCCGGAGCCGAGATCATGTCCACCCTGGTACGCGCCGTAGCCATCCTCGCCACCGCCTCCGTCGCAGCCTGCGCCGTCGATCGGCCGGTCGACCGAAGCCTGGCAGGGACTGGGCAGGCGCTACGCGACGCCCTCGCCTTCAAGACCTTCGACACCGACATGCCCGTCGAGCTCAAGACCTCGGGTTCGCTGGCCGTGAACGTGGAGAACTTCAGCGGCGACGTGTTCGTGCGCGGCAACCCCAAGGCGAAGGCGACCACCATCGAGGTGCGCCGTGTCTCCAGCATGGGCTGGGGTCGCTGGGACGAGTCGCGCGCGGAGCTGTCCGACGTGAAGTGGACCGCGACGCTCGAGCCCCGAGCGGGCGGCGGCGAGTCGCTGCAGGTGCGCGCGACCGCGGAGAATCCCGAGCCGTACTACTTCCGCGCCGAGATCACGATCGAGACGCCTGCGCTCGATGCCGTGACCGTCCGAACCCACCACGGCAACGTGCATGTGATGGAGAACCAGGGCGTCGTCGACATCGAGACCACCCGCGGCGACGTGCGCATGTGCACGCCGTGGCCGATGACGGGTCCCATGAAGATCATCACCAGCGAGGGCTCGATCGACTACCGCGTGCGCGGCGAGTCGCGCGGCGCCTTCGATTGCGAGACCCACGGCGGCGAGGTGCGCCAGCGCTGCGAATTCGGCCGCTGGGACGCGATGGTGAAGGGCAACGACCACAACACGCTGATCGCCACGCTGAATGACGGGAAGAACCCCGTGCTTCTGCGGACGAGCGAGAAGAACATCCGCGTGGCCGTGGTGCCCGACCCGACCAACATCGGTCGGGAAATCATGGACCCGTGATTTGAGCGGTCGCGACTGAGCGCGCTGGCGGCTGCCTTGCAGCCGCGTGCGCGCTTTCGCTCCCTCTGGGCTTCGCCGCGCGAGTGAATCGCGCGGCGACGTGGGACGCAGCCACGCGTGCTACAGTCTCGCCGTGAAAGAAGTCCAGGACCATTGGTTCCGCCTCGCGAAGGAGGAGGGCTACCGCTCTCGGGCGGCGTACAAGCTCATCGACATCGATGATCGCAAGCGGCTGCTCCGCCGCGGCGATCGCGTGCTCGATGCGGGCGCTGCGCCGGGAAGCTGGTCGCAGGTCGCTGCGCAGCGCGTCGGGCCGAAGGGCGAGATCGTCGCCGTCGACCTCAAGCAGATCAACGGCGGCGGCTATCCGTCGAACGTGCGGCTGATCCAGGCCGACCTCCGCGACCTCTCCATCGCAGAGCTGGGCGGACGGCCGTTCGACGTGGTCATGTCCGACATGGCGCCCGATACCACGGGCGACCCGATGGGCGACGCCATGCGCTCCGCGCGGCTCTGCCATGACCTGCTCGACCGCTGCCAGGAGTGGCTGCGGAAGGGGGGCAACCTCACCATGAAGGTCTTCGAGGGCGGCGAATACCCCGAGCTGCTCAAGCGCTCAAGCCGCATGTTCGAGGAGGCCAAGGGCTACAAGCCGCGGGCGTCGCGCGCCGAGAGCGTGGAGATGTTCGTGGTCTGTCTCGGCTACCGAGGCAACGACGGGCGCGTCCCCACCGCGGAGGACGCCCTGCTCCCGAAGCGCAAGCCGTCCAAGGGCTGGGGCGCGCAGGACGAACAGGAGTAGCCGTTCCTGCGCGGGTTCGGCAGGGTTTGCGCCCGTGCCGCGGTCGCACCCCGCGGCAGGCGTCCAGGACGCACGGTCGGCGCGAGGCATGGCGGTTGCAACGGGTCCCCTGCGGCACTGCCGCTCGAAAGGACCCCCTGATGAAGATCCAACCCGCGATCCACCCTGCGCCGCAGTTCGGGAATGCCCTGCGTCCCGTCGCCCGCCAGAACATGTCGTCCGCGCAGGAAGGCGCGCTGCCTTCCGGCGTGACCTTCCGCGGCGCCGAGGCGCCCGCCGTCTCCGCAAACACGATCATGCAGCATTGGGGCACCTCGAATCCTGAGGGCGATCTCAATGTCGATGGCATCGTCGACGGCCAGGACCTGGCGATCGCGCTGAACGGGCCGACCGATCCGCAGAACACCGTGCTGCAGAACTGGGGTTCGGGCAGCAACAGCAACTCGGTCCAGGGCGACTACAACGGCGACGGCAACGTCGACGCGATGGACCTGGCGATGGCGCTGAACGGCGGCAACACGCCGCGCTCGCTGTCGAATCCCGAGTCGGCTTCTGCCGATGCGCCGGAGCAGGTCGTCGCCCAGATCGTCGAGGCGACCTTCGCCACCCGCGACACCGATGCCGACGGAACGCTGGAGAAGCAGGACTTCTCCGACAACCGCCGTCTGTTCCGCCACCTCGATCTCGACCGGAGCGGCTCGATCGGCCGCGACGAGCTCACGAAGGCGCTGACCAAGGAACTCGAGAGCGTGCGCGAGCGATTCCCGCAGGTGAAGCCTGCGGCTTTCGCCCGCCGCTGGATGGATGCGCTGACCACCGGTCAGAACGCGCCGAACATGGCCCAGTTCGACCGCGTGCAGCAGCTCTTCTCGAAGCCCGCGAGTCCGCGGTCGATCAACCAGATCCTGTCCGTTCGCGCGTAGTTGAGCCACGCGCGAATTCCGTAAAACCGCCCCCGGCAGGATGCCGAGGGCGGTTTTGATTTTGGCTGCGCCGAAATCGGCTCTCATCGACCTCGAGACGCACGGATCGAATGGGGAAAGCACCCCCTGAAAATCGCGAACTTGGGGTGAGCCTTGTGCGTTGTCTCCTGTGACGGGACGCAGCGCGCCGCGAGGCAAGGGACAGCCTCAAAGAGACGAAAGTCTCAGGACGACCGGCGCGCGGGCATCTCTCTTCTCTCTCTCTCGCACCGCGCCGGCCACGATGTTCAACACAGGGCCGGCGCGGTGCGTTTTGCGCCGTGCGCGATCGCGATCAGCGGGTTGCCGCGCAGGACGCGATCCGCCCCATCCGCCGCACGACTTCCTCCACATTCGCACGCGAATTGAAGGCGCTGATGCGGAAGTAGCCCTCGCCGCAGCGCCCAAAGCCGGCCCCTGGCGTCGTGACCACGCGCGCCTCGCGCAGCATCGTGTCGAAGAAGCTCCAGCTGTCCTGTCCGTCGGGAGTCTTGCACCAGACGTACGGCGCGTTCTCGCCGCCCCAGGTCTTCCAGCCGAGCGCGCGGCAGCCGTTCCGCAGGATGCGCGCGTTCTCCATGTAGAAGTCGACGAGCGCCTGCACCTCGCGCTTGCCCGCCTCGGTGTAGAGCGCCTCCGCGCCGCGCTGCACCGCGTAGCTCACGCCGTTCGAGCGCGTGTTCCAGCGGCGGGTCCACAGCGGATGCAGTGCGACCGCCGCGCCCGCGCGGGTGTACGCCATCACGCTCTTCGGGAGCACCGTGTAGCCGCAGCGCACGCCGGTGAACCCGCCCGACTTCGAGAAGCTGCGGAACTCGATCGCGCACTCGCGCGCGCCCGCGACCTCGTACACCGACTTCGGCGCGTTCGGATCGCGGTTGTACGCCTCGTACGCCGCATCCCAGAAGATCAGCGAGCGATGCTTGCGCGCGTAGGCGACCCACTTCTCGAGCCGCGCGCGGTCCATGACCGTGCCGGTCGGATTGTTGGGCGAGCAGAGGTAGATCACATCGGGCGCCGGCGCGCCGTCCGCTGGCACATCGGCGAGGAAGTCGTTGGCCTCGGTGCAGGGGAGATAGACGATGCCCTCGTAGCCGCCGCCCGCCATCGCCGCGCCAGTGTTCCCGAACATGACATTTGCATCGACGTAGGCGGGGTAGACGGGGTCGGTGACGGCGACGCGGTTTCCCGCCCCGAGGATCTCGAGGATGTTGCCGCAGTCGCCCTTCGAGCCGTCGCTCAGGAAGATCTCGTCGTCGGCGATGTCGATGCCGCGCGAGCGGAAGTCTCCGTGGGCGATCGCCGCCAGCACCGATTCGTAGCCGGTTCCCGGCCCGTAGCCCTTGAAGGTCGCGCGGCTTGCGAGCTCGCTGGTGGCTGCGTTCATCGCCGCGATCGCGCTCGGCGGCAGTGGCTCGGTCACGTCGCCGATGCCGCAGCGGATGATCTCCTTCGCGAGATCGGGCCGCTCGGCCGCGAACGCCGACACCCTTCGCGCGATCTCGGGGAAGAGGTAGCCGGCGGAAAGCTTGAGGTAGTGCTCGTTGACGAGTGCCATGATGGACGTGAATGTAAGGCAAAATCGTTTCGCCGCGCACCCCGCCCTCGGATAGCATGGTGAGCCCGTGCTCGACTTCCTGACCGAGGCCATCCGCAACTTCCGCAACACCGGCTCGGTGTGGCCGTCGTCTCCGCTCCTCGCGAAGACGATGACGAAGGCGATCGGAAAGGTCGACGGCCCGCGCCGCGTGCTTGAGGTCGGCCCCGGTACGGGACCCTTCACGAAGGCGATCCTGAAGAAGCTGCGCGCGGGCGATCACTTCGAGCTCGTCGAGATCAACCAGACCTTCTGCCGCAAGCTCGAGAAGGACCTGCTTCGTCCGTATCGCGCGGAGAACCCGGGCGTTCACGTGAAGCTGCATTGCGCGCCCATCGAGGAGGCGCCGCTCGCTGGACCGTACGACGTGATCGTGTGCGGGCTGCCCTTCAACAACTTCCCGCCGAAGCTCATGCGGCAGATCTTCCGCCGCATGTTCGCGCTCCTCAAGGACAACGGCGAGCTCGTCTACTTCGAGTATGCGGGCGTGCGCGTGATCAAGAGCCCCGTCACCGACCGCGACGGGCGCGCGCGCCTGAAGCGGATCGATGCCATCGGCAAGTCGCTGCGCCGCCGCCATGAGGGCAAGGGCGAGCTGGTGCTCGGGAACTTCCCGCCGGCGATCGCATACAGCCTGAAGGGCGGCCGCAAGCGCCGCGCCGCGGCCGCGTCGAAACGCTGAACGCCTACAGCGACGCGGCGAACTTCTCGCCCGGCTTCATCGACAGCGCGAATCCGGCGAAGAGATGGGCGATGCGGTTGAGGTCGCGCAGGCTCGTCATCTCGACGGTCGTGTGCATGTAGCGGATCGGAAGCGACACGAGGCCGCAGGGGATCCCGCCCTGGACGAAGATCGCGTCGGTGTCGGTGCCCGAGCCGCCCGGCGTCGCCGCGCGCTGCAGTGGGATCGAGAGCGAGCCGGCCACCTCGGCGAGCCGCGCGACCACCTCGGGCTGCATCGCGCCGCCGACGGCGATCTTCGGTCCGCCCGCGAGCTTGAAGAGCCCATGCTGCGCGTGGCTGATGCCGGGGCTGTCGGTCGCGTGGCCGACGTCGGTGACGAGCGCCACGTCGGGCGCCAGCGTGCGCGCGATCATCTGCGCGCCGCGCAGGCCGACTTCCTCCTGCACGGTCGACACGGCGACGACGCGCACCTTGAGCTCGCCCGCACGGGCGGCGACCAGGCGCAGCGCCTCTGCCGCGATCCACGTTCCGATGCGGTTGTCGAGCGCGCGCGCGACCACGAGGTCGTCGGTGAGGTGCATGAAGCCGTCGAGGAAGACGCCGCTGTCGCCGATCGCGAGCTTCGACTTCGCCTCATCGCCACTGCTCGCGCCGATGTCGATGAAGAGCTCGTGCATCTTGCGCACCTTGCCCTCCGCCGACTTGTCCTGCAGGTGGATGGCGGTCGCGCCGATCAGGCCGATGACGGGGTTCTTCACGCCAGGCACGCTCGAGTTGAAGCGGACGCGCTTGCCCACGATCGAGCCGGTGTCGATGCCGCCGATCGCCTTGCAGTAGACGAAGCCCTTCTCGTCGAAGTGATTGACCATCAGGCCGATCTCATCGGCGTGCCCGCAGATCGCGAGCGTGGGGACGCCCGCGCCCTCGGGACCGAACGACGCGAAGCAGTTGTTGTACGAGTCGTTCCACGCCTTCGCCGCGAAGCCACGCGCGTACTTCATCCAGACGCGCTGCCCGTCGCGCTCGAACCCGGAGGGGCTCGGTGTATCGAGCAGCTCCTTCAGGAAGGCGAGGCTCTCGGGGCGCATGACATCTGGGGTCTCGTTGGGCATCGGCGCAGGATAGCGCGCGCGCGAAAAGCACTGCACGCCGCGCAGGGCGGCGTGCAGATCGGAGTTTGGTCTCTGAAGCGGGTCGCGTCATGCTGGGCGCTTGGGACGCGCCTTCAGGCGCTGTCCGCCCTCGACGAACATCTCGTTCGCGGCGCGGATCGGCGGGGCGGCCCCGGGCTGCTGGGGCGCAGCGGGCTGCGTGCTTTCGGGGCGCGCGGGCGCGGGCGGATTCGGCGTCGGCGTGTCGGGACCCATTCGACGTGCGCGTGCCTCGTCGATCGAGCGACCCATGTTCTGGATCAGGGATCGAAGCTGCTGTGCGTTGCGCGAGTTGCGGTTCGTGTGCATGGTCTTCTCCTTCACGCGTCGGGCAGTCGCGGGATCTCCGCGCGACCCTTCTTCAACCGGAGCTTTCTGCACGCCTGTCCATTCGTGCTCCGAGGTGAGGCGGACTCACCGTGGAGTGTGGATCGGCGCATAAACGGCACGAGTTGCGGGAAGGTTCGATCTTTCTTCGGACTCGCCCGCACAGAGCGAACCGAACCGCCCAAATCGCGTCGGAAAGGCGTTTAGACTGCGCCTCCCCCGCGCGGCGCCCTGCATTCGGCGCCCGCGGAAGTGCATCCAAAGACCCCGAACGAAGGTCCATGTCGCCATGAACCCGATGAACCGCCCGATCCGTCACCTGTTCCCCCGCGTCGCCCCAGCCATTGCCCCAGTGGTGGCCCCCACGCTCGCACCGCTCGCCTTCGCGGCCATCGCCGCGGCAGCGAACGTCGACCTCCCGCGGCATCCATCGCTCTCGCCGAACGGCGCGACCGTGGTCTTCACTTGGCGGGGCGACCTGTGGAGTGCGCCTGCGACCGGCGGCAATGCCACGCGGCTGACCTCGAACCCCGCGACCGAGATGCGCAGCGGCTTCACGCCCGACGGCACCCGCATCGTCTTCGAGAGCGAGCGCGATGGATTGAAGAACCTCTGGTCGATGGCGACCGACGGCAGCGACCTGAAGCAGATCACCGACATCGATGCGATGTTCAGCCTGTCTTCGGTGGGCACGCTGAACGGCAAGCCCGTCGTCTTCATCGAGAGCACGCTCGAGGGCGACCTTTATCGCTCGTCGCGCCCGTTCGTGGTCTCCGTCGACGGCGGCACGCCCGAGCGCCTGCACGATGCCTTCGGCTCCGCTGCGAACGCCTCCGCGGACGGCGCGAAGGTCCTCTTCGAGCGCGGCTCGTCGTCGTGGGCTCGCCGCGGATACACCGGTCCCGACAACCGCAACGTCTGGATCTTCGACGCAGCGGGCAAGACCTTCGCGCAGCTCACCAAGTGGGAGGGCAACGACGGACTGCCGCGCTTCATCGGCGGCGACGAGTTCGTCTACATCTCCGACCGCGGCACCGGCGCGATGAACGTGCACCGCGCGAAGCTCGGCGCGCCCATCGATTCGGGCAGGCGCCTGACTGAGTTCACCGCCGACGACATCCACGGGCTTGCGGTCTCGGCGGACGGCAAGACCGCCGTCTTCGGCGTGCTGGGCGATCTCTGGCGGCTCGATCTCGCGAAGGAAGGCGCACGCGCGGAGAAGCTGGCATTCACCGCCGCGGACGACGGGCAGCTCGACATCGAGCGCAAGCAGGTCGGCCGCAGCGTGAGCGAGTGCGCGCTGTCGCCCGACGGCAAGACGATGGCGTTCGTCGCCGACGGCGACGTCTTCGTGCGCGCGGTCGAGGACAAGAGCCCGACGCGGCGCGTGACCGAGGGCGAGGCGCGCGAGCGCGACCTCTGCTGGAGCGCCGACGGTCTCTCGCTCTACTTCGCCTCCGACCGCGATGGCAGCGATTCGCTCTACGCAGCGACGGTCGCAGAGACGCGCGCCGAGGCGCGCGAGCGCGGCAAGGGCAAGAAGGAAGAGCCCAAGAAGGACGAGGCCAAGAAGGAAGAGGCCACGAAGGAAGAACCCAAGCAGGAAGAGGCGAAGCCGGCGGACGTGAAGCCAGCGGAGCCTGCGCCCGCAGAGCCGAAGCCTGCGGACGTGCCCGCCGCCGACGCGCCGAAGGCGGAAGAGAAGAAGCCTGAAGAGAAGAAGGACGACAAGAAGCCTGAGGACAAGAAGTCTGAGGAGAAGAAGAAGGACCCCAAGCTGAATCCCGAGCGCTGGGCCGACGCGCTGCGCTTCGAGGTCAAGTCGCTCACGACCGGTGCCGACGACGACCGTCGCCCCGTCGCATCGCCCGATGGCACGACTGTGCTCTTCACCCGCAATCTCGGCGATCTTGCGCGACTCGATCTCGCTAGTGGCGCCGTCACGATCGTCCGCGAGGGCTGGGACGACGAGCTCGAGTACGTCTACTCGTCCGATGGCTCGATGATCGCCTTCGCCGAGAGCGACCAGGACTTCAACAAGGACATCTGGATCGTGCCCGCGGACGGCTCGCGCCAGCCCGTGAACGTGACCCAGCACCCCGACAACGAGGGGCGTCCGCGCTTCTCCGCCGACGGGCGCGTGCTCGCGTTCCTCTCCGAGCGCAACAACGAGGAGTCCGACGCCTGGATCGTGATGCTCGACCGCGACCTCGAGGGCTACTCGCAGCGCGACCTCGATCAGTACTTCAAGGACGCCAACGACGCCGTCAAGAAGCGCAAGCCGCTCGAGGCGAAGGGTGCGGAAGACGCCAAGAAGGATGAGGCGAAGAAGGACGAAGTGAAGAAGGACGAGAAGAAGTCCGTCCTCTCCGACCTCGAGCTCGAGGACGCGTTCCTCCGCGTGAAGCGGGTGACGACGCTCCTCGGCGATGAGTCGAACCTCGAGCTCTCGCCCGCGGGCGATCGGCTGTACTTCACGGGCACCGAGGGCAAGGACGCGGCGCTCTACGCCATCAAGTACGACGGCACCGAGCAGAAGAAGCTCGGCGCGAGCATGAGCGTCATCGGGCTCTCCTTCAGCGGCGACAAGATCGTCGGCGTGAATGCTGGCCAGGCGCAGACCGTCGGCACCGCAGCGGGCGACGCGAAGACCGTCGATATCAGCGCGGTCAGCGAGATCTCGCTCGCCAAGCGCAACGCGCAGAAGATGGATGAGATCTCCCGCATCATGGGCCGCAAGTTCTACGTCTCGCCGCAGGAGAAGCAGCTCGATTGGCCGGCGCTCACCGCGCGCCACCGTGAGCTCGCCACCCGCGCGCGCACGAGCGACGAGTTCGACTTCGTCGCCAACATGTTCATCGGGCACCTCGATGCGTCGCACCTCGGCGTGCGCTCGCCCGATGGAAGCGGCGGCGGACGCGGCGCAGTCGCCGCGAATCCGCGGTCGCAGGGGCGCCTTGGCGTCGCCACCGCTTCGAGCGCCGCGGGCCGCACGGTCACGTCCGTGCTCGGCGATTCACCCGCCGCGCTCTCGAATCCGCGCCTTGAGGCCGGCGACATCATCACCGCCATCGACTTCGAGCAGGTCGATCCCGCGAAGCCGCTTGAGGCGGCGCTTGCGGGCAAGGTCGGTCAGGAAGTCTTCGTCTCCTTCACGCGCCCCGCGAAGGAAGGCGTCGCCGACGCGAAGCCGGTCGAGCTCGGCGTGATCATGGTGCCGATGTCGAGCGGCGCCGAGCGCGCGCTGCGCTACCAGGCCGAGACCCGCGCCAACCTTGCGAAGGTCGTCGAGCTCTCGGGCGGGCGCATCGGCTACATCCACATCCAGAGCATGGACCAGGCGTCGCTCGACCGCTTCGAGCGCGACCTGTACGCGGCTGCCAACGGTCGCGAGGCGCTCATCATCGACGTCCGCAACAACGGCGGCGGCTTCACGGCCGACCGCCTGCTCTCATCGATCGACGTGCGCGAGCATGCGTACGCCGTGCCCCGCGAGGGCGATCGCGCGCGCAAGCGCAGCTATCCGCAGGATCGCCTGTTCATCCAGCGCTACACCATGCCGAAGGCGATGCTCTGCAATGAGAAGAGCTTCTCGAACGCGGAGATCATCTCGCACGCGTTCAAGACGCTCGGCCTCGGTCCGCTCGTCGGGCAGCAGACTGCGGGCGGCGTGATCTCGACCGGCTCCGAGTCGCTCGTCGATGGCACCACCGTGCGCATGCCGTTCCGTGGCTGGTACATCGCCGGGAACGGCCCGACGAAGGATAAGGACATGGAGGAGAACGGCGCGATGCCCGACTTCGTGGTCGTGCAGACACCCGAGGATGAGGCGAAGGCGTTCGACGCGCAGCTCGCGAAGGCGGTCGAGGAGCTGATGAAGAAGCTGCCGAGACGATAGCGCTCGCGACTTGGCGCGCTGGCGGCTGCGAGGCAGCCGCGTGCGCGCCCTCGCTCGCTCTGGGCTCGGCCGCGCGAGTGAATCGCGCTGGCCTCGTGGGACACCGTGGGTGGTGCGTCGCCTTTGCTTGCTCTGGGCTCGGCAGACTCGTGGCGCAAGTTGTTCCGCAGATTCCGGCGTTGCCTCCATCTGCGGGCATTCATTGCACATGGACTCCGACGATACGTGTTCCAGGCAAACGGAGTCTGAAATCAATGAGTGCCCGCAGACGAAGTCTGCGGAACCACTTGCTCGGGAGTCGATGCCGTCTGGGCTCCGTGGACTCGTGGCGCAAGCTGTTCCGCAGATTCCGGCGTTGCCTCCATCTGCGGGCACTCATTGCCAGCGGACTCCGGACGTTTCGACCCCGCGGGGTCCGTCATCAAACGACGTCCAACAGCCACGACTCCCGCCGACTCCGATCACTCGGCATCCGGCGCGCGCACGCCGTCACCGGCGTCTGGCCCATCGGTTTCCTCGCGCAGCTTGCGGCCGTTGTCGGCGATCGAGTCGTAGATCGATGCAAGCAAGCCGACGAGCGGGAACTTGCCCTGGAGCGGCGACGGGCCGAGACGGCGCAGCAGCGCATGCGGCGCGAACGGCTCGGTCTCGCTCGGGATCTCATCGAGCTGCCGTCCCGGACGCCAGAACGAGTCCAGGCAGCGCTCGAGCGGAAGCGCCTCGGGCGCAAGGTCGACCGCGGGGGGCGTCGAATGCGCACGCGCCACGCCGCGCGTCGCGATCGCGCGTGCTTCCTGAAGCCGCTCGAGCAGGCGCTGTCCGTCAAGCCCTCGCAGCGTGAAGGCAAGCAGCGGATCGCCAGCAAGGCGCTCGATCAGCAGCGCCGCGACGCATGCGACATGCTTGCACGGCATCGGCAGATCGCACGTGCAGGTCCGCTTCACCGTGGCGGCGTCGACGGGCACCAGATGCTTGCCGAGGGAGACGAACGGCTGCTCGACGAGCGGCGGCATCTCGCCGGCGAGGAGCTTCGCCGAATACACCGCCTCGCGCGCCATGATCGCGACCACGCGGTCCCAGTCCGCCGGCGCGAGCACCTCTGGCGCGATGCGCACCGTGTATGGGCGCGACTGGCGCCCCTGCACCGTGGCCTCGACGCCCGCGGGCGTGATCTGCAGCGCAGCGGTCTGCCCCGCGCGCGCGTAATCGAGCCCTTCGTTTTTCACGGCATCCTCGATTCCGTGCATAAGCAGCACGGACCAGGCGTCCGCGGGCCATGCGAGCAGGTCGATGCCCTCGCGGCGGCGCAGGCGAATGCCGTTCTTCAGGCGACGCGGCCCCTCCTGGCGGCGCATCGGCCGCCCAGGTCCGGCATTGAACGTTGAGTTCCGCGCGAACTGGGAGGCAGCCGACTGCGGCGTACCCTGGGTCGCAGCGGGATCCTGCTTGGGTGCGGACGAGTTGAGATCCTCTGGAGCGCTCATTCCTCGTCCTCCAGGGTGTCGCGGCGAAGCGTGAGCAGCTCACGCAGCTGGCCGGTCGAGAGCTCGGTGAGCCACGATTCGCCCGATCCGATGATCTGCTGCGCGAGCTCCGTCTTCTGCTCGATCATCGCGTCAATGCGCTCCTCGAGCGTGCCCTCGGAGATCATCTTGTGCACGTTGACCGTGCGATGCTGGCCGATGCGGAACGCGCGGTCGGTCGCCTGGTTCTCGACGGCGGGATTCCACCATCGGTCGAAGTGGAACACGTGGTTCGCCGCGGTGAGGTTGAGTCCGACGCCGCCTGCCTTGAGCGACAGCACGAAGATCGGGCAGCTCACGTCGTTCGACTGGAAGCGCTCGATCAGCTGCTCGCGCTTCGCCTGCGGCGTGCCGCCGTGGAGGAAGAGCGCCTCGGTGTCGAGCTCCTGGCGCAGCATGGCGACGAGCAGGTGGCCCATCTGCCGGTACTGCGTGAAGATCAGCGCGCGGTCGCCCGTCGCCACGACTTCCTCGACCATCTCCATCAGGCGCATCGCCTTGCCCGAGCGCATCGACAGCTTCTCGCCTGCCTTCAGCGTGGGCAGCGGCGGCGCATCGTCGTCGTCCGAGCCCTGGCGGAGGAAGTGCGCGGGGTGGTTGCAGATCTGCTTGAGCTTGACCAGCGCCGAGAGCACGAGGCCGCGGCGCTTGATGCCGTCGGCGTTGTCGACGCGGTGGAGCATGTCGTTCACCACCGAGTCGTAGAGCTGCGCCTGCTCGGCGGTCAGCGGCACGTTCTGGCGCGTCTCGACCAGCGGGGGGAGGTCGCTGATGACGGTCGGATCGGTCTTCAGCCGTCGCAGCACGAACGGACGCACGAGGTTCTTCAGGCGCTCGGCCTGGCGGCGGTCCTTGTGGCGCTCGATCGGCGCGGCGAAGCGGCGGCGGAAGTCGCCCTGCGTGCCGAGATAGCCCGGCGTGCAGAACTCGAGGATCGACCAGAGCTCGCTCAGGCGGTTCTCGACGGGCGTACCCGTGAGCGCCACGCGGTGGCTCGTGCGCAGCGCGCGGATGGACGCCGTCTGCTTGGTCGGCGGATTCTTGATGTGCTGCGCCTCGTCAAGCACGACGCGGCGCCAGTGGATGCGCTCGAGGCTGTCCTTGTCGCGCACGACGAGCGCATAGGTCGTCACGATCACGTCGGACGACAGCGCGGTCTCGACGAACTTCTCGCCGGTCGGGCGCTCGAGACCGTGATGGACGTGCACGACGAGCTCGGGCGCGAAGCGATGGAGCTCGCGGTTCCAGTTGCCGACGACCGACATCGGGCAGACGAGCAGCGTCGGGCCGACCACGCGTCCGTTCGCCTTCTCGCGCTCGTGCTGGAGCAGCGCGATCAGCTGCACGGTCTTGCCGAGGCCCATGTCGTCGGCAAGGCAGCCGCCGAGGCCGAAGCGATCGAGGAACGCGAGCCACGACAGGCCCTGCGCTTGGTACGGACGCAGCGTGCCCTGGAAGCGCGTCGGCTGCTCGACCTTGATGAACTTCTCGTCGCCCTTGAAGCCGAGGAGCTCGCTCACCCAGCCCTGCGCGTCGAGACCGAGGATCGGAAGCCCCGTCTCGGGTCCATCGAGTCCGTTGCCGAGGCGGATCGCCTGCATCACGGTCATCTGTCCGCCCGGATGCTCCTTGAGGAAGCGCATCGCGCCGTTCAGGTCATCGGGACGGATCTCGACCCACTGCCCGTTCACGCGCAGGAGCGGCGAACCCTGCGCCGCCAGGCGCTGGAACGCCTCGATCGACAGCGACTGGTCGCCGAGCGCGATCTGCCACGAGTAGTTGACGAGGCTGTGCAGTCCGAGGTGGCTGCCTTCGCCATCGGCGCCCGTGCCGCCGCCCGAGCCCTGCGGCAGGTTGCCCGAGTCGATCAGCAGGCGCGCGCCGAGACGGCTCGCTGGTTGTCCCCACCAGCTTGGCGACAGGACGACGAAGCCCGACTCCATGAGGATCGGGCGGAAGTCGCGCAGGAACGCGTAGGCCTCGGTGGTCGAGAGGTTGAGCTCGGTGGGCGCGGAGTCCTCGAGCGCCTTCTCGACGCGCGGCCAGATGCGCGCGGCGCGCGCGAGCTCGGCCAGCAGGACGTCGCCCGCGGGCTCGCCCTCGCCGCCGAAGCGCGCGAGCAGGCCCTTGAGTCCGTCCTTGCCCTGCGACCAGATCTGCTCGGCGTCGATGACGACGGGCGGGTCGTCGTTGGTGATGAGCTTGAACGAGATCGTCCATTGGGCGTTGCGCCCGACGTCGTCGTTGGCGTCGAAGGTGGTCGGATCTGGCTCGTTGAGCTCGAAGGCGAGTCGCACGAAGCGCGATTCGCTGGCGGCGTCGAGCGAGGAGAGCCACTGCCGCGCGCCGCGCATCAGGTGCGTGTCGCTCGACTTGATGCCCTGCACGGTGTCGCTCTTGCCGAGCAGTCCGCTCAGCCACGCGACGTGCGGGTCGGCGTTCGGATCGCGGTCCTCGATGGCGTCGCCGTAGCTCTCGAGCTCGAGCACTCTGCGTGCCTCGCCATCGACGAAGCCGATGAGCGCAGCCTCGACGATCGCCCACGGCTGCGCGCGGAACTCGTCATCGACGCAGCGCGCGCTGGCGGGAATCGCGGAGAGGAGTGCGCCGAGCCGCTGGGCGGGCGCGCCGTCTGCGAGCCAGGGCTGCCAGATCGCGCGGAAGCGTCCCGACTTTTCCTGGATGAGCGAGGGCACGATGCGCTGGTCGGCGATGAGGTCGGCCGCAAGCCCGGCGACCTCGCGCCAGAAGCGGAGGTCGTGTCCGGCGTGCAGTCCTTCTGCGATCGGTCGCTCCTCGTCGGTCGGGCTGAGGAGGTACCGCAGCGCAGCAGGCGACTCGATGGCGATGGATGGGACCTCGACCGACGAAAGATGCGCGATCGGCTCGTCCGACAGACCGAGCAGGTTCGCGAGCTTGTCGCTTGGCAGCGGGGTGGTGCCGAGCGCCGTCGTGGTCGCCGGGACCATCATGCGCAGGCTGACGTCGTCTTGGCGGATGTCGTCCCCGGCCAGGATGCCGGCGCTCACCAGCGCAGCGCGGAGTTGCGCGCAGCTGGCGGCGAACGGATGCCCCGTGCCTGCGGCAGCGACGCCGGTGGCGGTGCCTTCCGATCCTGCCTCGGCGTGCACGATCGCCAGCGCTGGCCCGATGCGCGCATCATCTTCAGCCCACAGGTGGAGCCGCTCACGAGTCCAGACAGCATGTAGTACGAGCATGGGCTGACAACGGTCACAAAGGGGCCACTGGGAACTCGCGCGCCGCGGGGAACCGCGACTGATTGCGCTGGGACTCGAACCCAGGACCTACGGCTTAAAAGGCCGCTGCTCTACCGACTGAGCTACGCAATCGCGAAGGGAAACAGTGTAGCGAAGCCACCGCCGACAAAGCCGCGTTTCGCACGTGCAACCCGCGGTTCGGGCGGAATCGGCGGGGGATGGGTTCCTTTCACAATCCGCACAGATCGCCTCAACCGCACAAGTCGCGCCGCCGATAGCGCCCGACAGCGGCAATCCGCCGCAGGAGCTTTCCCATGCCTGGCACGACGCTTCCTGTTCCGAGTCCCGCCTTCCGCCTGACGTCCGTCGGGCTGGCAGCAGCCGTTCTGGCTGCCGTCGCAGGCTGTGCGGCCCCCACGGGCGCCGTTCCGCAGCGCAAGTCGGTCGGAGCCTCCGCGTCGGGCGCCAACACCCAGAGCCCGCACTCAGGCGACGAGGCCAACACCACCTTCGCCAACGAGGCGGCTTCGGCGACTCCCGATGGCTGGGACACGATCCCGTTGACGCGGCGCTCAAAGGGCATGTCGAACGGCGATTTCCCGAGCGGCGGCGGACTGAGCGATGGCGGCGGCAACCTCTCGCAGGTGAGCTTCGCGACCGAGGGCGGCGACTACGCCCCCGACGTCGACCGCACCGGTACCTTCATGGTCTACGCGTCGACGCAGCACCGCCCGACGTTCGACATCTACAGGAAGTCGGTCGATGGGCGCACCGTCACCCAGCTCACCACCGATCCGAGCGACGACCTCATGCCGTCGATCGCGCCTGACGGGACGAAGATCGCATTTGCCTCCAATCGCAACGGAAACTGGGACATCTTCATGATGCCGATCGGAGGCGGAGCGCCGACCCAGCTGACCGCCGACACCGACGAAGAAGTGCAGCCGACATGGGCGCCCGATGGGCGTCGCCTGGCGTTCAGCCGCAAGAACGGCCGCACGAATACGTGGGAGATCTGGATCGTCGACACGGAGAATCCCGGCCTGCGCTCGTACGTCTGCGAGGGCTTCCTGCCCCGCTGGTCGCCCGAGGAGAAGAAGGACGTGCTGCTCTTCCAGCGTGCGCGTCAGCGTGGCTCCCGGCTCTACGGCGTGTGGACGATCGAACTCGTCCAGGGCGAGGGACTCAGCCCGACCGAGATCGTCAGCGCGCGCAACGCCGCGGTGCTGCAGCCGGGCTGGTCTCCCGACGGTCGCAAGATCGTGTTCACCACCGTGGTCAATCCGAGTGGCGACTCCGAATGGCCCGATCAGTCGGATATCTGGATCATCAACGCCGACGGCACCAACCGAGTCGGGCTCACCAATGGACGGTTCCGCAACATGCAGCCGACGTGGGGCGCGGACGGGCGCGTGTACTTCGTCTCCAACCGGAACGGCATCGAGAATGTCTGGTCGATCGCCGCAGATGGCGGTCAGAAGGCGGCAGGATCGGTCGAGTTCGCAGCGGAAGCCCGCATGAAGACGCAGAAACTCGATCAAGGAGCGATCGCCGCTCCAGCGCGAAGCGCCGCAAACCGTTCTCCCGCCGGCGCCAGCGCCGACGGCACGCCAGACCTGCTGCGCGCCGACGATCTCGATTGATTCCAGCGCGGAAGTGAGTCAATTCAGCCTACGCTTGGATTGTCGCGGGTGCCCACTCAACTGGCACGCACTTTGCGACCGATATCCCCTCTATGGGACGGACCACCCTCACCACCCTCGCGCTGATCCTGTGCACCGCGGTCGCTCCGATCGCTGGCTGCCAGACCAACAAGCTCACCCAGCCCACGGTGCTGAAGTCGCCGTATCTGAACGAGCGCGTCTGGGCCGTCGTGCCCTTCGCGAACGAGTCAGGGGTGTCCGAGGTGGACGGCACCATGGTGGCCGATCGCTTCGTGTCCGAGATCGAGCAGGTCGATGGCCTGCGCTGCCTCCCGCTCAACCGCACCCTCGCCGCCATGAAGTCGCTGGGCATGACGGGCGTGCGCGACCTGCAGCAGGCTTCGACGCTCATGCGCACGCTGCAGGTGGACGGACTCGTGCTCGGCAGCGTGACCGATTGGGATCCCTACAAGCCGCTGCGCTTCGGCGCCGCGATCGAGGTGATCTCCGCGGGCGAAGGCGCCGACCGCAAGCCGGTCGACCTGAAGGAACTCACGATGCCGACCGCAGAGAGCAAGGCGGGCGCTGCGCCTGGAAAGATCCCGGCAGAGGTTTCCCAGGGTTCTCGCGTCTTCGATGCGCGCAACCACGAGACTTTGACCGAACTCGAGCGCTATGCTCGGGGACGCTTCGATCCGAACTCAGCGCTGGGAGCCCAGTCGTACGAGACCCGGATCGATCTCTTCACCCGCTTCGGGGCGTACGTGTTGACCCGCGACCTGCTTGAGCAGGAGGCGGCTCGCCTCGGGGTGGCGCTTGAGGGCGGACGCGCAGAGCGCGAACCGCAGAACTGAGCGAGCTCGAGGTCGTGCAGGCCTTCCGTCGCTCGGGAGACAGGCTTCACGCAGCAAGGACGCTGTTGGGGTGACCAGTAGATGCAGCCGTGGGACGCTCTGAATGCGTCTTCGGGCGGCTTTGGGTTCCGAGAAGCAGGAAATGCGGGCGCCGAGACCTTCGGCATAGGTCCGCGAAAAAATCGGTGAACCAAATCCGCGATTGCGCCGATAGCCATAGCGCAGACGTGTGGACAAGCAGTGCCGGAGAGAGATCCAGAGATGGCGGGAAACAGGGCAGATCACCGAGCACACCGCGGCGTCCGGGACGCCAGACCGAGGCAACAGCCATGAACGACAACCTTCCGATCGTCGAGCGCTTCCTCTCCTACCTCATCGATGAGCGTGCTTTCAGTCCGTACACCTCGCGGTGCTACGGGCTCGACCTGCGCCAGTTCGTCGAGTACCTGGAGGCGGAGCTCAAGGTCCGCGTGGACATGAAGAACGAGCAGGCGGCCCTCGAGGCGGCGACGGCGAAGAAGCCGATGCCCGCGTCGATCACCGCCTCGATCGTCGGTTGCGATGTCGATCGCATCCGCGGCTTCCTCGCCAAGCTCTCCGAGCAGAACTACTCGCCCGCCACCATGGCGCGCAAGATCGCCACGCTCCGCTCCTTCCACAAGTGGCTGGAGAAGCGCGGCATCACCGCTTCGAACCCGATGACCCTCATCCGCACGCCGAAGCAGGCGCGCCGCCTGCCCAAGGCGATCACGGTGGACGAGGTCGAGCGTCTTCTCTCGGCGCCGGATGACGGCGACCTGCTGGGCGCGCGCGACCGCGCGATCCTCGAGACGCTCTACTCCACCGGTATCCGCGTGAGCGAGGTCGTCGCCATCAACCGTGGCGACCTGAACGAGCCGAACGAGTGCATCGTGATCCGTGGCAAGGGCCGCCGCGAGCGTCTCGTGCCGCTGGGCGCGCACGCGCTCAAGAGCCTGCGCCACTACCTCGACATGCTCGACGCAGAGATGCGCGCCGCTGGTCTCGTCTCGAGCCCCGATGCGCCGCTCTTCGTGAACAAGCATGGTTCGCGCCTTTCGAGCCGCTCGGTGCGCCGCAAGGTCGCCAAGTACCTGGTGAAGGTCGGACTCGATCCGGACATCAGCCCGCACACCATCCGTCACTCGTTCGCGACGCACCTGCTGAACAACGGTGCGGACCTGCGTGCGGTGCAGGAGCTCCTTGGCCACCAGTCGCTCTCGTCCACGCAGGTGTACACGCACCTGACGCAGGGCAAGAAGCGCGCCGACTACGACGGCGCGCATCCCCGAGCCGAGGCGAGCTGAAGCCCCGAGCGGAGGCGAGCTGAAACAGTTGAAAAGCAAGGCCCCGCAATGCGGGGCCTTGTTGTTTCAAGAGAGCGGAGAGGAGAGCTTCGGCGCCGCTCCGCGGAGACGTCATTTGGTTCTCTTCCACGGCCACGCCATGTGCTCTTCGCGCGCGGGGCAATCGTCGCCGCGCTTGGTGAAGCGCACCGTGTCGCGTACGACCTCGGGCAGGTACGCGCCCTCGACGCCCGCGCAGGGCTCGCCATCGTTCTCGAAGACCACGGCGTCGCCATCGAGCGACCAGCGTCCCGCAACCGACTTCTCGCCGCGCACGACCTTGAAGGAGCCGTCCTTGGCGACCGTGAGCTTGGTTTCGTCGAGCTCGCTCGTCCACGCGCCGACGATCGCGCTCGAGCCCATGCGCGCGACCTCGTCGGCCGAAGGGATGGAGGCGCAGGAAGCGAGGAAGGCGATGCAGGCGGCGGCGAGGGTTCGGAGCTTCATGCGAGCCTGTTCACGCGGCGGGCGAGCGCCTCGAGCCTTTCGAGACGCGCGAGCAGTTCCTCGCGCGAGGGTGCGACGACGTTCATGTGCGCAACCTTGCGCCCGGGACGCGGGCTCTTGCCGTAGAACTGCGCGGAGGCGCCGTGGATCGCGAGGATTTCCGCAGCCTCTGGCACGCCGCCGATCAGGTTGACCATGGCGGCGAACTCGGGCGCACCGGGATCGCCGAGCGGCAGCCCCGCGACGGCGCGAATGTGGTTCTCGAACTGGCTGGTGCGCGCGCCCTGGAGGGTCCAGTGTCCCGAGTTGTGGACACGGGGCGCGATCTCGTTGGCGACCAACGCGCCGTCGGCGACGAACATCTCGAGCGCCAGGGTGCCGATGTGTCCGAGCCCCTCGAGGACGGCCTTCGCGTGGCGCGTGGCTGCAGCGGCCAGCGCATCGCTGATCCGCGCGGGCGCGATCGAGCGGAAGAGGATGCCGTGGGTGTGCAGGTTCTCGACGACCGGGTAGACGGCGGTCGAGCCGTCGAGCGCCCGCGTCGCGAGCACCGACACCTCGCGGTCGAAGGGCACGAAGGCCTCGTAGATGCAGGGCTTTCGCCCGAGTTCCGCCCAGGCCGGCGCGAGCTCGGCCGCGGCGTGAACCACGCGCTGCCCCTTGCCGTCATAGCCGAGGGTGCGGGTCTTGAGCACGCCGTGTCCGCCGACGGTCGCAAGCGCCAAGTCGAGGTCGGCGTCGCTCGCGATGTTTGCGAACGGCTGCACAGGCACGCCAGCCGAGCGCAGGAACTCCTTCTCCTTGATGCGATCCGAGGTCAGCTCGAGCGAGCGCACGCCGGGGCGCACCGCCTTCTCCTGGGCCAGGAACGCAAGGCTCGCAGCGGGGACATTCTCGAACTCAAAGGTGATGACGTCGACGTCCGCCGCGAACCGCGCAAGTGCGTCGCGGTCATCCCACGCGGCGCACACGTGGCGTCCGGCGACGCGCGCGGGTGCGTCGGGCGCGGGGTCGTAGAACACGCACTCGATGCCGAGCGGAATCGCCGACAGCCCGAGCATCTGCCCGAGCTGGCCGCCGCCGAGGACGCCGATCCGACGGGCGCTGCTCACGCCTTCGCCGCTCCGGGAACGGGATTCGCGAGCACATCCGCCGTCTGCTTGGCGCGGAACGCGGTGAGGCGGCTGGCGACGCCTGCATCGACATGGGAAAGGATGCTCGCGGAAAGCAGCGCTGCATTGATCGCCCCTGCGCGCCCGATCGCGAGCGTGCCGACGGGAATGCCCGCCGGCATCTGCACGATCGAGAGCAGGCTGTCGACGCCCTGGAGCGCCTTGCTCTCGACGGGCACGCCGAGCACGGGAAGATCCGTCTTCGACGCGCACATGCCGGGCAGATGCGCCGCACCGCCTGCGCCCGCGATGATGACCCTGATGCCGCGCGCGCGCGCGGTCGACGCGTACTCGAACAGCAGGTCGGGCGTGCGATGGGCGGAGACGACGCGGCACTCATGCGGGATGCCGAGCGCCGTCAAGGTCGCGTCCGCGTGCTGCATGGTCTCCCAGTCGGACTGGGAGCCCATGATGATGCCGACCGCGGGGGAGGCGTCGTTCGTCATTCCCCGATGGTACGGCTTGCCGCCGATGCCGTGGGAGCGCCCGCGAAACGATCTCGGACGGGGAGCAGGGGACGGGATGCTGCTACCATCGACCCTCCGCCCCGCAAAGGAACCACATGAGCGCGATTCGACTGAACGGTCAGTATGTCCTCCTTCGTGATGTCGAGAAGAAGGACTTCATGACGTTCGTGCAGCTGTGCATCCCGAAGATCACCGCGCAGCAGCCGATCCCGCACACCGCCGCGAACGTCCTGGCCGGGCTCCTGGCAGAGGGCAAGCCGCAGACCGATCCGGTCGTGCAGGCCGGGTTCCAGTCGTGCGCGTCGCTCGGCATCAAGAACATGTGGGTCGATGGAACCGCCGCGAGCGTGACCGAGGAGGTCGCCACCGATGCCTCGCAGGGGCTGGAGACCGCGTTTGGCTTTGCGGCGATCCAGTCCGGCCTTGCGCTCGCCGCGGCGATGTGCAACGCCTTCCGCCGCACCATCCGCATCAACGACAAGGAGTACGCCGTCATCCGCCAGCCGAAGGAGATCCTGATGGCCGTGGCGCAGGGCGTCTCCAACATGAAGAACGTGGATGAGCCGGTCTTCGTGACCGCTGGTCGCGCCCTGGGCGGTCGCCTGAAGGATGGCGTCGGTCCCGAGGATCCGCACACGATGGCCATCCTCTGCATGCTGTCGGACTTCGGCGCGACGGGCGTGCAGCTCGACCTCGAGAAGAGCCAGCTCGGCTTCACGCCGTTCAGCACCGCCAACGCGATGTCGAGCGCGATCCTGCAGGGGCTCGATGCCGACAAGGTCGCCGACGTCCGCAAGGCGATCGAGCGCACGAACGAGCACTTCCGCAAGCAAGTCGAGCGCCAGCAGGGCGGCGCCGCCGGCCAGCAGCAGCAGATCGTGGTGCCGCGCGTGATGGTCGGCGCCCGCCGCCGCCGCTGAACTCTCGCGGTTCTCGTGCCCTCGCTGTATCGTGCGGAGCATGCGCGCCCGAATCCATCTCATCTCCTCGATGCCGGCCGCCTTTGCCGCAGCGGCGATGTCCATGACTGCTTCCGCGCAGACGCGCGTGTGGGATTCGCGCGATGTCTGGTGGAGTTCGCCGACGTCCTCCGATGCGCGTGACCGCCTGAGCGCTGCGTTCGCGCAGTTCGCCGACGGCGGCGCCTATCTCTCGGTCCTGACCTCTGCAGCGTGCGCCGTCGTGCTCTCGGCTGCGCTGGCGTTCCTGGTCCGACCCAAGGGCGCGGGGGATGGCGACCTCGACGAGCGCAAGGGGCTCGTGCTGGTCGGACTTGCAGCGTCGGTCGCCGCCGCGCTCTGCGCGCTCCAGCCGGCGGTGGCGTTCGTGCTTCTGGCGATCGCACTCGTGGTGCGCGGGCAGGGGATCGCGGTCCCCGCGGGCCTGCGGCTCCGGGCGCTCTTCATCCTCATGGTCTCGATCGCTGCGGGGCTCGATCAGTTCCTGATCGCCGTCGTGCTGACGCCGCTCGCGCTCGCCCTCTTCAAGTGGATGGGCTCGCAGCGGCAGTCGTCGATCAAGGTGCGCCTGGCGCTTGGCGTCGATCTTGCCCGCGCGCGTGCCGTGGTCACGAGCACGCTCGCCCGCATGAACTGCAGCGTGCTCTCGTCGCGCGAGGGTCGGTCCGGCCGGACGCTCACGTTCACGGTGCGCATGCCGGGCGGCGTGACCGACGAACTCCTGCTGAAGGGGCTTGGAGCGACGCTGAACTCCGAGCTCGGGCCGGTCGAGGTCGAGCTGATGGGGGAGTAGGCGGGCGAGTGCCTGTCGGCGTTTCGAGGCGTTTCCGCTAGGCTGCGTGCGTGCACGGATCCGCACACCACCACGACCATCATCATGAACTCGGTGCGCCCGATGGCGGTGGCAGTGGCGACGGTGCGCGTGGGCCCTTGTCGCGGCTCGGCGCGTACCAGGAGCTGGTGTGGCCCGCGATCGCGGGTGTCGCGCTCATCTCGGGATACTTCGCTGCGAAGGGCGGGCTGCAGGGCGTTGGATACGCGCTCTACGCGGTGGCATACGTCGTCGGTGGCTGGGAGGCGACGCGCGATGGCGTGAAGCAGCTGCTGCGCGGGCGCCTCGACATCGACTTCCTGATGGTGGTCGCTGCGATCGGCGCTGCGCTCGTCGGCGAGTTCGTCGAGGGCGCGCTGCTGCTCTTCCTCTTCTCGCTTGGGCATGGACTCGAGCATCTCGCGCTCAGCCGCGCGCGCAGCGCCGTGACGGCGCTCGCTCGCATCGCGCCGAAGCGCGCGCGGCTGCGGAGGGACGATGGCACCGAGCACGAGGTGCCCGTCGAGCAGGTGGCGGTCGGCGACACGATCGTCGTGCGCCCGGGCGAGCGGATCGCCGCGGACGGCGACGTTCGCGAGGGGCGCTCCGCGGTCGATCAGGGTGCGATCACGGGCGAGAGCATGCCCGTCGACAAGGAACCCGGAAACGGTGTGTTCGCGGGCACGGTGAACGGGGATGGTGCGCTCGTCGTGCGCGTGACCCAGCTGGCGAGCGAGTCACTGGTCGCGAAGATGGTGCGCCTGGTCGCAGAGGCGCAGGCGTCGAAGTCGACGGCGGAACGCGCGGCGGAGAAGTTCACGCGCGTGTACGTGCCTTGCGTGCTGGTGGCGACGGCGCTCGCGATCGTGGTGCCGCCGCTCGTGTTCAAGCAGGAATGGAACCAGTCGTTCCTGCGGGCGATGAGCATGCTGATCGGCGCATCGCCGTGCGCGCTCGCGATCTCGACGCCGGCGGCGGTGCTCGCGGGACTCGCCCGTGCGGCGCGCGGCGGCGTGCTCGTGAAGGGCGGGGCGCATCTTGAGAATCTCGGGCTCCTGAAGTCGATCGGCGTCGACAAGACGGGCACGATCACGCGCGGGCGCCCTGAGCTCGCTGCGCTGAAGCCGATGGCGGGCGTGCGCGAGGAAGAGCTGCTGCGCATCGCTGCATCGGTCGAGAGCGCGTCGGATCATCCCATCGCGCGCGCGGTGGTCGCGGCTGCGCGTGCGCGCGGCATCGAGGTGCCGCAGCCAAAGGACGCGATCGCCGTGAAGGGGAAGGGCGTCGAGGCGCTGGTCGACGGCGTGCGCGCCGGCGTCGGGCGAATGTCGCTCTTCGCGGGGCATGCGGAGCTTGCCTCGGTTCCCGACCTCGAGCGGCTCTTCGGGGAGATCCAGGCCGAGGCGATGACGGCGATGGCGGTCGTGCACGGAGGCCGCGCGCTCGGCGCGATCGGCGTGAGCGATCGCGCGCGTCCAGAGGCGAAGCAGGCGATCGCGGCGCTCAGGTCGCTCGGGTGCGAGGTGGTGATGCTGACGGGCGACAACGCAGCCACGGCGCGGCATATCGCAGGTGAGGTCGGCATCGCGCGCGTCGAGGCCGGGCTCATGCCCGAGCAGAAGATCGGCTTCATCAAGGAGCTCGTGGCGCGCGACGGTGCGGTCGGCATGGTCGGTGACGGCGTGAACGACGCGCCTGCGCTGGCGGCGGCGACGGTCGGCATCGCGATGGGCCACGGCGGGACCGATGTCGCGCTCGAGGCCGCCGATGTCGCGCTGATGTCCGACGATCTCACGCGCCTGCCGTTTGCTATCGATCTCGGGCGCGCGACGCGGGCGATGATCCGGCAGAACGTGATCTTCTCGATGGGCGTGGTCGTGGCGCTGATTCCGCTCACGCTGTTCGGCGTGGTGCCGCTGTCCGTCGCGGTGATCTGCCATGAGGGCAGCACGGTTCTGGTGGCGCTGCACGGACTGCGGCTCCTTTCGCGCCGCGAACGCCGCGCGTGAGGAGTCGACTCCCACGCAACCCGTTCCGCAGACTTCGTCTGCGGGCACTCATTGCCTCTGGACTTCGTTTGGTTTGAGTTGACCGGGCCTTCGGAGTTCGATTGGCTGGAGTCGACCGACCCTCTGGACTTCGTTCGGTTGAAGTCGACTGACGACGTCGAACGCCGTTTGGTCGGAACCCCATCGTCCGAGTCCGCTTGCAACGAGTGCCCGCAGATGGAGGCAACGCCGGAATCTGCGGAACCACGTGCATCAGGAGTCGATTCTCGAGTCAACCAAGCACCGAAGAAATCCGCGCCGGCAGGTACGTTCGCACGTGCCGATTCGATGCGCTCCCGCGCAACTCGTTCCGCAGATTTCGTCTGCGGGCACTCATTGCTGGTGGACTTCGTTCTGTCGGAGCTAACTCCCCAGTCGACCAAGCACCGACGTTCGCCGCCACAGCGGCGACCGCTCAGATCAGCGCTGCTCAGCCGAACGTCGCGTCGAGCCAGCGGGCGACGTTGAGCATCGGCCACGCCAGGCGCCAGTGCTTCATCGACTCGGTGCGCACGAGGCTTCGCGCGGCCGGCGAGAAGACCTCCGAGGCGATCGGTCCGTCGATCCAGTGCGTCTGCGCGGCGATCCACGACTCGAAGGGCAGCGGGAAGCTCGCCTTCGGGCGGGAGACGATCTCGGGCGGCAGCACGTCGCCGAAGGCCTTGCGGAGCACGCGCTTGGTGACAAGCGTGCGCGTCGTGGTCGCGGTCGAGCCGCCGTCATCGGCAAGAAGGTGCGCGCCGCCCGCGTGCATCGTCGCCTCGAGGACGCGCATGTCGGCGAAGGGCACGCGCCCCTCGACCGAGCCGCGCATGAGCGCGATGTTCAGCCGTTCGAGCAGATTGACGAGGTTCACCCGGCGCTGCACGGCGAGGTGCCCGTCGAGCGTGGACAGGTCGCCCGCATCGCGGCAGGCGTCGACGAGCAGCTCGCTGAGCGGGTCATCGCCGTGGTCGCCGAACTTCTGCAGCGTGCTCTGGTTGAAGAGCTCGGGGATCGCCACGCGTGGCGCCCAGCCGAATGCGGTGCGGTAGAACTCGGCCGCGCCCAGCGCCGTGTGCATCGGATTGGAATCGATCCAGCCGAGCGTGGCTTCGAGCGGCGCGCCGTAGCCTCCGAAGATCTCATCGGCGCCCTCGCCGGAAAGCGCAGCCTTCGCGTGCGGCGCGATCGCGCGACCGAGGAGCTTGATCGCCACCTCGTTCGGCGTCGTGAGCGGATACTCGCTGGCGGCGACCATGCGCTCCCATGTGCCCGCGAACTGCTCGCCCGTGATCGTGATCTCATGATGCTGCGAGCCAAGAAGCCGCGCGACGTGGCGCGCCATGAAGAGGTCGGAGCCCGGGCGCGTGGTATCGGTGTCGCAGCCTGCCGCGAAGGTCATCATCCTCGAGTTCCGTGCGCGGACGATCGAGGCGATGATCGTGCTGTCGATCCCGCCGGAGAGCAGCGTGCAGACGGGCGCATCGGCCACGAGGTGCGACTCGACGGCGCCCGTCACCGCCTCGCGGACGATCCATGCCGCCTCGTTGATGCTGCAGTTGCTCGGCGTCGTCGGCAGCAGTTCGCGCGAGGTATGCATGCAGCGGATGGTGTCGCCCGCCAGCGCATAGCGCCGGAGCTCGCCCGGCTCGAGCGCCTTGATTCCGCGGAAGAGCGTGCGTGCGCCGAAGGTCCGACGCGGCATCTCCAGGAACGCCGCGATCGATGGGAAGTCAGGCTCCGGGCGCACGAAGGGATGGGCGAGCAGCGCGCGCGGCTCGCTCGCGAACACCAGCTCGCGGCCGTTCGGCGTCGATGTCTTCGTGTAGTAGAGGGGGACGATGCCGAGCGGATCGCGGGCGAGGATGAGCTCGTCGCTCTCGACGAACCACGCGGCGATCGCGTACATGCCGCGCACGAGCCGCAGGCCATCGACGCCGCGCATCGACAGCAGCATCGCGAGCGTCTCGGTGTCGGAGCGCGTCTCGAACATGGCGCCCGAGCGGGCGAGGTCGCGGCGGATGTCGAGGTGGTTGTAGATCTCGCCGTTCCAGGCGAGAACGACGCGGGGACTCTGGCCGGTGCTGCGGAACGGCTGTGCGCCGCCTGCTGCATCGAGCAGTGCGAGGCGCCGGTGCGCGAGGGCGACGTGATCGGAATAGGCGCAGCCAGCGGCGTCCGGACCACGATGCGCGAGGAGATCGCACATCGTGACGCACGCCTGCTCATTGACCGAGAGCCTCCGCCCTCGTGCTGTCGCGACACCGAACAATCCGCACATCTGGCCTTCTCCAAGGACCGTTGCCCTCGCGATCCACAGCCGTGGAGTCCGGGGGCGCCCGGGACGCTTGCCTATCGGCGATCAAACGGGGGTGATGCAGGCGCGCGGAACGATTGCGGGCAATCGCTGGGGAAACGGATGGAATGGGGTTGCGGCTCGCCCCGCTGTCGGTGACGATAGCGGCATGGCTTCGATAATCTCCGTGTTTCCACGCGTTTCCGTCGCTGTTCTCGGCTCCATCCTCGCCACCCAGGCATCGGGCGCCGAGCTCGCGCTCGACACCCTTTTTCAGAATCACGCGGTGCTCCAGCGTGACCGCGCGATCCCGGTGCGTGGAACCGCCACGGCGGGCGCGAAGGTGCGCGTCGAGTTCGGCGGCGCATCGGCGGAGGGGACCGCTGGCGCGGATGGCCGATTCAGCGTGAGCCTGCCGCCGATGGGCGCGTCGCTCGAGCCGCGCGAGATGGTCGTGCGCGCGGGCGCTGATGAGGTTCGCGTGAAGGACGTGCTCGTCGGCGAAGTCTGGTTCTGTTCGGGACAATCGAACATGGAATGGACGGTCGACGGCGCCGACGATGCCGATCGCGCGAAGTCGATCGCCGCGAAGAGCGTGCCGATCCGCTCGTTCAAGGCGCCGCATGTCACGGCGAACGAGCCGCGCGCGCGCGTGCCGGGCACGTGGCGCATTGCGAGCCCCGAGACCGTGGGTGGCTTCACGGCGGTGGGCTGGTGGTTCGGCGTCGATCTCGCGCGGTCGTTCAGCATGGAGGTGCCCATCGGCCTCGTCGACATCTCGTGGGGCGGCACGCGCATCGAGCCATGGATCCCGCTGGACGAGATGGCGAAGTCGGACTTCAAGGACCGCGCGGAATCGCTGCAGAAGGCGATCGACGCCTCGCGTGCGGTCAAGCCCGAGGACCGCGCGCGGGCGCAGGCCGAGGAGGATGCGCGCTACGCGAAGGAGCTCGATGGATACTGGCTCAAGGCGCTCGCCAACGAGCAGGGGCAGAAGGAATCATGGGCGAAGTCGGATGGCGCGGGGTCGGAGTGGCGCTCGGCGCAGCTGCCGGCGTACTACCCCGGGCTTGATCCCGCGCTCGGCGGCTTCGATGGATTCGTGTGGTTCACCCGCGAATTCGAGGTCGGCGCCGGAATGGCGGGCAAGCCGCTGACGCTCGCGCTGCCCGCGATCGACGATTGCGACATCGTGTGGATCGATGGCGCGATGGTCGGTGCGACGATCAACAACTGGACGCAGCCGCGCAACTACGCGATCGCGAAGGGGCTTTCCGCGGGCAAGCATCGCCTGAGCGCCTGCGTGCTCGACATGGCTGGGCAGGGCGGCTTTGCGAATGGCGCGATGAAGCTCAGCGATGCGGGCGGCGGCACGATCGACCTCGCCGGCGAGTGGAAGTGGCGCAAGGGCGGCGGCGTGCCGCAGGTCGCTGCGCCGATGCGTCGCGATCTGAACAGGCAGCCAGGCACCGAGCCGCACGAGCCCGCCGCGATCTACAACGCGATGATGGCTCCATGCATCTCCTATCCGGTGCGCGGCGCGATCTGGTACCAGGGCGAGTCGAACGCCGGCGAGCCCGATGCGTACCGAAAGCTGCTGCCGCTGCTGATGAATTCGTGGCGCGCGAAGTCGGGCAATCCCGACATGGCGTGGGGCATCGTGCAGCTCGCTGCGTTCATGCCTTTCGTCGAGAGCGAGCCGGCGCAAGGCGGCTGGGCGTTGTTGCGCGAGGCGCAGTTCCGCGGCGCCGCCGACGGCAAGGGCGGCATGATCAGCGCGACGGATCTCGGCGATGCCGGCGACATCCACCCGCGGCGCAAGCGCGAGGTCGGCGAGCGCCTGGGCGCATGGGCGCGGAGCACCGTGTACGGCGAGGCGAGCGCTGCGTGGAAGGGCCCTGAGCTCTCGGCCACGAAGCGTGACGGCGCGAAGGTCGTGTGCAGCTTCGCGCAGGCGAACGGGCTCGCCGCAAGCGATGCCAAGGCGCTCGGCGGATTCGCGGTCGCGGGTGCGGACGGCAAGTTCGTCTGGGCGGACGCGCGCGTCGATGGCAACACCGTCATCGTCGAGGCGAGCGGCGTGCAGGATCCGGTCGAGGTCGCGTATGCGTGGCAGAACAATCCCGTGCGCGCGAACCTCGTGAACGGGGTGGGGCTGCCGGCGATTCCGTTCCGCGTGAAGATCGCGAAGTAGCCCGATGCTGGCGCAGGCATTGCTCGCCCTCGCGGCGCACGTCGCCGCCGCCGAGCCCGCGCACGCGGCGGATGTGCCGTTGCCTGCGTCGATCCGTCCGCTGCTCGGCGCGCATTGCATCGATTGCCATGAAGGCGCGCGTTCGAAGGCTGGGCTCGATCTCGCAGCCGTGCTCGCCGCGGGCTCGGCCGACGAGGGCGTGCTGCGCGCGCTGCGGCAGCGCTTCGCGAGGCGCGACATGCCGCCTGCGACCGAGCTCGAGCGTCCGAGCGATGCCGAGTATCGCGACGCCGTGAAGGCGATCGATGCGGTGGTCGCGCCCGCCATGCGCGAGGTACCCGCGGTGCGCAGGCTCAATCGCGCGCAGTTCGCCGGCGCCGCGCGCGATGTCCTCGGCGTCGATGCCGAGCGCGCCGCGCTCCTCTTGCCGCGCGATGAGGTCGGCGAGGGCTTCGACACCACGGCCTCGACGCTCGCACTGCCGCCGCTGCTGGTCGAGAAGTACCTCGATGCCGCGGAGGCGATCGCGGATGAGTGCGTGCCGCCGGCCACTCGATCGCGCAAGCGCGTCTTCCCCGCGGAATCGCTCGAGCGCCGCGGCTCGGGCCACGCGCGGGACGGCGTCGCGTGGCTCGCGACCGAAGGCACGCTGACCGCGCGCCTCGATGTCGCGCACGCGGGCACGTTTCGCGTGACGGTCGATGCGTGCGGGCAGTTCGCGGGCGATCAGGATCCGATCCTGCAGGCGCTCTGCGATGGCGTCGCAAAGGCGAGTGAGCCGATCCGCGTAGGGGCGGGCTCGCTGCAATCGGTCACGATTGAAGTCGCGCTCGAGCGCGGCGAGCACGCGTTCGCGGCGCGCTTCGCCAACGACTTCTGGGATCCGAAGAATCCTGATCCTGCGCGGCGCGACCGCAATCTCGGCATCGCGCGCATCGTGGTCGAGGGACCGCTTGGCGACGTGCCGCCGAGTGCGTTCGTGCAGCGCGTGCTCGGGCTTGCGGGCGAGGGAAGCGAATCCACGCGCCTGCGGGCGATCGCGGGCAGCGTGGGCGAGGAGCTCTTCCGCCGTCCGCTGACGCGGAGCGAGGCCGATGCGCTCGCGAGCACCGCGCGCGCCGCCGCGGGTGCGCAGGCGTCGTTCGACGGCCAGTTGCGTGCGCTTGTGACCGCGCTGCTCGTCGATCCGCGCTTCCTGCTGCGCATCGAGCGTGTGCCCGAATCAGGGCGCGCGCCGATCTCCGCCGCGGAACTCGCCTCGCGGCTGGCGTTCTTCCTCTGGTCAAGCGTTCCGGACGCCGAGCTTCGGCGCGCCGCTGCTGCGGGCGAACTGACTCGCCCGGAGATGGTCCGCGCGCAGGTGCGGCGCATGCTCGGCGATCCGCGCGCGGCGAGCCTCTCCCAGCGCTTCGCCGTGCAGTGGCTGGGGATCGACGCGCTCGAGACGCGCGCGCTCGATCCTGAGCTCTTTCCCGAGATCGACGCGGCGCTGCTCGCCTCCATGCGCCGCGAGTCCGAGCTCCTCTTCGACAGCATCGTGCGCGGCAGGCAGCCTGTGCGCGCGCTCCTTGAGGCGAACACGACCCAGGTCGACTCCCGCCTTGCCGTGCACTACGGAGTCGAGCCGCCCGATGGCGATGGCTGGGTGGAACGCACGGTTCCGGCATCGCGCGGAGGCGGCGTGCTTGGCCATGCGAGCGTGCTCGTCGCCACCAGCAACCCGACGCGCACGAGTCCCGTGAAGCGCGGGAAGTGGGTGCTGCAGTCGCTGCTCGATGACGCGCCGCCGCCGCCGCCGCCGGGCGTGCCGCAGCTTCCCGAGCGCCCCGAGGAGACCGCTGGAAAGTCGATGCGCGAGCTCATGGCGATGCATCGCGCGAATCCTGACTGCGCGTCGTGTCACGTGAAGATGGATGCGATCGGGCTTGCATTCGAGGCATTTGCAGCCGACGGCCGTGCGCGCGACGGCGCGGACGACGCAACCGAACTGCCGGATGGCTCGGTGCTCCGCGGAGTCGCGGGCGTCGCGTCGCTGCTGGCGAAGGATCGCGCCTTCGAGCGCTCGCTTGCGCGGCAGCTGCTCGTCTATGCGCTTGGGCGCGGCACCGCGGATGCCGACGACGCGCTGGTCGACCGGCTCGCGGCGCGGCTCGGCGAGCGCGGGGATTTCGGCGCACTCTGCGAGGAAATCGCGCTGTCCGACGCTTTCCGCACGCGAATCGCGCGATAGAGTGACTGCATGCGCGAACCGCTCATCCACCGCCGCACCATGCTTCGCAGCGCCGGCGCGGTCATCGCGCTGCCGTGGCTCGAGGCCATGCTGCCCCGCGGCGCGGTGGCTTCCGCGGTTGCGGGTGCGCTCGCTCCGAAGCCGCCCGTGCGCGTCGCCTACGTGTTCTTCCCGAACGGCGTGAACACAGCAGCGTGGCTTCCGACGGTCGACGCGAAGGGGATGTGGACGCCATCGCCGACGCTCGCCCCGCTCGCTGATTTCCGCGACGACATCACCGTCTATCGCGGGCTTCGCCATCGGAACGCCGAGGCGAACGGCGATGGTCCTGGCGATCACGCCCGCGCCGCAGCGTGCTTCCTCACCGGCGCGCAGCCGCGCAAGACGGCGGGCGACGACATCAAGGCCGGTCGCTCCATCGACCAGGCGATCGCCGATGAGTTCGAGCGCAGCGGGCGCGCGACACGGCTCAGGTCGCTCGAGCTCGGCAGCGAGCCGGCGATGACCGCTGGCAGCTGCGACTCCGGCTATTCCTGCGCGTACAGCGCCAACATCTCGTGGAAGTCGGAGAGCCTGCCCAACGGCAAGGAAACCGATCCGCGCGCGGCGTTCGACCGAGTCTTCGGCCGGCGTGGCGTGAGCATCGAGGAAGCCGCCGATCGCGCGCGCTCGCGGCGCTCGATCCTCGACGGCGCCGTGCGCGAGGCCAAGCGGCTTGCGCGCGATGTCGGCGCGGGCGACCGCGCGCGGCTCGACGAGTACCTCGAGGGAGTGCGCGACCTTGAGCGGCGCGTCGACGGCGACGCGCTCAGCCAGCTCGATGCCAAGAAGGACATTCCCGATTTCGGCGACGGGCCCGTCGACTTCGCGGGCCGGCTCGACTTGCTCGGCGAGGTGCTGGCGCTCGCGTTCAGGACCGATTCGACGCGCGTCGCCACGCTGATGATCGCGAACGAGGGCTCGAACCGCGCCTACCGCGAGGTCGGCGTGAGCGCGGGGCACCACGACGTGTCGCACCATGCCGGCGACGCCGAGAAGCTCGCGCATTTCGCGGCGATCAACCGCTTCCACTCCGAGCGACTGGCGGCGTTCCTGCGCGCGCTCGAGCGCACCACGGAGCATGGCCGGCCGCTGCTTGATTCGACGGTCGTGCTCTACGGGGGCGCGATCGGCGATGGGAACCGCCACAACCACGATGACCTTCCGATCCTTGTCGCAGGCGGCAAGGCTGCGGGCCTCCGCGGCGGTGGCGTGCGCGAGTGCGACAAGGGCACGCCCCTGTGCAACCTGCACCTCGGCATCGCACGCACGGCGGGCGTCGATCTCCGGCGCTTCGGCGACTCGACGGGCGTGGTCGAGGTCTAGCGAGCGCTCACCACGTCAGCTCGCCCCAGTTCGCGAGCAGCACGGCGAGGTCCCGCGAGTCGGCGGCTCCATCGCCATCGAAGTCGCCGCGGTACGGGTCCTCCTGCCCGAACCACAGCGCGAGGAACTCAGCGAGATCCGCGGCATCGACCCAGCCATCGAGATTGAGGTCCGCATGCGCGAGCTCGCAGGAGTCGAGCACGCCGTCTGCATCGGCATCGTCCGCGCCGGCGAGGATGTCGCACACGTCGGGGCGCCCGTTGCCATCGCAGTCGCGCGCGCCTTCGGCGTCCTCGCATGGGTCGCTGATGGAGTCGTCGGGGCAGGCCGTCGGGCGGCCGGCGTAGGAGATGATGCACTCGATGTCGCCGTCTGGACACGCGTCGTAGAGCACGGTCGGCGAAGCCACGAACTGCACGCGCAGGGTTGCCCTGTCCTCGCCTGGCGGCGTGCCGATCGACAGGATGGAGTTCATCAGCGCCTCATCGACGAGGACCGTCTGCTCGTCGGCGGCATCGGGGCATGCATGCGCATTGGACTGGAAGACGTTGCCGACGAGGATTCCGTTGAGCGTGACCGACAGGAACTGCTCGGGCCGCCCGAAGTCTGCGCGCGCACGCACGGTGATCGCGGCATGCCCGATGGCGAGCGGAAGCGCATAGAACTGGCGCAGCCTCGTGATGCCCGCGCCGATGGCGCCGAGGCTTCCGGTCGCCAGCTCGACGCGTGGCTCCGTGCAGGACACGGCGAGCGCATGCGTGCGGCCCGCGGAGACGCGCTGGGTGCGGCGCGTGCCCTGCGGCGGCGTGCACTGTCCGGACGCGCCGTCGCCCCAGGCGATGATCGAGCCATCCTCGAGCGCGACCACGGTGTGGCGGGCCCCGGTCGCAAGCGAGACCACGCTGCCGAGGCCAGCGGGCACGCTGCTTTGCCCGAACGCGTCGTTTCCCCAGCAGGCGACGGTGCCGTCGCTCCGCAGCGCTGCGCTGTGGGCCTCGCCCGCCGCAACCGCGACCACCGAGTGCATCCACGGCGGAGCTCCGCACTGCGAGGCATGATCGTCGCCCCAGCAGGCGACGGTTCCATCGGCTCGCGCCGCGAGGGAATGCGCCTCGCCCGCTGCGATCGCCGCAACGGCGCCCAGAGACCTCGGCACGGTCGACTGCCCGTGCGCATCAGAGCCCCACGCCGCCACGGCGCCGTCATTCGTGATCGCCAGCGTGTGCGCCCCACCCGCTGCGATCGCCATCGCCGGTGGCAGCGCGGCGGGCGGCGAGCATTGCCCGTCGTCGTCGCGCCCCCAGCAGAGAATCGTGCCGTTCGACTTGCGCGCGACGCTGTGGTGGCGACCGGCGGCGATCTCAACCACGACGCCCGAGCGCTCCGGGGCGATGCTCTGCCCGAAGTGATGTTCGCCTGCGGCGCCCTCGGCGCCCGCGCCCCAGCACACGATCTCTCCATGTGCGGTGAGTGCGATCGAGTGGTAGCCGCCGGCAGCGACATGCCGCACGGGACCGAGCGCAACGGGCAGGTCGCACTGTCCGAGCGCAGACGAGCCCCAGCGGGCGACCACGCCGAGATCTGCGGCCTGCGCGGTGCGCGCGGATGCAAGGGCGAGCGACAGCGCGCCGACGAAGAGCGTCGAACGGATCATGCAGGCCTCCGGAGTTGTCGGCGCGGACCGGGCTGATCCGCTCGACTCAGCATGGATCTGGTCGGACGGCAGGGCGCGCCACTCGCGATTCGGGCGGCTTTCGCGAACGGATCGGTCGAAACTGCGCTCACCATTCGACCTGACCCCACCAGGCGAGGAGTGCGGTCAGGTCGCGTCCATCCGCGACGCCATCGCGGTCGAAATCACCGCGATGCGGATCGGGCTGGCCGAACCAGATCGTGAGGAACTCGTCGAGATCGGCTGAATCGACGAAGCCGTCGAGGTTCAGGTCCGCGCGCGCGAACTCGCATGAGTCCAGCACGCCGTCTGCGTCGCTGTCCTCCGCGCCCTCGAGGATGTCGCACGCGTCGCGACGACCATTGCCGTCGCAATCGCGGCTGCCCGCTGTGTCTTCGCACGGGTCGCTCACATGATCGGCGGGGCACGCCTGCGGGCGTCCGGCGTACGTGATGAAGCAGGCGACGTCGCCGTCGCGGCAGGCATCGAGCTTGACGCCATCGGATGCGGCGATGCGCACGCGCAGCGCCGCGAGCGAATCGCCCTCGAGCGCGCCCATGATCAGCGCGAGATTGATGAGGTCCTCGCTCACGACGAGCGTTTCCTCGTCGAGTGCGTCGGGACACGCGTGCGCATGTGCGCGCAGCACGTCGCCGACGACGATGCCGTTGAGCGACACGGAAAGGAATTGCCCTGATCCGCCGAGGTCCGCGCGCGCCCGCACGGTGATCCGCGCGCTTTCGATCGCGAGCGGAAGCCCGCGGAAGAGCCGCTCATGCGCGACGCCTGCGCCGATCGGTCCGAGGCTTCCGGTGGCGAGATCGATGCGGCGCTCGGTGCAGGAGACCGCGAGCGCGTGCGCGCGTCCCGCAGAGACCTGCATGGTGCGAGTCAGGTGCGTCGGCGGGGCGCATTGCCCGCTGGTTCCGTCGCCCCATGCGATGATCGAGCCATCCTCGAGGGCTGCGACGGTGTGGCGCGCGCCTGCGGCGATCGAGTTGACTCCGCGCAGTCCATCGGGCGCGCTGCATTGACCGAAGGCGTCGCCGCCCCAGCAGCGCACCGTGCCATCGTCGCGAAGCGCGACGCTGTGCTCCTCGCCCGCAGCGACCGCGACCGCCGAATCGAGCCAGACTGGCGCGCTGCACTGCCCGGCGGCATCGCTGCCCCAGCACGCGACGCGTCCATCGACGCGCACGGCGAGCGAATGCGCTTCGCCCGCGGAGATCGCGAGCGCGGCGCCGATCGTCCACGGCACGTCGCATTGCCCGAACTCCGTCGCACCCCAGGCTACGATGCTTCCGCCGACCCGCATCGCCAGCGAATGTGCGCCGCCTGCCGCGATGTCCACCGCGCTTCCAAGCAGCTGCGGCACATCGCACTGACCGCTTTCATTCGCGCCCCACGCGAGGACGGCTCCATCAGGCCTGCGTGCCAGCGTGTGCAGCCTTCCCGCAGCGATCTGCGCGATTCCATGTGCGTGCGGAGGCACGACGCTCTGCCCGAAGTCGCGCAGGCCCTTCTTCTCCGCCGTTCCAGCGCCCCAGCAGACGACCTCGCCGTACGCCGTCAACGCGACCGAATGGAATCCGCCGGCGGCGACCTGCCGCACGGGTCCGAGCGAAGCGGGGGGCTCGCACTGCCCATCGCCCGACGAGCCCCAGTGCGCGAGCACGCCGAAATCGCCCGCGCGCGCGCCAGCCGGCGCCGCGAACGCAAGCGCGAGCGACAGCCCGCCGCCGACGATCGTCGATCGGTCCATGAGAAACCCCCGAAGTGTTCATGCAGCGCCTACGCGGCCTGCAGCACAGCAGCGTTCGCGTCGGCGAAAACGGGGCGGTCCTCGCGCGTCAGCGCGATTCCGCCCGCGGATTGATCAAACCTGCGCGCGGTCTGGGGTTCAGACCTTCCGCATGATGAAGCAGTAATTGAAGCCGCGAAGGAAGAAATTGCCTTCTTCCGCCGCCTTGCGCCAGTTCCCGAAGGAGAGCTTCTTGTTGTGGCGCACGACGCAGATGATGTCGACGGGCGTCAGGTACTTGCGCATGATCGCGAAGAGCTCGAACCCGATGGGCATGAACTCGCCACCCTTCATGCTCTGCCCTTGGGCTCCCTTCTTCTTCCGCCACGAATCGCTCACGTAGAGCCCCATGTAGCGCCCGGGCTTGAGCACGCGGTGGATCTCGCGGATCACGTCCTCCATCGCGCGGTAGTACGCGCGTCCGCCATCCTCGCCGCCCGAGTCGAGCTTGCCGATGCAGCGCGCGTCGTCGGAATAGTCGACATGCGTCGAGTACGGCGGATCGATGAAGACGAAGTCGACGCTCTCCTTCTCGAGCGGCAGCTTGCGCGAGTCGTTGCGCTGGATCTCGGGTCGCTGCGGATTCAGGTCGAATCCGACGCCGCGCCGCTTGAGGTCGCGGCAGACATCGAGCGTGGTGCCCGAGCCGCACATCGGATCGACCACGGTGTCGTTCTCGCGCGTGTAGCGCGAAAGAAGCTGCCAGATCACCCACGACGGCGTCGCGCCGACATAGTCCTTGTCGCCCTGCATCGAGCCCGAGCCGACGACGGCATCGCCCTGGATCTCGATGGGACGGGCCTCCTCGCCGCGATGCAGCCGCTGCTTCTTCTGCGCCTCGCGCATCGCGGGGCTGTCGTAGTGCTGGCTCGGGTACTCCCACAGCGTGGTGGGGAAGATGCGCAGCGGCGGGCGTTCCTCGCGCTGCGGGCGCCTTGCTTGCGGTCGATCGGGCGGTTCGCGGAATGGCTTCGGCACGGGCGGAGTGTACGGCTCACGCGAGCGCGCCGTAGATCGCGCCGGCCCCGCCAGCGGCGATCACGAGGATCGGGGCGACGAGGCGATGCCGCACGCGGAAGGCGACTCCGATCGCGAGCCCGATCAGGGGAGCCGTCCACGCGCCGAAGAAGACGGGACGCTCTGGCCAACCGCCGCTCGTCTCGATCAGGAAGAGCATCGCAGCGCCCGCGATCATGCCGACGGCGGCGGCGCCGAGCAGGTCGAGCACCCGCCGCGCGGGCGTCCACGACACGAGCCGCTCGAACATGCCGAACCCGAGGAACGTGAAGCCGAACGCGGGCAGGAAGATGCCCGCCGTGAACGCGAGCGCGCCCGCGATTCCACCGCCCTGGTAGCCGACGAAGGTTCCGAAGATGACGAGCGGCGCAGGCAGCACGCTCGCGATCGCCACGCCGTCGAGGCACGCCTGCTGCGTCATCCAGCCGGCGTCGCCCGCAGCGACCGAGCTCACATAGGGCAGCGCGGTGTACGCGCCGCCGAAGGTGACGAGCCCTGCGACGAGCCCATGTCCGAAGAGCTCTCCCGCGCCGCGGGATGCGCTCGACGCGGCTGCACCGACCTGAAGCCCGCCGCTGAACTCCACCAGGTTCACCCACGCCAGCGACGCGAGGAAGACGACGACCATCGGGAGCTTGTTCGTGTCCGATGCAGCGCTCCAGATCGGCGCGACCAGCTTGAACACAGCGCGCACGATCAGCGCGCACGCAGCGATCTGCATCGCGGCCATGGCGCCAGCGATCGGCGGCGACTTCAGGTCGAGCGTGCCATAGAGCGCGGATGCGGCAAGCATGAGCGCCAGTCCCGGCAGCATGAAGCCGAGCCCCGCAGCGACGCCGCCCCAGCGACCACCGCGCACCGTGCCGAGGTAGCAGCACATCTCATGCGCCTCGGGACCTGGGAGCACCTGGTAGACCCCAAGCGCGCGACGGAAGCGCGCCTCATCGGTCCATTTCCGCCTCTGCACGAACTCATCGAGGAGCGCCTGGATCTGCACCACGGGTCCGCCGAACGCGCGCGCGCCGAAGGCGAGGAAGCGCAGGAATATCGGCACCACACCTTCATCGTGCGGTCGCGCTGGCTGCTGGACGTCGGTATCGGGCACGGCGCGGAGCGTAGCCGAGGCGAAGGGGGCGATCGTTCGGTTTTTGCGTTGGAATTGCAGGCGATCGGGCTACCTTTCACTCGATGCGTTGGCGTTCAGCGTTCCAGTCTGCAGCCTGTTTCGGGGCGTTTGTCTCCGTCGCTGTCGCTCGCGCCGTCGATCTCAGCGTCGCGTCCGTCGAGGTCACGCAGGGCCTGAGCGCGAGCGTCGGCACGCTGCCTCTGGTCGCCAAGAACGCGACCCTCGTCCGCGTGACCGTCGGCGTCACCGGCAGCGCCCGCCCGCAGGCGAACGTCGATGCGGTGCTGCGCATCTATGCCGATGGCGTCGAGATCCCCGAGTCGCCCGTCTACAGCTCCAACGGCCCGATCACGGCGCCCCTCGCGCCGTCGAGCGCGAACCAGAACGACACCATCAACTTTCTCTGCCTTCCTCCCGAGAGCGCCGCGGTCACGTTCCTCGTGACCGTCAACCCGTTCGCGACGGTCGCGGAGACGAACATGCGCAACAACTCGGCGCTGCTGCCTGCGCGCGCGTTCGTGTGCCGAAAGATGGTCGAGGTCGCATACGTGCCCGTGAACTACACGCTCGGCGGCGGACTTCCGCCTGCGGACATGATCGAGCCCGGCGTCGGCGATGCGTTCCTCCGCGCGGTCTACAAGGTCGGCGATTGGAACTACCACCGCTCGCCGCTGCCGCCGCCGACGCACGTGCTCGACATCAACGTCTCGAACATCAACCTGCTGAACACGCTGCTCGACATCCGGCAGGTCCAGCTTCCGACCGCGGGTTTCAATCGCCCCGAGTTCATCTACGGCTGGCTGCCCGGGAATCCGTACATCGGCAACGGACAGGCGAACTCGACGCCCGGCGCCGCTGCGTTTGGGAACACCGATCCCGTGCGTTTCCAGCGGACGTTCGCCCACGAGATGGGGCACTGCTGGGGCCAGCCCCACAACCAGTTCCAGATCGGCGTGGTCGGCTACGACGTCGAGCAGCAGTTGCGCGATCCGCTCGGCATCGCGCCGGTCATGCCGACGACGAAGCGCGACGTGATGGTGCCGAGCCTGAACACCGTCGATGCATGGATCGCTTCGGGCACCTATCTCGATGCGATCGATGACGCGCGCTCGCAATGCCTGGCCTTCGATGGCGGCGACGACGCAGGCGGTCCGCCTGTGGATGACGCTGCCACCGTGCTGCGCATCGCCGGCGTCCACGACCACGTCATGCGCCGCGTCGCGCTCGCTCCCGCGATGGTGCATGAGCGGGTCGCTCCCACCGTCGATGATCCGTCCGGCAATGTCCTTGTCGAGGCCTTCGCTGCGACGGGCGCGCGGCTCCACGCGGTGCGCGTGAACACGGCGACCTGCCGCGAATCCTGCGCGCTGGCGGGGCACTTCCATGGCGCCACCTCGCTCTACGTGAACCTTCCGCTCGCGGTCGATGGGCAAGCCATCGCGCGCGTCCTCGTCCGCGAGATCCGCAAGGGCGCGGTCGATCGCCCGCTGGCGGAGCTCCTGCGCAGCGCGCACGCGCCACGCGTGACCGAACTCTCGGTGGCGTGGGACGAGGCGGGCACGGGCCCGCTCGCGGGACGCGCGCGCATCGATTGGACCGCGACCGACGCGGATGGCGACGCGCTTGTCGCCGACCTCCTCTATTCGCCCGACGGCGGCGATTCATGGCTGCCGATCTGCGTCGGCGAGTCGACGGGATCCTTCGAGTTCGACCCGAAGCACGTGCCCGCGAGCGAAGGCGCCCTTGGCCGCTTCGCCGTGCGGGTGAGCGACGGCATGAACATCGGCTCCGCGCAGAGCCACACCATGCGCTTCGGCGCCAGCCAGCCGCCCGACGTCCACATCATCGGCCCGACCGCGAACGATTCGGTGCCGCAGGGCGCGACCGTGCTCATGCATGGATCGGCCTGGGACATCGAGGATCGACTGCTGCCCGAGTCGTCGGTGACGTGGACGAGTTCGCGCGACGGCCTGCTCGGAAGCGGACGGCTGCTCGTCCGCCGCAACCTCACTGCCGGCACCCATGTCCTGACCTGCCGTGGCGTCGACTCGAGCGGGCTCGCTTCCGAGCGCTCGGTCACGATCACCGTGACGCCGCGCCTCTTCAACAGCGCGAACCTCGATGGCGAAGGCACGGTGAGCGCGGCGGACCTGGTGATCCTGCTCAGCGAGTGGGATCGCACGGGAGTCGGCGACCTCGACCTCGACGGCGTCGTCGGACCGCGCGATGTGACCATGCTCCTCCAGCGCTGGGGCTTGTGAAAGTCCAGTCGATTCGCCGATGATCGCTGCATGAAGAGCGGCGTCGACGTCATCGTGGTTGGTCTGGGCGCGATGGGTTCGTGCGCGCTGGCGGAACTGGCTGCGCGCGGCGTGCGCGCACTCGGAATCGACCGCTTCGATCCGCCGCATGCGTCGGGCTCGTCGCATGGAGGCAGCCGCGTGATCCGGCTGTCGTACTTCGAGCATCCCGACTACGTCCCGCTCCTGCGCCGCGCCTACGAGTGCTTCGATCGGCTGTCGGATGAGTGCGGCGAGGCGCTGCGGCGCGAGACCGGGCTGGTCGTCGGCGGCGTGCCTGGCAACGTGGTCTCCGCCGGCATGCTGCGGAGTGCGCGCGAGCACGGACTCGAGGTCGAGGCCATCGATGGCGGCGAGCTGCGGCGCAGGCATCCGCAGTTCAGCGTGCCGAGCGATTGGGAGGTCGTGACCGAGAAGCGGGGCGGCTTCGTGCGCCCCGAGGCGACGATTCGCGCTGCGCTTGCGCGCGCGGCACGGCTCGGCGCGCGCATCGAGCGCAACATGCCGATCCGCGCGTGGGGCGCCGATGGCGCGCACGCATGGGTCGAGACCGACGCGGGGCGGTTCGAGGCGGGCGCGCTGGTCCTGAGCAGCGGAGCGTGGATGCCGGGGCTGCTCGGCGTGCCTGCCGTGCGCCTCGAGCCGACGAGGGAGACGCTCGTGTGGCTTGATGACGCGCGCGATCCGTCCTGGCAGGAATCGACGATGCCGGTCTGGCTCTTCGACCGCGGCATCGAGCCCGCGATCTACGGAATCCCTGCCTTCGAGGGCATGGGGGAGCCGCACGGCATGAAGGTCGGGCTGCATGGACGCGGTCCGAGGGTCCGCCCCGAGCAGATCGCGGAGCCGATCGACGATGCGGTCGTGCGCGAGACCGTGACGGCGACGGTCGAGCGCGTGCCGAGCGCCCTCGCGCGGAAGGTGGTCGCAGCGAAGCACTGCCTCTACACGATGTCGGCCGACGCCGATTTCGTCGTCGGACTGCATCCGTCGCACGCAAACGTCGCGATCGCCTGCGGCTTCAGCGGGCACGGCTTCAAGTTCGCGCCCGTGATGGGCGAAGTGCTGGCGGATCTCGCGACGACCCGCGGCACGAAGCTCCCGATCGGGTTCCTGAGCCCAAGGCGTTTCGGCGGGTGATTTCGGCGCGCCGCGGGCTGGGGGTCCGTTGGCTTCGATCCCATTTCGTAGCGGTCCGCTTGCAGAGACTGTCTGCAGATGGAGGCGCAGCCGAAATCTGCGGAACCGCGTGCTTCAGGAGTCGACTCCGAAAGACCAACAAGCACCAGAGGTCGCCGCCGCAGCGGCGACCGCTCAATCATGAGTGCCCGCAGATGGAGGCAACGCCGGAATCTGCGGAACCACGTGCGTCAGGAGTCGACTCCCACGCAACCCGTTCCGCAGACTTCGTCTGCGGGCACTCATTGCAAGCGAACTTCCACGCTTCCAAGCACCAGAGGGAGCCGCCGCAGCGGCGACCGCCCCAACACGCGGCGACCGCTCCGATACGCGGCGACCGCTCCGATACGCGGCGACCGCTCAATGATCTTTTTCATTCCTCCTGACTGGAGGAATGAAAAAGGGCCACTGCGAGATCGGCTTCGCAGTAGCCCCATGGGGGAAAAGATCAGTTTTAGGACGCGGGACGAACCGCGTCAGACGAAAGGTAGCACCGAATGATGATCCTGTCCATCGCTGCCTACGTCCAAGACCTCAAAAATACGCCTCTCTTTGGAATAGAGGAGGTCTTTATGCAGCAAACCCCTACAGACCGCGCGCACGATCCAATCAGACGTGCGTTATCGCTGTTCAGACGGGGTTGATTTCGCGGTCCCTGGTGCAGTGTCCGCCGCGCCCGCAGCCCAGAGGATGCCGCCTTCAAGATGCTTGAGGAAGAGTTCTTCTTTGAAGCTCTCGCTCGTGTGCCCGCCTCCGGTGTACCACGCGCGCCCGCCCTGGAACTCGTGGAACCACGCGATCGGGTGATCGGAGCCCATGTTCGCGCCCTCAAGCTTCGAGCTGATGCTGAGCAGGATCTTGACGCGGTCGCGGGGCGACTTGTCGTAGACGTACCACTCGTCGGTGCGGCGCCAATCCGCAGGAAGCATGCGCGTCGAGCGATGCGATCGGTCCTCCACCTTGAGGTCCGCGGGCTGGATGTGCGGGTGCGTCTTGAAGTAGGCGCCCACCAATTCTCCGTACCAGGGCCAGCTGTGCTCGGTGTCTGCCGCTGCGTGCACCCCGGCGTAGCCGCCGCCGGCCTTGATGAAGCCCTCGAACGCCTTCTCCTGCTCGTCGTTCAGGATGTCTCCCGTGGTCGACAGGAACACGACCGCCTTGAACCGCTTGAGGTTGTCGCGGGAGAAGACGGCTGAATCCTCGCTGGTCTCGACGTCATAGCGATCCCGGAACAATTCCTGGAGGGCTTTCACCCCATCTGGAATCGACTGGTGGCGGAAGCCCGCGGTCTTCGAGAAGACCAGCAGGCGCTCCTTCGCCGCCGGAGGCTTGGGCGCGTCGGCGGCCTGAGCGGCGGCAAATCCAGCGGCCGCGATGAGCACGAGTGCGAAACTGGCAAGCGTCGAGCGACGGGAGCGTCGTGGATTCATGCGATCAGGTTCGTTGGCGGCGGAGCGGCTGTCAAGCAGATGGTGTTGCTCCGACTACTTCCGAGACGTACGCTCTCGCCTCATGCCCTCGGATCTCGAGGCCATCCTCGCGGCACCCAAGGACGACTCAGTAGGGCTCCATGCTGTGGCCGATGCCATCGCCCAGGCTGCCGCCGCGGCGCTGGGATGCCACGCGGGCGAGATCTGGCTCTGGCGGGTCGGCGCACCCGAGGATCGCCGCATCGAGCGCGTCGGGCGGTTCGGTCCCGTGCCGAAGTTCAACGCACTCGCGGGTCTGTTCGTGGATTGGCCGCACGAGGGGCCCTGGAGCAGATCCGTTGACTCGGCGGGCGCCGAGGTGATCCACATCGCGCTGGGCTCGTACGGCTTCGCGAGCATGCACAGCGCGCCCGGCGCGCCCCAGGTCTCCGACGCGATGCTCGCGAAGTTCTCCACGCTCTGCGATCGAGTGGGGCATCGGCTGGTCGCGGAGCTGCCGCCGTCGGAGCTCGAATCAAACGTCCGCTGGCTGCTTGTCAAGAACGACTTCGATCGCCGCGCCGCGCGACTGCTCGCGGGCGCGCGCTCGCTCGAGGAGCTCGGGCGACTGATCGATGCGATGTCGTCTCGTCTCTTCACGGTCGAGTACTCGGGCATCTACTTCGTCGAGCCCGGCACTTCGCGTCTGAGGCTCGTCTTCGGGCGCGGACTCACGGAACTCGAGAGGCAGAACGCGGAGCGCACCGCCGATCAGCGGCATCCCGGGGAGGTCGTCCGCTCAGGTCGGACCGTCGACCTCGAGGAGATCCCGGCGGCGGACGCCGAGGAGCCGCCTGGGCACGGGCACGCCATCCGCTCGCGGCTGTATCTGCCTGTCCGGTCGGGCGACGCGGTCGTCGGCACCATCGGCTTTGCGAGCGCACAGCCGCGGAGCTTCGGTCGCCGCCATCATCAGGCTCTGTCGTTCCTCGCCGATCTCGCGGGCGTCATGTACGCGCGCCTTCACGCGCAGCGCGAGATCGAGCGCCGCGGGCAGCTGATCGAGTCGTGCGCGGTCGCGAACGAGCGCCTGATCGCCTCGACCGACTGGCGCGCCGCGGCGACGCCCGCGCTCGCCCTCGTCGGCGCAGCACTGGGCGCGAGGGCGCTGGCGCTCGTGCGGCTCGATCCCGACGAGCACGGCAAGGAGGAGGACTTCATCTGGCAGCCGATGTTCGGTGCGCCGTGGCCGCATCAGGCGCGCACGAAGCAGGTGTCCAACGAGGAGGTCGATCAGCTGGCGCGCGGGCAGGCGATCGAGTGGCACGAGCCGGGCGCGACGCTGGTGGTGAAGCCGCTCTCCGTCGATGGCGAGCTCTGGGGCATGATCGTGTGCGAGCCAGCCGAGAGCGCGCCGAGGAGCATGTCGCGCATCGAGCGTGCGGCCCTGCGCGCGCTTGCGGGCGGTTTCGCCGCGGCGATCGCGCGCGAGCGCACCGACCGCGACCTGCGCGACCGCCAGCGCCAGGACGCCGTCAGCCGCCTCGCCTCGGGCATCGCCCACGACTTCAACAACCTGCTGTGGCCGATCCTTCTGTATAGCGACATGCTCGAGCGCGCGCCGGGGATGGACGAGCGCACGCGGCACATGCTGCGCGACATGCGCGGATCGGCCGCGCGCGCCAGCGAGCTCGTGCAGCAGATGTTCGCCATCTCGCGCACGCGCGACCGCGTGCTCGAGGTCGTCGACGTCGGCGAGATCACCGTCGAGATCGCCGCGACCGTCCGCCGCTCCGCGCCCACGTCGGCGCGGATCTCGGCTGCGATCGACCCGGAGACCGGCCATGTGCTCGGAGACGAGGCGTCGATCCGCGAGCTCATCATGCAGGTGTTCGCCCATGCCCTCGAGGCGCTCGAGGGACAGGAGGGCGAGATCCGCATCGTGCTCGAGCGCATCGAGCGCGACCGCGGCAGCTGGCTGCGCCTCGCCATCACCGACACGGGCTCGATGCCGCGCGCGCGCCAGCTTGCGCTCACCGCCGCGCACCGCATCGCCGGCGAGCATCGCGGCGAGCTGACGGTGATGGGTCTCCCGTCGGGAGGCACGCAGCGCGAGCTCTTCCTGCCGATCTCGCTCCGCGAACCGATCGATTCCGACGAGCAGCCGTCCGTCGAGCAGCTCGAGGCCGAGATCAAGGCCGCCGAGGAGTCGACGCTCACGGGCGACCGGATCCTGCTGGTCGACGACGACGCCGCGGTGCTCGAGGTCGCGAAGCAGATCCTCGAGAGCCTCGGCTACGAGGTGATCGCGCAGAGCCGCGCACAGGACGCGGTCGATCTGCTCGGACGCACGGACGAGCGCTTCTCGCTGCTCCTCACCGACGTCGCCATGCCCGGCATGGACGGACTGTCGCTCGCACGCGAGGCGAAGCGCCTGCGTCCCGGCATCCCCGTCGTCTGCTGCACGGGATTCGGCGATGCGCGCGCGGAGCGCACTGCGGCGGAGATCGGCGTGAGCGCCTTCATCCGCAAGCCGATCGACTTCGACCACTACGCAAAGACAATTCGCGCCGCGATCGATGGATCGCTGCGCGAATGATGCGGAAGCGGGTGGGCCGCCCGCGGGCTCACGACCTCGTGGCGAGTATCTGCTGCTTCGCGGACGCGTACTCCGACTCGGTCATGGCTCCCGCGTCGAGCGCGGCCTTCAGGTCGATCAGCTGGCGGCCGACGGTGGGACACTCGTGACGCGCGGTGCCGCCGACGGCGACGCAGCCCTGAAGGGCCGTCGCTGCGCCGAGGAGCGCGCAGGCAGGCAGCAGCCGGCGGTTGCGAAGCAGGCGATCGCGCAGGCTGGCTGCGCGCAGGACGACGTTGCAAGGAAGCGGGCGGCGGCGTGAGCTGAACATGATGATCCTCCGTTGCTACGAGCGGGATCCCGCGCGGGTTCCATCAAATGGTCCTCGTCGTCGCGGGCGCCTTCAGACGCTCGGTGGCGGATTGGGATTCCCTGCGTCCGTTTTCAGGTCCGGCCTTCGGTACCGAAAGCAGGCCACCACGATGCATACATTGATGCCCGCCGTCCCGAGGGCACCGAGGATCGATTCCATTTCCGTGTATTTCTCGGTGTAGATGAACAAGCACATGTTCGCGACCGCGAACATCGCCCAAGCCGTGACCGAAACGCCCTCTGCGTTGCGCTTGTGCAGGATCGCGAGCAGCTGCAGCCCCGAAGCCGCGGGGAAGATGATGGCGGGCACCCAGGCGAGGATCTGGAAGAGCCACTCGGGCATGAGTTCGGTCGCGAGCACGGGCATGGCGGCAATATCGGGATTTCGACCGTCAAGACGGGAGCAGGGGATTGGTTCGGCAAGGGTCTGAGGTACCTTCCCGACATGCGTCGCCATGGATTGGTTGCGTCCTCTGTCCTGGGAGCCTCTGCGGCCGCGTCTGCGGCGTTGGTGGGGATCCTGGCGCTCGGTCTCGGCGGCGACCCGCCGGCATCCGCGCCCACACCCACACCCACAGCGGAGGCGAAGCCCGCCACCCCGCCGAAGCCCTCGACCGAGGAGACCTTCATCGCCCGCGCCAATGCGGCGCGTGACTCGTGGTGGGCGTACCGCGACCTTGCCAAGCCGGCCGCGCCGCAGGTGCGTGACGCCGCCTGGTGCCGCAACGAGATCGACCGCTTCATCCTCGCCCGCATCGAGGCCGCCGGGCTGAAGCCTGCAGCCGAGGCCGACCGCGAGACCCTCATCCGCCGCGCGAGCTACGACCTGACCGGCCTGCCGCCGACTCCCGAGGAGGTCGCCGCCTTCATCGCCGACCAGTCGCCCGACGCCTACGAGCGCCTCGTCGACCGCCTGCTCGCGAGCCAGCACTACGGCGAGAAGTGGGCGCGCCACTGGCTCGACCTCGTCCGCTACGCCGACACCAACGGCTTCGAGCGCGACAGCGACAAGAACTCGGCGTGGAAGTACCGCGACTTCCTCGTGCGGGCGCTGAACGACGACATGCCCTACGCGCGCTTCGTGAAGGCGCACGTGGCGGGCGACGAGCTCGCCGACCGCGACTTCGACACGCTGGTGGCGACGGGCTTTTATCGCCTCGGACTGTGGGACGACGAGGTGCCCGACCTCAAGCAGGCGCTCGCCGACGACATGGACTCGATGGTCGACACGACCGCGCGCACGTTCCTTGCCATCAGCATGAACTGCGCGCGATGCCACGACCACAAGGGCGACCCGATCCGGCAGAAGGAGTACTACCAGTTCGCCGCGTACTTCGCGGGCGTCGCGCCCTACAAGGAGTCGCCGTTCAACTCGATCGAGGCCGACAACGTGCTGCGCATGGTGCGGAGCGACTTCGGCAAGGTCGATCCCGAGGCCGAGATCAAGGAGTTCCTCGCCAAGCGCGATGCGATCGTGGGCGAGATCCGCGCGATCGAGTCGAAGGCCGGGTTCGCGACGCTCGATGCGTTCCCCGACATCGCGTCGTCCGAGGGGCTGGTCGCGCACCTGAAGTTCGAGGATGCGAAGAGCGCGGAGGCCGTGAACGCGGTCCCCGGCGCCGCCGCCGCGAGCGTGCGCGACGCCGGCTTCGAGGCGCCGGGCATCATCGGCAAGTGCTTCCACTTCGACGGCGGCGACGACCGCGTCGAGATCGAGCGCCCCGTCGGCGACGACTTCACCATCTCGTTCTTCTTCCGCACCACCGACGTTGGCGGCGGGTCCGATGGCGACCGCCGCTGGTTCCTCGGCAAGGGGCTCGTCGACGGCGAGATCCCCGGCATCGTCCGCGACTTCGGCGTGTCGTACATCTCGCACGGCTACGTGAGCGCGGGCACGGGCGATCCCGAGACCTTCGTCTCCTCGGGCCCCGGCCACAATGACGGCCGCTGGCACCATGTCGCCTTCACGCGCAGCCGCGAGACGGGCGACATCGCGCTGTGGATCGACGGCGTGGCCGTCGACCGCGCGCGCGGATCGAAGGCGCGGCTCGACAACCCGCGCAAGCTCTCGATCGGCGCCATGCTTCCGGGCGGCGGCGCCTTCACGGGCGACATCGATGAGGTGCGCTTCTACGGCCGCGTGATCGGCGAGGCCGAGATCCGGGCGGCCGCGCTCGGCATCGCGCGCCCTGACACGCATCGGGCGGAGATCGCCGCGCGCGCAGGCGACGAGGCCGCGAGGCGCTACGACGAGCTCCATGCGCAGCTCGCAGCGCTGCGCGCGCCCGACTGGAAGGGCGAGACCGTGCTCGCGGTGCGCGAGATGAAGAACGTGCCCGAGACGCACGTCATGCTCCGCGGGAGCCCGCACTCGCTCGGCGACAAGGTCGAGCCGATCGTTCCGCTGATCGCGGCGCGCTTCCACTCGGACCCCGCGGTCAAGCCCGCGCACGGCGAGAGCTCGGGGCGCCGCCTGGCGCTCGCGAACTGGATGACCGACGCGCGCAACGGCCTTGCCTGGCGCACGATCGCGAACCGGCTCTGGCAGCACCACTTCGGCATCGGCATCTGCCCGACTCCGAACGACTTCGGCAGGCTTGGCGAGCAGCCGACGCATCCCGAGCTCCTCGACTGGCTCGCGGCGACGATGGTCGAGCGCGGCGGCAGCATGAAGGCGATGCATCGCCTGATGATGACGAGCGGCGCGTACCGCATGTCGAGCATCCCCAACGCCGATGCGCTCGCCAAGGACGCGCCCAACGAGCTCCTCACGCGCTTCCGCATGCGCCGCCTCTCGGCCGAGGAGCTGCGCGACTCGATGCTGGTCGCGAACGGCACGCTCAACGCGGCGATGGGCGGTCCGCCCGTGCTTCCGCCGCTGCCGAAGGAAGTGCTCGAGACCTCGTCGCGCCCGAACGAGGTCTGGCCGCTGACCGACCGCGAGTCATGGACGCGCCGCAGCCTCTACATCAAGCTCAAGCGCTCGCTGCAGCACCCGCTGATGACCTCGTTCGACCTCGCCGACCTCGACAGCCCGTGCCCCGTGCGCTTCGCGACCGTGGTGCCGACGCAGTCGCTGTCGATGATGAACGGCGTGCTCACCAACGAGGAGTCGGCGAAGCTCGCCCGCCGCGTCGAGCGCGAGTTCCCCGGCGACCGCCGCAGGCAGATCGTGCGCGCGCGAGAGCTCGCGAGCGGACGCACGCCGGACCCCAAGGAAGTCGATGAAGCCCTCGCGTTCCTCGACGAAGTCCAGAAGAAGGAAGGCCTGTCGCCCGAGAAGGCGATGGACAGCCTGTGCCTCGTCCTCTTCAACCTCAACGAATTCCTGTACATCGACTGACGACGAAGGCGAAACGGTGAAGCCATGAGCAACCCACTCGAACGACCACGAAACACCTTCTGCGGCCGAACCCGGCGCGAGTTCCTCTGGCAGGCGGGCGGCGCGTTCACCTCGGTGGCGCTGGCGGACGTGCTGTTCCGAGACGGATTCCTGCAGAAGCAGGCGCACGCGTTCGATGGCGTCACGCCGATCGCGGCGAATCCGCTCGCCGCGAAGCCGGCGATGCTCCCCGGCAAGGCGAAGAGCGTGATCTTCATCTTCTGCTACGGCGGGCCGAGCCATGTCGACACCTACGACTACAAGCCCGACCTCTACAAGTACGACGGCAAGACGGTCAAGGTGAAGACGAAGGGCCGCGGCGGCGACAGGAACGAGGGCCGCGTGGTCGGCCCGAAGTGGAAGTTCCGCCGGTACGGCGAGTGCGGCGCGTGGGTGAGCGACCTCTTCCCGCACACCGCGCAGTGCGTCGACGACATGGCGTTCATCAAGAGCATGTACGCCGACAGCCCGATCCACGGCAGCGCGATGCTGATGATGAACTCGGGCAAGCTGCTCGGCGGCCCTGCGCTCGGCTCGTGGGTGAACTACGGCCTCGGCACGGTGAACCAGAACCTGCCGGGATTCGTCGTGATGCTCGACAGCGCCGGCGGCCCGATCTCGGGCGCGAAGAACTGGTCGAGCGGCTACATGCCCGCGATCTACCAGGGCACGGTGCTGCGCGGCGAGGGCCCGCCGATCCTCGATCTCGCGAACCCCGAGGGGCGCACCGACTCGATGCAGCGCTCGATGCTCGACCGGCTGAAGATGTGGAACACCCGCCACGCGATGCTGCGCTCGGGAAACTCCGAGCTCGAGAGCCGCATCGAGAGCTACGAGCTCGCGTACCGCATGCAGTCGACGGCTCCCGAGGCGGTCGAGCTCGCGAACGAGAGCAAGGAGACGAAGGAGCTCTACGGCTGCGACGAGGAGCGCACGCGCGAGTTCGGCAACAAGCTGCTGCTCGCGCGAAGGCTGGTCGAGCGGGGCGTGCGATTCGTGCAGGTCTACTCGGGCGGCGGCCACAACGACGAGTCGTGGGACGCGCACGGCGACCTCAAGATGAACCACGAGTTCCACGCGGGTCGCACCGACAAGCCCGTCGCCGGACTCCTGAAGGACCTCAAGCGCCGCGGACTGCTCGATGAGACCATCGTCATCTGGGGCGGCGAGTTCGGCCGGCAGCCGACGGCGGAATACGCGCAGGGCACGGGCCGCGACCACAACTCGTACGGATTCACCATGTGGATGGCGGGCGGCGGCATCAAGGGCGGCACCACGGTCGGCTACACCGACGAGCTCGGCTCGATCGGCGTCGACAAGCGGTTCCATGTGAAGCACCTGCACGCGACGGTGCTCGCGTGCATGGGGCTCGATCCGAACCACCTGACGTATTTCTACGCGGGGCTTGACCAGAAGCTCGTCGGCGTGGAGGGCGCGGAGCCGATCAAGGAAATCATGCTTTAGCGGTCGCGGCTGCGGCCGCTCCCGAGGTTTGAGCGCTCGCGACTCGCTTCGCTTTCGCTCGCTTTGGTGCTGGGCAGCGTTGGAGTCCGCCTGCAATGAGTGCCCGCAGACGAAGTATGCCCGTGATTTGAGCGGTCGCGGCTGCGGCCGCTCCCTCTGGTGCTTGTTGGATGTGAGTGCCCGCAGACGAAGTCTGCGGAACACCGGACGCGGGAGTCGCTGTCACCCCCCGCCGGAGCACCAGAGCGAGCAGCCGCAGCTGCGAGCGCTCGGCCTTCCCGGAGATCGACTCGTGACGCCACGCGCTCCGCGTTACGCTTCGCGCATGATTCGCGCCGCGCTCGTCGTTCTGATCGCCGCACTTGCTTCTTGTGCACAGGCGCCGAGGTTCCACGACGCGTGGCCGCAGGCCGCCGGCCCGCACGCGAACTGGATCGTGCCCGAGGCGACCGCCCCGACTGAGTGGTCGGTCGCGCGCAATGAGAACATCCTATGGCGCTGCCCACTGCCGAACTCCGGGCAGGGCGGCATCGCCGTCGTGGACGACCGCATCTACCTGACGACATTCCCCGAGCAGGCGGTCGACGGGCCGCGGCAGTCGAACCGCGTGCTTGGTCATGCGATTGACCGCGCGAGCGGCCGCATCATCTGGTCGCGCGAACTCGCTGGCGGCCGCACAAGTCCGCAGATGTACGCCTTCAGCGACTCGACCTCGTGGTCGCCGATCGCAAGCCACACGCGCGTGTGGTTCTTCAACAGCTCTGGCGTGATGGCGTGCTTCGACCGCGACGGCGGCGAGGTCTGGCGCCGCGAGTTCCGCACGCAGCCGGAGGCGTATCCGTTCAACCGCCAGTGCGAGCCGATCGCGGTGGGCGAGCATCTCGTGACCATCGAGCCGATCGCGAAGGACCATGCGCGCTACGACGCCGCGCGCGATGACTGGAACTACCTGCACGCGATCGACCGCGCGACCGGCAAGGTGGCGTGGATCTCCGAGGACCCGTGCACGTTCTACTGCACGCCCGTGCTTGGTCCGCGCGGCATCCTGATCGGGCGCGGCGGGCCGCATGATGTCCCCGAGAAGCCGGTCGGCCTCTCGATGATCGACCCCGCGAATGGGAAGCGCGTGTGGGCGTACGCGCCCGCCGACGATGGTGGCTGGGAGGCGCTCTACGCGCTGCACTCCGATGCGCGCTATGCGTACTGGTTCCGCAACGGACGCGTGCAGTCGCATGTCGTGCTTGATGCGACGACGGGCGCGCTTGTGCGCGAGCAGCCGCTCGGCGAGTACGCGGATGTGCTGCGCTTCGATCCCGCGACGCTCGTGCCGACGAAGCTCGTCAACGCCGACATCCGCCGCCTGCCCGACCCCGTGCACCCGCTTGCTGCTGGCGAGCAGCTGCATGTCCATCCGCAGTGGCACACGAACCTCGTCGCGGGCGGATACCACTGGTTCCTGTGCACGACGAACAACCGCCGCAACGGCCTCGCGCCGGCGGGGCACAGCGGGCCTGCGTACTCGCTCGGACGAGTGGATGTCGAGACGGGCCGCGTCGAGTACATGGAGCTGCCCGTCGGCGTCGACACTGCGGGCGAGCCGAAGTACGGCAAGCCGCTGCGCACGAAGACGGTCGACGCGCGCGGCATCGAGATCGCCGACGAGGACCGCTCGCGCACCGACGGCTGGGAGATCGACGCGTTCTTCCCGACGCCCGTCGTGATCGGCAAGCACCTCTACATCACCACCATGCTCGGCACCGTCTATGTCGTCGACATCACCGCCGAGGACCTCGACCAGCGCGCGCTGGTCGCGGTGAACGACCTCGGCCCGCTCGGCGACTGCTGGTCGCTGTCGGGACCGTCGTGCGCCGACGGCGTGCTCTACCACCGGAATGCGCGCGAACTTGTGGCGATCGGCGCTGGTCGATAGTGTGCCCGCATGACGCTGGCACCGATCGAACGATCTGAACGCATCCGCGGCGTCGATATCGCCCGCGGTATCGCGCTACTCGGCATCATCCTGGTGAACGCACGCTTCTTCTTCGCGCCGTTCGGAACGGCCATCGAGCCCTCGCTCACGATGGACGGCGCGCCGCGCAGCAATGCCGATCTCGCGGCCTGGGCCATCGTCGACGCATGCTGCACCTACAAGTTCATCTCGCTCTTCTCGATGCTGTTCGGCTTCGGTCTGGCGATGCAGGCCGCGCGCGCGGAGGCGCAGGGCGCCAGCCGCTGGCCGATCGGACTGCGGCGGATCGGATTGCTCGCCCTCGTGGGCATCCTCCACTGGACGCTCATCTGGTACGGCGACATCCTCACCCTCTATGCGGTGCTCGGCGTGATCGCGCTCGCCGTGAGCGGCCTCTCGCGGCGCACCGTCGGCTGGATCGCGCTGGCGCTCATGGGCGTCGTCGTGGTCGTCACGCTGCTCGGGGTGGCGGCGCAGACGCTTGGCTCGATGTTCCCGACTCCTGATCCCGCCGCGGAGGCCGTCGCCGACGGGACGATCGAGCGTGGCTTCGCGGCGATGCAGGCTGCGAACTTCAACCCGTCCGATCCGATCTGGCTGTCGGCCGAGACGGCGGCGTACCGCGAGGGACCGTTCCTCGACGCGCTTGCCTTCCGCGTCGTCGCCTTCGCGTTCGGGTTCATCGCGGCCTTCTTCAGCTACGGATGGCAGTCACTCCTGATGATGATCTGCGGCGTCTACGCCTTCAAGGCGGGACTCTTCAGCCCCGAGCGCTCGGCGACGCGGCGCAAGATCGCGCTGGTCGGACTGCCGATCGGCGCCGTGCTTTCCGTTGGCGGCGTGGGCTCGATGCTGGTGCTCGGCTTCGACAGCACGGTGGCGCGCGTCGCCTACGGGCTGCTCATCGCGTTCGGCGCCATGGTCCTTCCCCTCGCCTACGCCGCGATCATCATCGAGTGGGGACCGCGGCTCCCGTCGGCGATCGCGACCGCGCTCGAGCGCGCGGGGCGGATGTCGTTCACGGTCTACCTCTGCGAGTCGCTCGTCTGCACGGGCATCTCGTATTGGTGGGGGCTCGCGTGGTTCGGCACGCTCGGCGACGCGCAGGCGGCGCTCACCGTGTTCCTCGTCTGGCTCGGGCTCGTGTGCTTCGCGACCGCTTGGCTCGGGTTCTTCCGCATCGGCCCCTTCGAATGGCTCTGGAGGCTGGTGACCTACGCGGGACACACCGCTTCCGCGCGGTCGAATCCTGCGTGAGAAACTCGACGCGCCGCCCGTGTCCTGTAGGATGCGTCGCCCCATGCACGCCCCGAACTACAACCTGAACGGCAAGGTCGCGCTCGTCACGGGCTCCTCGAAGGGGCTCGGCAAGGCGATGGCCTTCGCCCTCGGCGCCGCGGGCGCCAAGGTCGCCTTCAACTACGCCAATGGCAAGGACTTCGCCGAGCAGACCTTCGCCGAGTTCAAGGCCGAGGGCTTCACGGGCGGGCTCTACCGCGCCAACGTGATCGACCCCGGCGAGGTGAAGTCGCTGTGCGCGCAGATCGCGAAGGAACTCGGCCCGATCGACATCGTGATCCCGAACGCGACCCCCGCGCAGCCGCTCAAGCCGATCGAGCAGTACGACTGGGAGTTCTACCAGTCGATGTACGACTTCTTCGTGAAGAGCCCGTACCTGATCACGCGCGAGGTGCTGCCGCACATGAAGAAGCAGAAGTGGGGGCGCATCATCAACATCACCAGCGAGGTGTTCAACCGCGGCGTCGCGCCGTTCAGCGCGTACGTGGCCGCGAAGGGCGGGCAGATCGGCTGGTCGCGGTCGATGGCCAACGAGCTCGCGCCATGGAACATCACCGTGAACATGATCGCGCCGGGCTGGATCCCGGTCGAGCGCCACGCCAACGACCCCGAGCATGAGAAGGAGGCCTACCGCCGCCTGATCCCGATGGGGCGCTGGGGCATTCCGCAGGACCTCGCGGGCACGGTCGTGTACCTCGCCAGCGAGGCGTCGAATTTCGTCACCGGTCAGGACATCCATGTGAACGGCGGCATGACGGTCGGTTGACCGCGCCGCGCCAAGGCATCGAAAGGCATAGAGGAGAGAACCATGAAGAAGCTCATCTCGATCGTCGCCCTCGCAGGACTCGGACTTGGACTCGTGGCGGCAGCGCCCGCCGGTGATCCCGCCGGCGACCTCGTCGCCGCGCAGAAGGAGCGCATCGCTGGCTACAAGGCGTCGCCGAAGAAGCGCCCGCATGTCGCGTTCGTGTCGAACGGCGTCGCCGACTTCTGGACCATCGCCAAGGCCGGCGCGATCGCCGCGGGCAAGGCGAAGGACATCGATTGCGATGTGACCGTCGAGTTCCCCGGCGGCGGCCTCGGCGACCAGAAGCGCATGCTCGAGGACCTCGTCATCAAGGGCATCGATGGCATCTCGGTCAGCCCGATCGATCCGACGAACCAGGCCGAGGTCATGAACCTGGTGGCCGAGAAGAGCCTGCTCATCACCAACGACTCCGACGCGCCGAAGGCGCCGCGCCTGTGCTACATCGGCATGGACAACTACGACGCAGGCCTCATGTGCGGCAAGCTCGCGCGCGAAGGCTGCAAGGGCGGCAAGGTCGCGATCTTCATCGGGCGCCTCGAGCAGGACAACGCCAAGCGCCGCCGCCAGGGCTTCATCGACGGCCTTCTCGGCCGCTCGCCCGATCCGACGCGCTACGACGAGCCCTCGAAGGTGTTCACCGAGGCGGGCTACACGATCGTGGGCACATGGACCGACTCGTTCGACCGCGCGAAGGCGAAGGCGAACATCGAGGACGTGATGATCAAGCACCCCGACCTCGCGCTGATGACGGGCCTGTTTGAGTACAACTCGACGCTCGCGGTCGAGGTCATCCGCCAGACGGGCAAGGAAGGCAAGGTCCAGCTTGCGGCGTTCGACGAAGGCGCCGATGTGATCGCTGCGATCAAGGAAGGCTTCGTGCTCGGCACCGTCGTGCAGGATCCGTACGGCTACGGCTACGAGAGCGTGCGCGTCCTCAACGCCTTCTGCAAGGGCGACATGTCGATGGTGCCTGCGAACGGCATCATCAACATCCCCGCCAAGGTCATCAAGAAGGACAACGCCGAGGCGTTCTGGAAGGACCTCAAGGCGAAGATCAAGGCCGGCAAGGAAGCAGGTAGGGACGCGAAGTAAGCCTCGCGCGACTTCGCATGCCCGCCGATCGACCGATCTTCCTTCGCGTGCGCGGCGTCGGCCGCCGCTATGCGGGCGTCACGGCGCTCGCGGGCATCGACGCGGATGTGCGCGGCGGCGAGGTGCTGGCGATCGTCGGCGAGAATGGCGCCGGCAAGTCGACGCTGCTCAAGATCCTCTCCGGCGTCGTGCAGCCGAGCGAGGGTTCGCTCGAGATCGCCGACGCGCGCGGCGCGCTTGCGCCGGTCGAGCTCGACGGCGTCCGCGATGCGACCAAGGCGGGCATCGCCCTCGTCCACCAGGAGCTG
>JBEGLX010000010.1:0-61161 GCA_041183345.1 Planctomycetota bacterium
GCTCCGTTACGAAGCAGCCCCGCGCGATGCGCGGGGCGATTGCGCGAAGCGGGTGAGAGTGGAGGATGGAGAATAGACCGCAGGGATGACGCCGTTGGCGCGTGGATGGTCGTTTGACCCTGCTTCGTAACGGACAGGGGGAGATTCGAACTCCCGATACAGGTTACCCCGTATACAGCATTTCCAATGCTGCTCCTTCAACCGCTCGGACACCTGTCCAGGTGAGCATTGGGGCGGTTAGTGTAGCGCGTGGAATGGCACGCGCGAAACCAACGAAAGCCCCGCAAAACAAAGCGAGTCGCCCTCCGGCGGCCACGGCGAGCGCGCTCGTCCGCGCCTCGCGCCGGCTCGCGCGCGCGACACGCACGCTCGCGTTCGGCAAGCCCGTGGCCTACACCTATGCGCCGCTCGACTACGCGCGCGAGCCCCATGAGCGCTACCTCGCGCTTGCATGCGCGCCGATCGACGCGCTCTTCCTCGGGATGAATCCCGGCCCGTTCGGCATGTCGCAGACGGGCGTGCCCTTCGGCGAGGTCGCTGCGGTGCGAGGGTTCCTCGGCATCGATGGTCGCGTGCGCGCGCCGAAGGCCGTGCACCCGAAGCGTCCGGTCGATGGACTCGACTGCCCGAGATCGGAGGTGAGCGGCCGGCGGTTCTGGGGGCTCATGGCCGAGGAATTCGGCACGCGTGAGGGATTCTTCCGCCGCGCCTTCGTGTGGAACTGGTGTCCACTGGCGTTCATGTCCGAATCCGGTGCCAACATCACGCCCGACAAGCTGCCCCTCCTCGCCCGCGAGGCGCTCTCGCAGGAGTGCGATCGCGCGCTTCGCGAGGTCGTCGGCGTCCTGCGCCCACGCATGTTGATTGGCGTCGGCGCCTTCGCCACCGAGCGTGCGCGCGTCGCACTCGCGGACGAGGACGTGTCGTTCGCCACGATCCTCCATCCGTCGCCTGCGAGCCCGGCTGCGAACCGCGGCTGGAGCGCTGCCGCCAGACGTCAACTTACTGGCGTCGGCTTTCTCTGATTCATCGAAGCGCTGTCGCTGAAGACGGTTCACGAGCATCGTCGTCCGCACGATGCGGTGATTCACGCGACACGCGCAACCGTTTCCGCGATCGGTGCGAATCAGCACGCTCAAACGCCGATAGATGCCCGTCCTGTGCCGCCGATCCGAAGAGTCATCCTCGCAGTCGAACTGATTGCAGTCGCTGCGATGGTCGTCATGCTCGCATTGGCAGGCGCATTCCTCTGGGAATCGCCCATCGCGTTCCAGAAGGCATCGGCGGTCAAGGTGGGTGCGGATCCCGTCATCGATTGGTCCGCTGAGTCGCCCGTTCTCGATGCCCGCCGAGTGATCGGTTCGATCCCGTACTCGTCCACCTCGGCGATCTACGACCTGCTTCCGAGCAGGCTGTATGAACAGACCATGCTCTACGGCAAGGGGAACTGCGCCAACAAGTGCAGGGGCCTGAGCGTCTACCTCTCGCGCGCGGGCATTCCGTTCCATCGCGTCGACATCATCCCCATCAATGGCTTCCTCTACGGACAGGGGCACACGCTCGTGCGGACGAAGTACGAGGTCGCCGGCGAGGTCCGCGTCGGCATCATCGATGTGCTCGAGGGGTCGTACCTCGCGCTGGGCGGGAAGCCCGTCGATCTCGACGACCTCCGCCGTGCGACGCCCTTCAGCATCGAGATGAAGCAACTGACGCCGCTCGCCGACGGGCAGTCCGACTACTACGGCACGTTCCTCAACGATGTCGTGATCGCGACCACCAATCCGGACGCCACGCGGGCGTACTTCCGATTCATCGAGACGGTGTACGTGCCGCTCGGGAATCCGCGCTTCGAGCGATTGTTCTTCAACGCGCTCGCCGTCGTCTGCGGCTACTTCCCGGGCGCGCAGATCTCGCAGGCAGACTACGACCGCCTCTTCGCCGGGCGCGAGTGGATCGTGTGGTCCGCAGGCGTCCTGCGCTGGTCGGCGCGCATCGTCCTGCTGCTCCTGCCGTTCATCGTGATCGAGCGGACCGTGCGCCTTGTCCGCAGGATCCTCCGGGGCAGGACCGACGATCCTTCGGCTGTCCCGCCATCAACCACGGGTCCATCAACCACGGGTCCATCAACCACGGGTCCATCAATCACGGGTCCATCAATCACGGGGCCATCCACTACGATGGCTGCATGAGCGACGCTCCGGCTGCCGAACGGCCCATCGACCGAAAGACCGTGCTGGTGATCGCCGTGGCGGCGCTCGGGTACTTCGTCGACCTGTTCGACCTCGTCCTGTTCTCGATCCTGCGCGTCCCTAGCCTGAAGGCGCTTGGCGTCACCGATCCCGCCGAGATCACGCGGATCGGCAAGAACCTGCTCGACATCCAGCTCCTCGGCATGCTGCTCGGCGGCATCGCCTTCGGCATCCTCGGCGACCGGCTCGGCCGGCTGCGAACGCTCTTCGGCTCGATCCTGCTCTACTCGGTCGCCAACATCCTCAACGCATTCGTCACCGACATCTGGCAGTACGAGGTGCTGCGCTTCGTGGCCGGCTTCGGGCTTGCGGGCGAGCTTGGCGCGGGCATCACCCTCGTCTCCGAGATGCTGCCGACTTCGAGGCGCGGGATCGGTACGACCATCGTCGCCACCGTCGGCCTCTCGGGCGCCGTCGCCGCGGGCATCGTCGCCGCAGGGCTCATCTTCGAGCCGCTTCCGTGGAACTACTGCTACCTGCTCGGCGGATGCCTCGGGCTCGTCCTACTTGTACTGCGCATCGGCGTCGTCGAGAGCGGCCTGTTCGAGCAGGCGCGCGCGAAGGAGGGCATCCATCGCGGGAATCCACTGCAGCTCCTCTGGCCGCCGCGCCGTTTCGCGCGCTTCGCGCTGGTCGTCCTCTCGGCGATGCCGATCTGGTTCGTGGGCGGCGTGATGTTCGTGTTCGCGCCCGAGATCGGCAAGGCGATGGGAATCGCCGAAGACATCAATCCGGGCAAGGTGATCTTCTGGGCGTATCTCGGCGTCGTCGTCGGCGACGTCGCGAGCGGGCTTACCTCGCAGGTGATCCGCAGCCGCACCCGCACGATCATCGGATTCCTCGCCTTTCTGGCGGCCGCGATCGCCCTCTTCTTCGCGATCGCGCCGCGCGGCGCACAGGAGTTCTACTGGATGATGTGCCTTGTCGGCGCCGCCACGGGCTACTGGGCGATCTTCGTCACCACCGCCAGCGAGCAGTTCGGCACCAACCTGCGCGCCACCGCCGCAACCAGCGCACCCAACTTCGTACGCGCCATGGCGGTGCCGATCACCTCGATCTGGTTCGCGATGAAGCCCGCGCTCGGCGCGGTCCAGGCGACCTGGGTGCTCGGCATCTGCTGCGTCGCCATCGGGCTGATCGCGGCGCTTGCGCTCGACGAGACCTTCCACCGCGACCTCGACTACCTCGAGCACTGAACGATGTCCGCCACGCTCCTCCTCGCCGCCGCGCTCTCCGCGCAGGAACTCGATCCCGCCACCGTCGCGCGCATGCCGGATGCGGCGCGTCTCGCCGCCACGCACGCGCTCTTCGCGAGCGAACCGCACGTCGCGGGCACCGCCGGCGATGCCCGCACGATCGAGCGCCTCGTCGCCGAGTTCCGCGCCATGGGCGACGGCATCGACGGCTTCGAGGTCGAGGTGCAGGAGTTCTTCCCGCTGCTCGCGCGCCCTGTGAAGGCGCGGCTCGAGATCCTCGGCGCAGACGGCGCGGCGGTCGCGCCGGCGCCCGGCGCGCGCCGCGGCGTGCTTGCGCTCCCCGTCACCGAGCCGAACCTCGCCATCGATCCGCAGACGGCGCATCCCGACCTCGACATCGCGTGGAACGCGTGGAGCGGCTCGGGCACCGCAGAGGCGGGCGTCGTCTACGTGAACTACGGGCGGCGCGAGGATTTCCTGCGCCTGGGCGAACTCGGCATCGATCCGCGCGGCAAGATCGCGCTGGCGCGCTACGGCGGGAACTTCCGCGGCTACAAGGCGAAGTTCGCCGAGCAGGCGGGCTGCGTCGGACTCGTCATCTTCACCGACCCCGCCGATTCGGGGACCGCGAAGGGCAAGACGTGGCCTGGCGGCGGCGGCTGGGCCAACGCCGACTGCGTGCAGCGCGGGTCGCTGGTCACGCTTCCCTACTCGGGCGATCCGCTCACGCCGTTCCGCTTCGCGGCGAAGGATGCGGAGCGCCTTGATCCTGCGGCGATCGGTCTTCCGCGCATCCCCGTGCAGCCCGTTGGCTACGGCGCCGCGCAGCAGATCTTCTCGCGCATGAAGGGCGTCGCTGCGCCGAAGGAGTGGCGGGGCGGGCTCGCGAGCGACTATCCGCTGGAGGATCCCGCGCTGCGCCTGCGCCTCGAGGTCGAGCAGCGGCGCGAGGTCACCCGCACCGCGAACGTGATCGCGCGGCTGCGCGGCGCTGCGCGACCGGACGAGCAGGTGATCCTCGGATCGCACCACGATGCCTGGTGCTTCGGTGCGGCCGATCCGCTGGCGGGCACGATCTGCACGCTCGAGAGCGCCCGCAACTTCTGCGAGCTTGCCCGCGCCGGCGTGCGCGCCGACCGCACGCTCGTCTTCTGCGCGTGGGGCGCCGAGGAATACGGGATCTTCGGTTCCTGCGAGTTCGTCGAGAAGGATGCGGCAGCGCTCGCCTCCCGCACGGTCGCCTACGTGAACCTCGACATGGCTGCGATGGGACTCAGGCCCGGCGGTGCCGTCGCTCCCACGCTCCGAGCTGCGGTCACGCGCGCGCTGGCCGCTGCGCCCGGTCCGCGCGGCGAGGGCAGCGCGCTCGATGCATGGTCGGTCGAGAAGGAGGGCGTGCGCGCGGGACTCCCCGGCTATGGCGATCTCGGTGGCGGCAGCGATCACGTCGCCTTCTGGTGCCACGCTGGCATCCCATCGGTCTCGCTTTCCGCGGGAGGCAGCGAGGGCACCAGCTACCACTCGAACTACGACACCGTCGCCTGGTATCGAGCGACCGTGGGCGATGACTACGCCGCCGCGCAGCTCGTGACCGGCATGGCGAGCGCGATGCTCGCGGAGTTCGCGAGCGGGGATGGGCAGGTCGTCTCTCCGCGGGAGCTCGTCGCCGACTGCATCGTCCAGTCGGAGCGGCTTGAGAAGCTCGCGCGCGACCGCGGCCTTCCCAGCGCGGAGATCGCCGAACTCGTGGCGCTCGCGCGGGGGTGCGTGGCCGCAGCAGACGAGGCGGAGGGGCGGCTGGCGCGTGCCCCGCGTCCCGGCGACGAGGCCGCGCTCGCCGCGCTCCGCACCATGTGGATGTACGACGGGGGGCTTGTCGGTCGTCCGTGGTTCCGGAACCTCTATGCGGCGACCGATCGGTTCTCGGGTTACGCAACCGCATCATGGCCGCTCCTCCGCGAGGCGCTCGAGGACGCCGTGCCTGGTTCCGAAGACGCCGCGCGCCGCATCGCAGAGGCCTCGGCGCCGTATCGAAAGGTGCTGCAGCAACTTGGCTTGCGGCTGCAGCAGCTTGGCGCCGCGTCGCCCACGAACCGTCCGTAAATCCGCCGATTCTCGGTCGCGGTCGCACCAGAGACGGCAATACCTGAATCCCGCCGAACTGTGCATGGATTCGCGTCCGCCTTGCCGTATGTTCCGAATACATGGAGGCTGCGGGCGTGCCCCGCAGGCTTGTCCATCGACCGATCCCTCGAGACCGTTCCATGCTGAAGAAGATCGCTTTCGTCCTCGCTGCCGTCACCCTCGCCTTCGGGACCGCAACACCGTCGGCTGAAGCCCAGACCGTGAACGTGCGCACCAAGCGCATCGTCGCCGGCCTCACCTTCCCGACCTACGTGACCCATGCGCCCGGCCAGCCGAACCGCCTGTACATCGTGCAGAAGGGCGGCTCCATCCGCATCTTCGATCTCTCGACGAACACGCTGCTTCCGACGCCGTTCCTCACCGTCGCGGTGACGGGCGGCACGACGGCGAACGATGAGCGCGGCCTCCTCGGGCTCGTCTTCGATCCGGGCTACGCGAAGAACGGGCAGTTCTACATCTACTACACCGGTTTGAACACGAACGTGCTCGCGCGCTACACGCGCTCCGCGGCGAACCCCGACGTCGCCAACGCGACCGGCGTGACCATGCTCTCGTGGGCCGATCCCTTCACCAACCACAATGGCGGGTGGCTCGGATTCGGTCCCGATGGAAACCTCTACGTCGCCACGGGCGACGGCGGATCCGCGAACGATCCGAACGGCAACGGACAGAACCTGAACTCGCCGCTGGGGAAGCTCCTCCGCATCAAGCCCACGGTCGGCGGGGCCGCGCCGTACTACACGGTCCCTGCGGGCAACCCCTTCGCTGGCGGGGCGACGACCGACGACAACGTCTGGTCGTACGGACTCCGCAATCCGTGGCGTTGCTCGTTCGATCGTCAGACGGGCGACCTGTGGATCGCCGACGTCGGCCAGAACGCGGTCGAGGAAGTGAACTTCCAGGCGGCGGGGCTCGCTGGAGGCCGCAACTACGGCTGGCGCTGCATGGAAGGCCTCAACTGCACCAGCCTCACGGGCTGCACCTGCAATGCCGCGACGCTCACCAACCCGATCCGCACCTACGGGCACGTGGCGGGAACGGGCGGCGGCTTCTCGATCACGGGCGGCTACGTCTACCGCGGCTGCCTTCTCAACGGGCTCCAGGGCACGTACTTCTACGCCGACTACGTGAACAACAACGTGTGGAGCGTCCGCTACAACTCGGCGACCAACACGCAGACCGAGTTCACCCTGCGCAATACCCAGATGACGCCGTCGCTCGACGGCTTCACGTTGAACCAGATCGTCTCGTTCGGCGAGGACGCCAACGGCGAGCTGTACGTGGTCGACCAGGGCAGCACCACCGATGGCGCGATCTTCAAGATCGTTCCGCCGACCGGCGACGCTGCCTGTGCGCCGCCGTGCGCGCCCGCGGACCTCGACTGCAACGGCACCATCGATGGCGCCGATCTCGCCGTGCTCCTCAACAACTGGAACGGCATCGGCGTGGGCGACATCAACAGCGACGGCGGCGTCGATGGCATCGACCTCGCGGCGCTGCTCAACGCCTGGGGCACCTAAGCCCTTCTGGACAACCCTGACCTGATCGGCGAGGCGCGGGTTCTTCCCGTGCCTCGCTGCCTTTTCACCGTCGACCCGCACCGCGCCCGCAGCAGCCGATCGGCTACCCTGCCGTCGTGGAAACGGTCCTCGCCATCTTCTCGCCAGAGAACCTGCTGGCGTTCGTGACGCTCACGGCGCTCGAGATCGTCCTCGGCGTCGACAACGTCGTCTTCATCGCCGTCCTCTCCGCGCGCCTGCCTCCCGAGAAGCAGCGCTTCGCGCGCCGGGTCGGGCTGATCGCCGCGATGCTCATGCGCATCGCCCTCCTCTGGGGCATCAACTGGGTGCGCAGCCTGACGGGCGTCGCGCTCACCATCAACGCGATGGGCATCGATAAGGCGCTGTCCTGGCGCGACCTGATCCTCATCGTTGGCGGCATGGTGCTCATGTTCAAGAGCGTCAAGGAGCTCCACCATGTGAGCGCTGGCCCGCAGGTCGATGTGCGCCCGAAGAGGGTCACGGTCGCGGGCGTCATCACCCAGATCATGTTCATGGACCTCGTGTTCTCGCTCGATAGCGTGATCACGGCGGTCGGCATGTCCGACCACCTGCCCACGATGGTGGCTGCCGTCGTCGCGTCCGTGGCGGTCATGATGTTCGCCGCCGAACCGATCTCGAACTTCGTCGAGCACCGCCGTTCGGTGAAGGTGCTCGCGCTCTCGTTCCTGCTCCTGATCGGCGTCATGCTCGTCGTCGACGGCTTCGGAACCCACGTGTCGAAGGGCTACATCTACTTCGCGATGGGCTTCGCCCTCGCCGTCGAGCTCGTCAACTTCCGCGCCGACCGCAAGGCGGCCCGCGCCGCCGAAACCGAGCACTGACTCGTCCGTAGGAGCCGCATGCCTCGCCCGATCGCCCTCATCGTCGCGTTCGCCTTCTCGCTGCTGGCTGCGGCGCCTTCGGGTGCGCAGGCGCCCGCCGCCCCGCAGCAGCCTTCGCCGATCGTGATCGCTCCGCCGGTCGTCGAGCTTGGCGCCATCGAGCCTGGCTCGACGCATCCCGCGAAGTTCACCATCATCAACGGCGGCAAGACGGAGATCACCGTGGTCGCCGCCACGCCGAACTGCAAGTGCACGGCGATCAGCGATGTCGCGGGCAGGAAGATCGCGCCCGGCGGCACGCTCGAGCTCTCCGCATCGCTCGCCGCTCCGCGCGCCCCGGGCGTGAAGGAGGCGGTCGTCTTCCTCACCTTCAACGGCGCGCCGCCGGCGCAGGCGAAGATCCGCGGCGACGTGCGCCTGAAGGTGATCGCGGAGCCGCCGTACGTCGATGCGCTCAAGGAAGTCACGTCGGGAACGGTGAAGCTGCGCGCCGCCGACGGCAAGCCGTTCTCGATCACGCGCTCGGGCGGGAAGCCGCCCGTCTTCGTCGGCTTCGACCCGGCGAAGGACCAGCCGCGCGCCGAGTACGAGATCCGCTGGGATCTCTCTGGACTCGCCTGCGAGCAGATGCCGCTCTGGTGGTTCGTATGGACCGATCGCGGCGACTGCTCGGTGGTGCCGCTGCGCGTGCGCGATGAATGCACGGGTTCCAAGCACGACCAGGGGCGCTTCGGGCGGTTCTGGATCGTGAAGGAGTCGCTCGTCGACGCGGGCCGCGTGCACAACGGGAAGCCCGGCGCCATCGAGGTCGAGCTCGAGCACTACAACCCGCCCAAGCGCGGCGCCGTCGAAAGGCCCGAGTGGCGCGCGGTCACGTCGGTGCGCTCGCTCATTCCCGGCGTCGAGGTCAAGTTCGTGTCGAAGCGCGACGTCGGCGTCGACGGCGCGATGCTCACGCTCGAGGTCACGGCCGCGCAGGGCGGTTCCTTCGAAGGCGAGATCGAGATCGAGACCGCGACCGGCAAGGGGCGCGTGCCCTTCACCGTCTTCGCGACCACCTGGTGAGGCCGTCGCCCCGCATGTCACAGTGGCGCCACAACGCCGGCGAGTTCGCCAAGCTGCTCGATGCGGCCGCGCGCCAGCTGCGCACGTCGCGCGTGCGCAGCCAGTGCGCGGTGCGCCTGCCCGCGCGGGGAAAGCTTCTCGTCACCGGCGACGTCCATGACAGCGTGCTGCACTTCGAGGCCGCCGTGCGCGCTGCGCGGCTCGACGCGTCGCCCGACCATCACATCGTCCTGCAGGAGATCATCCACGGCGAGACGCTTCAGGATGGACTCGACATGAGCCATCGGCTGCTCGCGCGCGTCGCGGAGCTCGTGCTCGCCTATCCCGGGCAGGTGCATCCGATCCTGGCCAACCATGAGATCGCGCAGGCGCGTGGGCACGAGATCGAGAAGGGGGGCATCCACTGCACGTCCGCATTCGAGGCGGGGCTCGACGAGGCGTTCGGTGACGACGCCCATGAGGCCGCATCCGCGGTGACGCGCTTCGTCGCCGCCATGCCGCTCGCGGTCGTGTGTGCGAACGGCGCCGTGATCTCGCACTCGCTGCCAAGCGCGGGTGCGATGCGGCACTTCGATCTGCGCGTCCTCGAGCGGAACCTGATCGACGAGGACCTCGACCCGCCCTTCGGCGCCGCGCACCTCATGACCTGGGGGCGCACGCATGAGCGCGCGCAGCTCGAGGCGCTCGCCCGCGAATGGGGGGCGCGCGTCTTCATCATCGGACACGAGCCTGCACCCGACGGCGTCCTCGTGCGCGAGCCGAACGTGGTCATCCTGAACACGGGCCACGCCTACGGCTGCGTCATCCTGCTTGACCTCGACAAGCCTGCTCCGACGGCGCACGCGCTCGAGGAGGCTGCGCTGCCGATCGCGAGCTTCCTCGAGGGTCCCGCGCATGGCGCGGGCGAGGCGCTGGCATGAACAGCACGATCCTCGCCGTCGATTGCTCGCAGCGGGTGACGACGATCGTGGTTGGCCGCGGCCCCGTCGTCTTCGAGCGGCAGTTCGATCCCGCGGCCGTTCGCGACCGCGAGCCGATCTGGGACGAACTCAAGGAGCTCTGCGAGGAGGCACACGTCGAGCCGTGGCAGTTCGATGCCGTGGGCGTGACGACGGGCCCCGGCGGCTTCACGGGACTGCGCGTCTCGATCGCCTTCGCGAAGGCGTTCGCGCTTGCGCGGGGCGTGCCCGTGGTGGCGCTCGGATCGGCGACCGTGTTCGCTGCGTCCGACTCGGTGCGTGGCAACAAGGGCCCGTGGCTGGTGGCGCTTGCCTCGAAGTCGGGCACCGCATGGTGCGCGCGGGTGATCCGCGATGACGGGGCGGTCTTCGTCGAGGACGCGGGGGAGGTCGTGGACGCCGTCGGCTTCATGCCGAAGGTGAGCGCCGTCGCGGCAGCGGGTGGCGCCGTGCTATCCGACGAGCACCTCGATCCAGCGCTGCTTGAGGTCGTGCGCCGCTCCGATGCGCGGCTCCGCCCGATCGCGACCGATCCCTGCGGCCTGGCCCTCCTCGTGCAGCTCGGATTCGCCCGCAAGGCGACCACCGATCCGATGGCGCTTGCGCCCATCTATCCGCGGGAGCCTGAGGCGGTCACCAAGTGGCGCGAGCGCCGTGCGCCGAAGCCTTGATCCAAGCGGTACTTGCAGCCGATGACGCGGCGCATGGATCGGCAAGAATTGCGCGAAACCGCTGTTTGCACGGGCATTCGCGTGCTTCGCGGCCTCTGCTTCGTTCCAACTTCCCGCTACAGACGGAACCGATCGCTGAGCGCTTTCCCGATTGCGGGCAAGTGACTTCATGCGCTTCCGCCAACCGCCGATCTCGTCTCCGCACCTGAGGAGGTGTCCCGAAGGAACGGATCCGACGGGCATGTGCAGAACAAGGGGAGCGGGAACGTGAACGACAGCCCATTCGACGATCCATCCAGCGACGACTCCGTGGACCTCGGCTCCGAGTCACGCGGCGCGACGGCCGGCGCAGCCCTCTGCGTCGGCTTCGATGCGATTTCGCTCGCACGAGTCTCGAATCTCCTTGCCGGCGCAGTGATCAGCTGCGAGCACGTCGACTCGGCCGATGCCGCGATCGCGCATCTCGTGAGCGGCGCGACCGACATCATCCTCGTGAGCGATCGCCTCGCGCCGAAGCACTTCGCGCCGATCGCAGCGCAGGCGCGCCGCATCAGCGCCGCCACCAAGCTCATCGTCGCCGGCAATGCGCCGCGCGGCCCGAAGCTCCTCGAAGCCGTCCGCGCGGGTGCCGTCGACTGGATCGACCTCTCCCACGACGAGACCGAGCTCAGCGATCGACTTCGTCATGCGCTCGACCTCGGCCGCGAGGACCGCGCGCGCGACGAGCGCATCGCGCGCCTCAAGGGCATCTGCCGCAAGCTGTCGATGACGCGCGGCGAGTTCTCGAAGCAGATCGATTCGCTCAACGAAGGCCTCAGCGAGTTCCGCGACCGCGTCGACGAGGCTGCGATCGTGGGCGAGTTCCGCGGGCTGCTCTCGCAGGAGCTCGACGTCGAGGACCTGCTGCGCACCTCGATGCAGTACATGCTCACGAAGACCGGCGCGACCAATGCCGCCGTCTTCCTGCCTGGCTCGAAGCCCACGCAGTTCGGGCTCGGCGCGTACGTCCACTACGACTGCCCGCGCACGACCGCGGAGCCCTTGCTCCAGCGGCTCGCCGACGACATCTGCCCGCGCATCGCCGCGGCCGACGACATCCTGCGCTTCGCCGACACCGGCGAGTTCATCGAGTCGATCGGGCTCGAGGCATCGGTGCTCGACGAGTGCGAGCTCGTCGCCTGGCCTGCGCATCACGGCGAGGAGTGCATGGGCGTCTTCTTCCTCTTCCGGAGCCGCACCGAGCCGTTCAAGGACGAGCTCGCGGGGCTCATCGACGCGCTGCGCCCCGTGTTCGCCGCACAGATGGCGAAGCTCGTGCGCGTGCATCACCGATCGAAGTTCTCGTGGCCCGAGTCGCGCGGCAGCGCCGGCGACGCCGAAGGTCGCGAAGACGACGAGAGCCGCGACGAGGGCCAGGATGAAGGCGACGGCTGGCGCAGGGCCGCGTGACCTGCGCGCTACAGTGCGCGCATGCCACGACGGACCATCGCTGAATTCCGCGCCGAGCGCGCGAAGGGCCAGGCGGCCCTCATGGACGCAGACCATCTCGGGATCAAGCGCTTCCTGCGCCTCGACAACGCCACCTATGAGGATGGCGCGCTCGACGGGCGCACCAAGGAGCTGCTCGGGCTCGTCGCGAGCGCGGTGCTCCGCTGCAACGACTGCATCGACTATCACCTCGAGCAGTGCGTGAAGCTCGGCTATTCGAAGGACCAGATCGTCGACGCGATCAACGTCGCGCTCGTGGTCGGTGGCTCGATCGTCATCCCGCATGCGCGCCACGCGATGCTGTCGCTCGACGAGCTCCTCGCTGAGAAGCAGGACGGGCCGGCTGCGGGCTAGATCCGCATCATCCGCGCGAGGACGGTCACGCCGCCCGTCACGCGATCGCCCTTCGAGACGCAGACCTTCTCGAGCTCGGCGGTCGGAACCACGAGCTCGGTCGTCGAGCCGAACTTGATCATGCCGAAGCGCTCGCCACGGCCGAATCGCTGGCCCGCGGTGATCGGGCAGACGATGTGCCGCGCGACCTTCCCTGAGATCTGCTTCACGCCGAGCAAGAGCCCGCCCGCGGATCGCAGGCGCGTGACCATCGATTCGTTCACCTTCGCGCTCTCCTCGATGCGGACATCGAGGTACTTGCCTGCCGTGTGGATGGTGCCGAGCACCTCGCAGTCGCAGGGCATGCGGTTGATGTGCACGTCGAAGACGGACAGATAGATGCGCACGATGGTCGCGGGACCTGCGGTCGACGGATGCTCGGGCACTTCCAGGACGGCGCTCACGAGTCCGTCGGCGGGACTCACGAGGTCACGAGGATCGGCGCTCGCAGGCTTGCGCCCGAGCGGATCACGGAAGAAGGACGCGAGCGCGAGCCAGATGACGACCGCCACCGCGGTCAGCCACCACCAGCCGAAGAACACACCCGCCGCTGCGGGGATCGCAGCGGCGAGGGTGATGATCATCCATTCGCGGATGCCGTATCGGGTCAGCAGCATCGGCGGCGGTCGCTCACTCGGTCGCGCGACCGATGAAGAAGCCGAGCAGGCCGAAGACCGCCACGATGCCGGCGAGGCTGCCCGCCCACATGATGAGGTTGCCGCTGAAATTGGTGGCGACGGCCGAGCCGGAGCCCATGCCGGCGGTGACGATGATGAGCGCAGCAACGACGAGCGCGGCGACGGCCGCGATCATCATGCCGAGCCCAGCGCCCGACCAGGCGCCGTCGTAGGCCTCCGCAGCGATCATGCCCGTGGCGATCGGCGCGGCGGACTCGGTGGTTTCCATGGCGGCGGCGGCGAAGATGCCGCTCTGGCCAGCCTGCGAGCCACCAGCGTCGTTCGAGTAGACCTGATCCATGAGCTCCGCGCCGAGCGCCGTCTCGTCGCTGTCGCGGGTGAGGTCGAGGAGGCCAGAGCCCGAGCCAACCGTCTCAAGACCGATCTCGACGTTGTCGCCACCCTTGCCGCGGCCCGAGAGCGCGCTCACGCCGGTGCGCTCGCCCGAGTCGCCCAGGCCGCCCAGATCGCCAAGACCGCCCATTCCGGCCGCCGAGCCGGTGCCTGCGAGTCCGAGCACGGAATCGTCGTCGGCGGGAGGCGCGATGCCGCCCTTCTTGGGAGCGGGCGCAGCAGGGATCGGTGCAGCGGAGCCCGAGTCAGCGAGACCGATCGGTCCCATGTCGTCATTCAGGTCGATGGCGTCATCATCCGAGGCAAGGACCTCGACCTGCTCGACGCGGAACTTGATCTGACCCTCGTGGTTGACCCGCTGCAGGAGGCCCTTGTCGGCCATCGCATTGATCTCAGAGGCGGTCTTACCGAGGCGCTTGGCGGCCTCATCGAGGGTGTAGAACGACTTGCTGGCCATGAGTTTCTCCACTCGTCGGGCGGGACCGCCCGTCGAAGTTCCGTACGCTACCGAACCGCGGCAAATGCCGCAAGGTTCGGACAGGTTCTTGTACGCAGTCTCGGCGCCGAGGATGGCAAAGTCGACCCGCAAACAACCCCGAAGGCAGCGTTCGTCGACCGCCTCGCCCGCGGCGGCGGCGGCCCGCCCGCTCGAGGCATGGTTCGCGGGGGTCGCCCGCGATCTGCCGTGGCGACGGCTGCGGAGCGGGTATCACGGGCTGGTGAGCGAGCTCATGCTCCAGCAGACGCAGGTTTCGCGGGTTTTGGAGAAGTTCGGCCCGTTTGTCCGCAGGTTCCCCACCGCGGACGCCCTGGCGGCCGCGCCCGAGGACGAGGTCCTGGCCGCCTGGCAGGGTCTCGGGTACTACCGCCGGGCTCGGTTGTTGCATGCGGCGGCCAAGGCTGTGGCTGAGCGCCACGGCGGGCGGGTTCCGTCCGATGCGGGGGAGCTTCGGGCGCTGCCCGGGGTCGGCCGCTACACCGCGGGGGCGATCGCCTCGATCGTGTTCGGGGCGCCCGAGCCGATCGTCGATGGGAATGTGACCCGCGTGTTCCAGCGCCTCGAGGCGCGCGCGGGCAGCGCCAGCGACCGTGCCATCGCCGACTGGGCGTGGGAGCGGGCGGACGAGTTCGTGCAGGCGGCGAGGCAGCCGGGCGTGGCGAACGAGGCGCTCATGGAGCTCGGCGCGACGGTGTGCACGCCTGCGGCGCCGAAGTGCGCGGCGTGTCCGTTGCGGTCGATGTGCCGTGCGCACGCAGAGGGGCGGGCCGACGAGATCCCCGCGCCCAAGAAGAAGGCTGCGCGAAAGGAGCTCGTGCTGGTGTGCGCGCGCGTCGTGCGCGCCGATGGCGCGGTGCTGCTCGAGCAGCGTCCGCGCGGCGGACTGTGGGGCGGCCTCTGGCAGCCGCCGACCGTCGAATGCGCCGATGGCGAGGGACTCGGCGCGTCTGCGGCGGGGGCGTTGCTCGCGATCGATCTCGCGCTCGAGCCCGCGGGCGTCGTGCCGTTCACGACCACGCATCGCGCGGTCAGATTCGTCGTGTTCGCCGGGAAGGTGCGCGGCGCAGGCCGCGCGCTGGCGACGAGCGGGCGTCAGTGGGTCGCTGTGAAGGAGCTGGCGAAGTTTGCGCTGTCGAACGCTGCCAAGCGCGTGCTTGGGTAGCGTCTCGCTTTCGCGCTCGTCGAGTTCTCGAGACGACTCCTGATGCACGTGGTTCCGCAGATTCCGGCTTCGCCTGCATCTGCGGGCACTCATGCCGTCAGCGGTCGCGGCTGCGGCCGCTCCCTTTGGTGCTTGTTCGCTCCGAGAATTGACTCCGCACGCAAGCTGTTCCGCAGATTCCGGCTTCGCCTGCATCTGCGGGCACTCATTGCATATGGACTCGGACGATGCGGAGTCCGATCAAACGAAGTCCGAAAGCCATGAGTGCCCGCAGACGGAGTCTGCGGAACCATCGACGTGGGAGTCCATCCGAAAGGAAGTCCAACGACGGATCGAACAAAGGACTCCCGCGCAAGCTGTTCCGCAGATTCCGGCTTCGCCTGCATCTGCGGGCACTCACATCAAGCGAGCACCAAAGGTCGCCGCCGCAGCGGCGACCGCTCAATCGCGGCGACCGCTACAGCGCGCGCTCGAACATCGCCGCCGCGCGCAGCAGCGTCTCCTCGTCGAATGCCTTCGACTGGAGCTGCAGCCCGATCGGCAGCTTCTTGCCACCCTCGTCGGCGAAGCCCGCGTTGATCGAGATGCCAGGGATTCCCGCGATGTTCGTGTTCACCGTGTAGACGTCGCACAGGTACATCGACAGCGGGTCCTTCATGCCGCCGATCTCGAACGCGGGAATCGGGCTCGTCGGCCCGAGGATCACGTCGCACTTCTCGAACGCGCGGTCGAACTCCTGCTTGATCAGCCGCCGCACCTGCAGCGCGCGCTTGTAGTACGCGTCGTAGTAGCCCGAGCTCAGCACATAGGTGCCGAGCAGGATGCGCCGCTGCACCTCGGGGCCGAAGCCCTCCGCGCGCGACTTCGAGTAGAGCATCTCGAGGTCCTCGCCGGGCGCGAGCTTGGCGCGGTGTCCGTAGCGGATGCCGTCGTAGCGCGCGAGGTTGCTCGACGCCTCCGCGGGCGCGATCACGTAGTAGGTCGAGATGCCGAGGTCTGTCAGCGGGAGCTCGACGTCGACGATCTCCGCGCCGAACGCCTTCGCGGCTGCGATCGCACGCTCGTACGCGGCCGCGACCGCAGGCGCGTTCGCAGGCGACTTGTACTCGCGGGGGATGCCGACGCGCAGCTTCGCAAGCGGCTGGTGCACCTTCGCGGCGACTGGCGGGTGCGCGACATCGGCGGTCGTCGAATCGCTCGGATCGCGGCCAACGAGCGTGTCGTAGACGAGCGCTGCATCCTCGACCGTGCGCGCGAATGGCCCGATCTGGTCGAGGCTCGAGCCGAACGCGACGAGTCCGTATCGCGACACACGCCCGTACGTCGGCTTGAAGCCCACGCAGCCGCAGAGCGCGGCAGGCTGGCGGATCGAGCCGCCCGTGTCGGAACCGAGCGATGCATCGCAGAAGCCCGCAGCGACCGCGGCGGCGCTGCCGCCCGAGCTTCCGCCGGCGACGCGGCGCGTGTCATGCGGGTTCTTCGTCACGCCGAAGGCGCTGTTCTCCGTCGAGGAGCCCATCGCGAACTCGTCGAGGTTCGTCTTCCCGATGAACACGGCGCCCGCAGCGGCGAGTTTCTCGATCACCGTCGCGTCGAACGGCGATCGGTAGTTCGCGAGCATCTTCGACGAGCAGGTCGTCTTGCCCTCGCGCATCACGATGTTGTCCTTGATCGCGATCACGGCGCCCGCGAGCGGACCAGGGTCGCGCCCGGCCTTGACCGCAGCATCGACGGCGTCAGCCTGCGCGCGCGCGGCGTCGGCGTGGACCTCGTTGAACGCGTGGATCTCGGGCTCGCGCCGCGCGATCTCGGCGAGATACGCCTCGACGCGGCTGCGCGCGGTCACCTTGCCCGCGCGGACATCTCCGCAGACCTCCACGAGGGACTTCGCGGCACCGCTCATGCGCCACCTCCGTCGCCGAGCACCTTCGGCACGGCCAGGAATCGGTCCTCGACCGCGGGCGCGTTCTTGAGGAACTCCTCCACGGGCAGCGTCGCCTTCGGTTCGTCATTATCGAGACGGTTCACGATGCGAAGCGGATGCGCCATCGGCTCGACGCCCTCGACGGGCACGGCCTGGAGTTGGGCGATGTGCCCGAGAATCGAGCTCAACTGCGTCCGAACCACCGCGACCTGCGAATCCGCGAGGCTCAGCCGCGAGAGCTTCGCGATCTTCCTGATGTCTGCATCCGTGAGCGCTTCTGCCATGGGCAGAAAGGTAGCAGACACAGGGCGATGCGCGGCGCGGACCTATACTTCTCCCCTTCATGACTTCGCCCGCAGGCCAGCCCCGTCCCCTCGCCCGAGTGCTTTCGTTTCTGCTTCGTGCGGGCGTGTCGATCGCGTTCATCGCGGCGGGCGTGGGCATCTACGCGTGGCTCTACCTCACGCGCCCACAGCCGCCGACGAGCGATCCGTCGCAGACGGGCCGCCTGCGGCTGCTGGTGACGGAGCCAGTCGAGCAGCCCGTCGGCCGCCGGTTCCGCGCATTCGGCCAGGCGCGCGCGCTCAATGTGGCCGATGTGCCCGCGCGCGTGTCGGCGACCGTGGCCGAGGTCCATCCGAACTACCGCGAGGGCGCCGCCGTCGCCGCGGGCGAGCCGCTCGTGACGCTCGACGACAGCGATTTCCGCCGCCAGCTGAGCATGGCCGATGAAGCCATCAAGGCGATCGAGGCGCAGCTTTCGATGCTCGACCTCGACGAACGCACGCTCAAGCGCTCGCTCGAGCTCGCCGAGGAGGAATCGAAGCTCACGCAGGACGATCTCGAGCGCGTGCGCGCCGCGGCCGCCCAGCAGGCCGCGCAGGCCCGCGAGGTCGACCGTGCGCGCGGCGCCGCGATCCTGGCCGAGCGTGCGCTGGTCACGGCGCGCGAGGCGGTGAACAAGCTTCCGATCCAGCGCGCGGCGCTCACCGCCGAGAAGGCGCGGCAGCAGGCCGCCCGCGAGCTCGCGCAGTTCGCGCTCGAGCGCTCGGTCATCCGCTCGCCGATGGCGGGCACGATCCAGACCGCGCAGCTCGATGTCGGCGAGATGGCGGCCCCCGGCGTCCTCGTGGCGCGCGTGGTCGACCCGAGCGCGATCGAGGTCCCCGTGCTCCTGCCCGCGCTTTCGCGCGAGTTCGTGAAGGTCGGCGACCGCGTCGTCCTGCGCGCCGACCGTGCGGGCGCGCATCCGGTCGACGCGCGCGTCACTCGCATCGCGCCCGAGGACGACCCCGCCACGCGCACGATGACCGTCTACGCAGAGGCCGCAGGCTCGGCGCAGCTCGCGCCCGGCGTGTTCGTCGAGGCAGAGGTCGCGTCGGGCGGCACCGACGCGCGCACGCTCGTACCGCGCCGCGCCTTCAGCGGCGGCCGCATCATGGTCATCAAGGACGGCGTCGCGCATGCGGTGTCCGTCGAGGTCGAGTTCGCGTTCAACGGGTCGCTCGCGCCCGCGCTGCCCGACACCGAGTGGCTCGTCCTGCGCGATCCGCTCCCGCAGGGCACGCTGGTCGTGCTCGACGGCTCGCGCCGCATCCGCGAGGGCGCGCCTGTGATCGCCGTCCGCCCCGGCGACGGCGCAGCGCCCAGCGACGTGCAGGGCCCCGTGACCCGTTCGACACCCTGACGCCGGAGCAACGCCTCGATGGACTTCATCACCTTCGGCGTCAAGCGTCCCGTCTTCGGCAGCCTGCTGATGTGGTTCCTCGTGGTCGCGGGAACCGCGGCGCTGCTCCTCATGCGGCGCGAGTTCTTCCCCGCCGTAGAGCCCGAGGCCGCGCGCATCGCGATCATCTACCCGGGCGCGAGTCCGAGCGAGGTCGAGGAGTCGATGGCGCGCAAGATCGAGGACGCGGTCATCGATGTCGAGGGCGCAAGAAAGGTCTCATCGAACCTCGTCGAAGGCGGCGGCGGCATCGTCGTCGAGTTCGAGGACGGCGCCGACATCGACCAGGGGCTCGACGACATTCGCCTTGCGATCGACTCGCTGCAGGACCTGCCGCCCGAGGCCGAGCGCATCCGCGTCATCGAGCAGAAGCCGAACTTCCCCGTCGTGATCGTGACGCTGTTCGGCGAGTCGGGCGAGGAGGCGCTCAAGCGCGCCGCGCAGCAGGTGGGCGACGACCTGCGCACGCTGCCCGGCATGGGCGCGATCGTGCTCACGGGCGCGCGCCCGTACCAGATCCGCGTCGATGTCGACCGCGCCGCGCTCGCGCGCCACGGGTTGCGGCTCTCGCAGGTGGCCGATGTCGTGCAGGCGTGGATGACCGAGGTGCCGTCGGGCACGATGCGCACGGGCGGCGCGAATGTCGGCGTGCGCACGCTGGGCGCCGCCGAGCGGGCTGACGCGATCCGCGCGATCCCGCTCAAGGCCACCGTCGGCGGCCAGGTGCTCGTCGTGGGCGATGTCGCGAAGGTCCGCGAGAGCTTCGCCGACGAGCAGGTCGTGCGCCGCTACAACGGCAAGCCCGCGACCAGCCTCGTGATCTTCAAGAGCGCCGACGAGGACGCGGTGCGCATCGCCGAGATGGTGCGCGGCTATGTCGCGGCGCGCCAGGGCAAGGCGCTCGACCCCGGCTCGGCGTGGAACCGCCTCACCGGCCTCGTGAACGGCAGCGACCGCGGCCGCGGCTACGCGCTCGGCGAGGAATCGAACCGCCGCACCCCGCTTCCATGCGAAATCTCCGCGCACAACGATCTTGCGCGCATCATCGAGGGGCGCCTCGACCTCCTCACGAACGATGCGCTGCAGGGCTCCGTGCTCGTGCTCATCGTGATGGTGCTCTTCATGAATGTGCGCGCGGCATGGTGGGTGATGTCGGGCATCTTCGTGTCGATCGGCTGCACCGCGCTCACGATGTGGGCGATCGATGTCACGCTCAATCTCGTGACGATGTTCGGGCTGCTGATCGTCGTAGGCATGCTGGCCGACGACGCGATCGTCGTGGCCGACATCATCATCCAGCGCAGCGACAAGGGCGAGAAGCCTGAGGATGCGGCGATCCGCGGCACCAAGAGCGTGTTCTGGCCGATTGTCGCCAACGCAACGACCATCATCCTCGCGTTCCTACCGCTCGCGTACATCGCGGGGCGCATGGGCGACCTGCTCTCGGCGCTGCCGATCGTGGCGGCCGTCGCGCTCGGCTCGAGCGTGGTCGAGACTATGGTCATCCTGCCTGCGCACATGGCGCACGCGATCCACTCGATGCGGGAGAAGCGCGCGACATGGCTTGCGCGCGCGTGGGGCCGCTTCGAGCGCTGGCGCGAGGACCGCTTCGTTCCCTCGGCGCAGGCTGTGTATCTGCGGTTCGCACGCTACTGCGTGCGCCACCGCTATGCGGCGACCAGCCTCACGCTCGGCGCACTCATCGCGAGCCTCGGGCTCGTCGCGGGCGGGCGGCTGCCGTTCGTGTTCCTGCCCGCCGAGGACACAGAGACAGTCATCGTCGACATCCGCCTGCCGATCGGCTCGACGCAGGACGCGACCGCCGCAGTGGTGAAGCGCTTCGAGCAGGCGCTGTCGGGTCCGAAGGAGATCAGCGGCTACTCGTCGATCCTTGGACAGAGCACGAACTTCGAGACCGGCCAGCCCGATGCGAGCGCCGCGCACATCGCGCAGATCTTCGTCGAGCTCTATCCAGTCGAGACGCGCGACCGCGACTCGGGCACGGTCATGAACGAGGTGCGCGCCGCGATCGGCACCGTCGACGAGGCCGAGAGCGTGACATACTCGGAGATCTCAGGCGGACCCGCAGGCGCCGACATCACCTACCAGATCCGCAGCGACGACCCCGTGCTCGCGCGCGAGGCCGCCGACCGACTCAAGACCGCGCTCGCGCGATTCGCCGGCGTCTACTCGATCAACGACGACGATTTCAGCACCCAGCGCGAACTGCGCGTGAAGCTGCGCGAGGGCGCCGCGGCAATGGGCCTGACCACCGTCGATGTCGCGCGGCAGGTGCGCGGCATCCTCTTCGGCCTCGATGCGCACACATTCTCGGCCGACCGCGAGGACATCGATGTGCGCGTGCGCCTCGACGAAGCCTCGCGGGCTCGCATCGACTCGATCACCGATCTGTGGATCGCGACGCCCGCGGGCGGTCGCGTGCCGCTCGCCGAGGTCGCAGATGTGACCGAGGACAACGCGTATGCGGCCGTGCGCCGCGTCGATCGCCAGCGCGCGATCACCGTGACCGCCGACTGCGGCGCGGGCACGATTCCCGAGGACATCACGCGGGCGCTCGCGGTGGACCTTGCCGCGATCCAGCGCGAAATGCCCGGGATCGATATCCGAGAAGCGGGGCGGCAGAAGGACCTAAACGACGCGTTCAGCTCCCTTCCCTACGCCTTCATGGCCGCGCTACTCCTGATCTATGTCGTACTCGCGTGGCTGTTCGGCACCTATACACAGCCGCTCGCCGTGATGATCGCGATCCCCTTCGGCCTGATCGGCGTGGTCTGGGGCCACGTGTTCATGGGCTACGAGCTCACCTTCCTGTCGCTCATCGGCACGGTCGCGCTGTCGGGCATCGTGGTCAACAACTCGCTCATCCTCGTGGAGTTTGCCAACGAGCGCATGCGCGACGGCGAGAGCCACGAGGACGCGCTGCTCAACTCGGGCGCATCGCGCCTGCGGCCGATCCTGCTCACGACGGGCACTACGATCTTCGGCATCCTGCCGCTCCTGCTCGAGCGGTCGTTCCAGGCGCGGTTCCTCATCCCGATGGGCATCTCGATCGGCGCGGGCCTGCTGTCGGCGACCATCCTCACGCTCGTGATCCTGCCGGCGAACCTGCTCATCATCGACGACATCCGCCGCGCGCTCGGCAGGCTGTGGGCGGGCGGCGCCGACGAATCGCCGCGCGACGCCGCCCACGAAGGGCATGCCTGATCGTGAGCCCGCCGTACACTGCCGCGCATGCCGCAACCACTCGCTGATGTCGTGAAGGCCCTCGGCCGGATCGCGCCGCTGCACCTCGCAGAACCGTGGGACAAGGTCGGGCTCCTCGTCGCTGGCGACGGGCGCGCCGTCGCCCGCGCGCTGCTTGCGATCGACATCACGCCCGAGGTGCTCGGAGAGGCAATCGCCGCGCGCGCCGAGCTCGTGGTCGGCTACCACCCGCTCCTCTTCAAGCCGCTCGATCGGCTCGATGGCGCGACCTGGCAGGGCAGGGTGGCGCTCGATGCCGTGCGCGCGGGCATCGCCGTCTACTCGCCGCACACCGCGCTCGACGCGGTCGCCGGCGGCATCAACGACTGGCTGGTCGAGTGCATTGCGGGCGGCGCGGCGGGCGCCGCCGACATCCGCGCACTTCAACCCGCCGCCTCGCGCGGCGGCAACACCCACAAGATCGTCACCTTCGTGCCCGAGTCGGCGCTGGCCGAAGTCCGCACTGCGCTCGCCGAGGCCGAGGCCGGCCAGATCGGCGCCTACACGCACTGCTCGTTCTCGAGCCGCGGCGAGGGAACCTTCTTCGGCGGCGAAGGTGCGAATCCCGCTGTTGGCAAGGCTGGGCATCTTGAGCGCGTGAGCGAGATGCGCCTCGAGATGTCGTTCCACAAGCGCGACCTCGGCGCGATCGTGGCGGCGCTGCGGGCGGCGCACCCCTACGAGGAGCCAGCGTTCGACATCTTCAGCCTCGAGGCGGCGCCCGAGGATCCCCGCGTGGGCGCTGGTCGGTCTGCGCGGCTTGCGCAGCCTGCAACGGCAGCCGAAATCGCCGCCCGACTCGAACCCGCGCTCGGATGTGGTCGAATCCAACGATCGAGGAGCGCCTCGGATTCTTCCCGCACCCACGGCACCTTCGCCGTGTGCGCGGGCAGCGGGGCGAGCCTCCTCGAGTCGGCCGCGTCGCAAGGCGCGACCCTCTTCGTGACCGGCGAGCTGTCCCACCATGACGTGCTCCGCGCGCACGCCCTCGGCCTCGAGGTCCTCCTCGCAGGCCACACCAACACCGAACGCGGCTACCTGCCGCGGCTGGCATCGGCGCTCGCTGCGACCGCGGGCATCGAGTGCATGGTCTCGGCGAAGGACCGTGATCCGCTCGCCTGAGCGGTCGCGCAGGAAAATCACCCCATCTTCATGGCACGCGGTTGAAAGGTTGCCCGCTGCGGGGCACTATCCCTGTGTTCAGTCACGGGGCGTATCCCGCCCCACAGCAGTTCCAGCCACAGGAGGGCTTGCATGCTGAACGAGAACGGTAAGGACGCCGTGTTCGGCGTATACCCGGACGCACGGAACGCCTCGATGCGCGATGGCGCCGTCGGGCGCAAGCACTTCGTGCTCGACACGAACGTGCTTCTCCACAACGCCCAGTCGATCTTCAAGTTCGCCGAGCATGAGGTGGTCATTCCACTCGCGGTGATCGAGGAGCTCGACACCTTCAAGAAGAACAACGACGAGACGGGCCGCAACGCCCGCACGGTCACGCGCGCGCTCGACCGGCTGCGGTCGCAGGGCGCGCTCTTCGAGGGCGTCGTGTGGAACGAGCAGGGCGGTTCGATCCGCGTCGCCCGCTGCTCGGCGAAGCGTGATTTCGCCCTCGACATCGACAAGGCCGACAACCGCATCCTCGCGGTCGCGGCAGAGCTGCACGCGACGGGCGAGCGCACGATCTTCATCTCGAAGGACATCAACGCGCGCGTGAAGAGCGACGCGCTCGGCATTCCCGCCGAGGACTTCGAGCACGATCACATCGCCGCCGACTTCCTCCATGCCGGCTACATCGTGGCGAAGGTCCCCGGAGAGATCATCGACGAGCTCTACGACGAGCGGCAGCTCCGCATGGAGCGGCTCGCCGACTTCAAGGCGCGCACGCCTGATGGCGCGCACGAGGTGGCGATCGAGGCGATCGCCAATCAGTTCGTCCTGCTGGTCGACGAGTTCGACGACCACCACACGGGCCTTGCGCGCATCCTTGCCGACACGGGCTCCGCGATCCCAGTCACCGGGCCGCGAAAGCCCGTCTACGGCATCATGGGTCGCAACGTCCAGCAGACGATGGCGCTGGAGCTCCTGCTCGACGACGACGTCAAGATCATCACGCTCACGGGTCCCGCCGGCACAGGCAAGACGCTCCTCGCGCTTGCGGCCGGCCTGCACAAGACGCTCAAGGAAGAGCGCTTCGACAAGCTGCTCACGGCGCGGCCGATCATGCCTCTCGGCCGAGACATCGGCTACCTACCGGGAGACAAGGACGAGAAGCTGTCGATGTGGATGCAGCCGATATTCGACAATATCTCCTACCTGCTCTCGACGCGAGGCAGCCATGTCGACGAGCGCCCGGAAAGCCGGACCGCCGAGCAGCGCCTCGACCAGCTCATGGCCACGGGCCGAGTGGTCATGGAACCGCTGACCTACATCCGCGGTCGCTCGATCCCGCACCAGTTCATGATCGTCGATGAGGCGCAAAACCTTTCGCCGCATGAGATTAAGACGATCGTCTCCCGCGTGGGCGATGGCACCAAGATCGTCCTCTGCGGCGACATCTTCCAGATCGACAACCCGTATCTCGATGCGCAATCAAACGGGCTCGCCCACTGCATCGAGCGGTTCAAGGGCCAGCGGATCGCGGGCCACGTTTCGCTCTCGAAGACGGAAAGGTCGAATTTGGCAAGCCTTGCCGCGGAAATTCTGTGAACCCTTGAGTTCTTGAGTTATAGTCCGACTATTCGGTGGGCTTGCCCCGCCGCCGAAGAACACAACGGCGCCCACGCGCCGAGGAAACACGTGGAACCGCCAGCGGTCTGGACAGACCGTAGGCGGAAAGGAAGCGCCGGCGCTCTCGGAAACCCGAGAGCGCCGGCGTCTTTTTGTCCATCCAGGGGAATGGCCTGGATGGTTCCCTCGCATCTTGTCCCATGGGGCACATTTCCCCCTAGGAGTAGCGAGGTAATACGGCGCGAGAGGAGCGATCCGCCCCGCGCCGCCGATCGATCAGATTCCGCAGTCGGGGCACTCCCCTTCCGAGTTGCGGGGGCTCGCGGGATTGCGGCACTCGATGGTGAGGTCGGCGCAGTTCGTCGCGATCTCAGGGAAGCAGTTGCAGTCCAGGATTTCCGTGCACGGCGTCCACGATGGTGCCGTGGACATCGGGTACATCCAGACGCAGTCGACGGAGCTCGGCAGCCCAGCGCAGGTCCAATCGACGAAGGTGTCGACCATCGGCACTTTGGGAGCGGGGCACTGCATGAGCGGGCACGGCGCGGGCGGCGCCCAACCCGGCGGACAGACGAGCCGTGTGCAGCCCTCAACAGCTCCGGGCGCCTCGAGGCAGGCGGAGTTGATGCGCTTGAGCACGCGCGTGACCTGGCCGTTCACGCAGTAGTAGATCGCGATGGTGTGGGTGAGGCAGTCGGTGCCCGAGCCATCGTCGAACTCTGTACGCGCGATCTGCTCGGCGGTTTCTGCAGGCGTGCCGTCGGCAAGCAGCTCCTCAACCCGAAGGGCGTAGGCATCGGATCGGTCGCGATCGGTACGGAACGGCGGGTCGGACGAATTGGCTGCAGGAATCGAGTCGGCGCGTCGGCCGCCGAGCACGACGGCGATCGGCGCGAGCACGAGCAGGGCGATGGTGAGAATGGCGCGCTTGATGGCTGGTGGCCCTTGGATGAACGCGACGCCATTCCGCCGCCTTCACCAAGGCGAACCAGCTCCTCCCATGTGACTGAATCCAGAGAGATTTTCTCGTCAGCGCGACTCTGCTTCGAGAATCCGCGCGATTTCCGTGGTCAGCCGGTGGAAACGCTGGCGGCTGGCGGCCTCGGTCGAACCGGTCTGCACGGCGACCTCAGCCCACTCGCATCCCGAGAGACGCAGGAAGAGGAGCTCGCGGTCGCTCTCGCCGAGCGAGTCGACGAGCGCTGCGACGCGGGCTTGCTCCTCCGCGCTGAGCGCGGCTTCCTGCGGCTGCTCCCCGCCCGCTGCGCGGGCCTGCGGAGCGACCTCGCGCAGCGCCTTCTCCTCTGATTTCTCGCGGCGCTTCGCATCGATGATCACTCGGTCGATCAGAAGGTGCAGGAGCTTCCAGAGCCCGCGGCGCTGCGCGGGCTGCGCATCGGCGAGGTGCACGGAATCGGGCGCGGAATCGGGGGCGGGATCAAGCGCGGAAAGCCCTTGCTTCTGCTCCAGCTCGATGGTCCTTCGCACGACGCTCGCGTAGATGTCGCTCGTCCCGATGTGGCCGATGCGTGCGCCGCGGCGCGCGCGGATACGGCTGCGGAGCAGCGGCGCGATGTCGGAAAGCATCGCGGCGAGCGCCTCGGAACGACGGCTGGACTCTTGGCTTCCCGGCATCTCGGATTGATCCGTGTCAGGAGTGTAGCGCGGCATTTTGTACACTGAGGACGATGGCGCAGACGCATGCAGGTCCCGCAGCGCACCGAGGCACTGCGCCGTCCTGGCACGGTGCGCTCGCTCCCTTTGCGCCGCGCGTGGGGGAATCACTGCGTGACGCCGTGCTCGTCGATATGCAGAACGCGCTTCGGAGCGCAGGCGAATTCCCTTCTCCCGCGCGATATGCCTCTGCCGTGGACCCTGCGCGCCATGCGTTGATCGCGCAGGAGATCGTGGTGCAGGCGTTCGAGCTTGCGCCGCGCGCCGTTTCCGAACTCGCCGAAGCTTGGAAGCGCAGTCACCCGGGCTGGACCGTCGCCATCGACCGCGCGCGCGCGGCGATCTCGTTGCTCGAGGCGATCGATGACGTTGAGGAGGGCGCTGATCTCGCGGCGGCGCCGCGAGTCGGATCGCCCATGACCGACGGACAGGGCCGCTACGAGCTTGTCGAGCGGATCGGCGCTGGCTCGAGCGGCACCGTGTTCCGCGCCATCGACCACGTGCTTTCGCAGTGCGGCGCGCCCGTCCACGTCGCCATCAAGCTCGTCGCCTGCGCGAGCGAGGAGGCCGACCTGCGCCTGCGCGAGGCGGGAGCCGCGCGCGCGATCTCGCATGGCGCCATCGCGCGCGTCCTCGATGCGGGCGTGGTCGCGGATGAGGCGGCACTCCGCCGCGCCGGCGCGCGATCGGCGATATTCATCGCCTCTGAGTGCATCGCGGGCGTTCCGCTCTATATCTGGAAGGCGACGCATCCGGAGCGTTCGGGCGCCGACTGCGCGCGCATCGCGATCGCCGTCGCAGAGGCGCTAGCCTGCTGCCATGCGCAGGGCATCGCGCACGGTGATGTCTCCCCCGCCAATGTGGTCGTCGCCGCCGATGGCGCCGTGCGAGTGGTCGACTTCGGGCTCGCCTCATGGCATGCAGCGCACGATGGATCGTCGAGTGCGCGCGATCAGGCGAAGCGGGACCAGCGGCGGGTCGCCGAGCTGATGCAATGGCTTGTCCGCGGACTGCCGCCGAGCCGCGGCATGCGCCGCGCGATCGACGACGTCGAGCGCCACTGCGACGGTCGCGGCGCGCGGCGCTCGATGGGTCCGCGTACGGCTGCAGCGCTGGCTGCGGCCTGCGTCGGCGTCGCTGCAGCGGCGGTTGCGTACGCGATGAATGCATCGCGTCCGACCGACCCAGTTGCAGCGCTCTTCGGCGAAGCGCTGACGAGCAGACCCGACCTCGCGGATCTCACGCGCGATCTTCTCGACGACGGCCGCCCGACATTGTGGACCGCCGAGGTCTTCGCTGCGAAGGTGCGGGCGCTGCGCGAGGAGGCGACGATGGCGCGCAGGCGTGGCACGCCCGCGCGCGAACTCGAGCTCATCGCAGCGCTCGCGGCGATGGCGACTCCGGAATGGCATCTCGGCCGACCATTCGCGGCGCTGTCGGTCGATGGCGACTTCGGCGATGGGCTCGCATCGGGCGATGAACAGGCGTTGCGAGGCGAACTGGCTTGGGCGATCGCCTGGAGCTGCGATTTCGTGGACACCGCTCAGCCTGCAGAGGGCGTCGCGCGGATCGAGGCGCTTGCGCGCGCGATCGCGGCGCCCGGACTCCCCGCACTGCTGCGTGACCGCGTTCAGTCCGTGCCCGAGGGAGTTCGGTCGAGGGGATTCAGGTCGGAGGGCATCCGATCCGTGCCGTCAAGCAAGCGCGCGAGCGCGAAGTAGAGCAAGTACTGCGAGTCGATCTTGGGCTCGATCGCGGCTTGCGCATAGTCGAGCGTGGCGGAGCAGGCCTCCAGATCGGCGTTCACGCGCTCGCTGGCCACGACTGCGGTGGCGAGCGCGGCGCGCGTGCGTCCCCACTGGGCGACGATCGCCGTCCGCGCTTGCGCCGCGATGATCGCCCCTCGTGCGACCCGCGCGCCGTCAGGCCGTCGTGCGATCGAGAGGGCAAGCAGCGAATTCTTCGCGCCACCGGCGCGGCGCACTGCGGCAGCATTGGGGATGAGCTCATCCGCGAAGAAGATCGATCGGACAGCCGCTTCTTCCCACACGCACAGCGCGATATCGCCCTCGATGAGGTCGATGACCGTGACGCCTTCGCCCGCAACGGCGCCGATCGCTGCGTCAAGCGGCGCGATCCAGACCGCGCCCGCGTCGAGCGGGAAGACGAGGGACGGTTCGCCGACGACTTCGTTGTTCGCGAGTCCCGATGCGACCGACCACGCAGCTCCCGCGGCGCTGCGCGTGAACACAATGGTCCGCGTCGGCGGTGGGGGGGCGCCTTGGCCGTCGGCGATGATCGGCATGGGTCGGATCTCGAGCGAGAGGCGCGTGTCGGTCGCCTCAACCACGCGCGCCGGCGGCTGCAGCGGACCTGCAGCGAAGGCTGCGGCGAGGATCGCGAGCACGGGAGTCATGCGGCGCAGTGTAAAAGCACCGCAACCCGCGCGAGGCGGGCTGCGGAGTGGTTTCGATGGATCAGGTGGGTGTCACTTGCGATCGCCGAACATCGCGGCGAGTCGGAACGCGAGCTTGAGGGCCTCGAGGTAGACCCAGGCGAGGGTGACGATCAGGCCGAAGGCGAGCATCCACTCGACCGACTTCGGGGCGCCCGCAGCGACCGCTTCATCGATCTGCGCGAGGTCGACAAGGAGCCAGAGCGAGGCGAGGAGCAGGATTGCCGCGTTGATGCCGAGGCCGATCCACGCTGCGGAGCCGCCGCCGAACGCGCCCGAGAGGCTGAGCCACGGCATGCTGACGCCGAACATGCCGATGATCCACGCCGCGAACATCGCGATGGCGAGGCCGGCGGTGATCACCATGAGCACCGACTGGAAGCGGGGACCAGCGCGGATGATGCCGAAGGTGTGCAGCGCCAGCATGGCCGCCATCAGGCTGCCCGTGATCACGAACGCCTGCAGGGCGAGACCGCCGGCGACGGAGATTCCGCGTGCCGCCAGGATCTGCTCGAGCAGCAGGCTGACGCAGCCGAGGAAGAGGCCCTGCGAGATGGAATAGACCGGCGCGGCGATGATCGCGGCGGAGGGCTTCGCCATCAGCACGAAGAACAGGATCAGGGAGACCACCAGCGAGGCGATCATGCTGATCATGAACATCGCGGGGTAGGTCTGCGCCAGGGAGTAGCCGACCGCGCCTGCGCCGACGGCAAGCAGGGTGCAGAAGCCGGTCTTCGCCATGACGCCCTGGACGGACGCGGTGCCGCTGCGGGCGAGGTCGGGGGCGTTGAGGACGCGGCCGAGCGACTGGTCAGACAGAACGGGGTTGGAGGAGGAGAGCATGCTCATAGGTAGGAGTATAGGTCGGCAAAAACAGCCCAGCGGGTTGACTTGCGGGTTCCCACGCGGTGGTTCGGACGGCGCCTCAGCGGACGCCCTCAGCGGACGCCCTCAGCGACGCCATGTCCGGCGCCTTACCCGACGCCGAGCGCGGTTTGGCAGGTCCGCATCGCCCGCCCGCGGCGAACCGCCGCCTCGACGAGGGGCGAGAGATCGCGGCGGCGGATGGTCTCCAGCAGGGTCGAGGCGGTCGCCAGCGATGCGGACAGGGTGCTGGCGGCGCTCGTGAGCGCGTGCTCGTGGTCCGCACCCGCAGCGAGCCCGTCCCAGGCGAGCAGCGTCGCGAGGGAGTCGCCCGCGAGCGCCATGGTCTTGACCAGCTTCTCGTCGGTCGGTTTGCCGGTGTAGCCGAGGTTCGTGAGCGCGAGGCGGACGGCTGCCTCCTCGAGCCGGAGCTCGTTGATCGCCGCCATCTTGGGGCGCGAGTGCTCCGCGCCCGGCGGCAGCGCGAGGTTCTTGTCGACGAGGCGCGCGGCCCATGTTGGCAGCGGCGCGACGGCCGCGTCGAGCCCGAACTCGCGCAGCGTCGATTCGGCGCGCGACTTCATCCGCGCATGGGCGGCGGGCGCGCCCGAGAGTCCGCCATCGCGGGCGAGGATCTCATCGAGCGAGGTCCGCAGCTTGCCGCCGTTCACCTGCGCGACCTCGAGGCAGTTCGGGCAGAGCTCGCCCTCGAATGCCCGCGCGCACCGCGTGCAGAACGGGCGCCACTTCGGCGCCGTGCAGCGACAGAATGCCTCGCTTCCGCGCGGACGCTCGGCGCCGCAGCCGGTGCAGCGCTCGGCCACGCGCGCCGCGAGCAGCGCGCGGCCAGCGAGGATCGGGGAGGAGGGGGAGGGGGCAGACATGGACCCCACAAGAGTAGGGCGCGTCGGACTTTTGTGCGTTGCCGCCGCCTACTTCAGTGACATGACCTGTCCGTAGTAGGTCTCGTAGTTGGAGACCTTGTTGCGTTCGAATGCGGCGCGGAGCCCATCGAGCGCGGGTACGTTCGCCTTCATCCGGGCAAGATCTGGGTTGCGGTCGTCCTTGACGACGCGTTCCACGGTCTTCAGGCAGCTCTCCAGCGTGCTCATCTTCGTCTTGATGTCGCGCTGAAGTCGCTGGCAAATCATCTTCGTGTCCTTGTGCTCTGTATGGTCGCTTCGGTCTTCCCAAACCCACTTCAGGCCTTCATTCGGGCTTGTCCAGATGCCCTTGTCGCCCTTGTAGTACTCGTTGAACTCACGCAGCAGCCCCTTCAGTTCGCCGAGCGCGGATCCGTACTCCGCAACCTTCTCCGCAACCTTTGCATCAGCGCCTGCTGGCTGCGCCTTCGGCGCAGCGGGCCTGGTGGGCGCCTTGGCGGTCGCCATCAACTGTCGAGGCTTGACGCGTCCCTCGGCGATCATCGCCAGCGCTGCGTCGGCTGAGTCGACCTCCTTCGCCTCGATGCCGAGTTCAGTGAGCAAGCCTGCGTTGCACGCGATCGGCTGACCCGCAATAGCCACCTTCCTTCCCGTCGCGGCGGGTGGGTTGAAGCCGACACCCTCGGACCAGGTGAGGTCTGCGGTGCTATCGAGGAATCGCGCTGCGAGCTTGGGGTCGACGCGCCCGAGGCGAGCGAGATCAGAACCAAGTCGCCCGCGGCTCGACGCGCTCCTGCACCATGCAGTCTCTGCACCGACCAGCGATGCCCCCTTAATGAGAACCACCGCGTCGCAGGCAAGCGCGACGATCGCGGCTCCCTCGCTGGTCGGCGTCGTCTTCGATGTGCATATCGCCATGACCGTTCCCTTCGCCTCGCGCCGATCGTTGATCGCATCGAGCAGGCTGCGAGTTCCGCTCGCATCGATCGTCGGCACGTCGACGAGCATCACCTGTGGCGCCGCCGCCGGCGCGGTTGCGATCGCTTCGCACGCAGCATCGATTCCGGCGGACAACTTGATCGGCCCCGCTGCGATAGTCGCGGCGTGCGCTGACAGAGTCAGGATTCCAACCACAGCCACGACGATCCAATTGCGCATGGGAAAGTCCTCCTCGACCTTCATGCGGCAATAGTCGCCGCCCCCGCACGCAATTGTCAACGGAAATCAGCCCGCAATCCGCTTGGCGACCGTGACCGCCTCGGTCGCGGTCGATGCGCAGCCATCGGCGCCCACGACCTTCCAGAGGTTCGGGACGTACACGAACGGCCCTCCGCCGACCATGATCGGCAGCCGGTGCTCGGGTGCGGCGGCTCGGAGCGCGTCGATGGCTCCCGCGGTCGCGCGGACCATCAGGCCCGTGCTCGCCGAAAGCGCGAAGAGGTCGAACTGAGGCCTGCCGACTTCATCGATGCCATGCTCGACGAGGTCGCCCGTCGGCATGTTGGCGCCGAGGCAATCGACCTGCCAGCCTTCGCTCTCGAGGAGATCCGCGACCATGCGGATGCCGACGTCGTGCAGGTCGCCGCCGATGCTCGCGGCGAGCGCGCGCTTGCCGTTCGGCAGCGCCTTCGGCAGCTTCATGCGCAGCACCGCCATCGCATTCTGCGTCGCGGTCGTGACGTAGTGCTCGTCGGCGACGGTCGCCTCGTTGATGTGCCACAGGCGCCCGACTTCGGCAAGCGCCGGCGCGATCACGGTCTCGTAGACCTGCGCGACCGACTTGCCGCTGCGCACGGCCTCGAGAAGCACGTCCACGGCGCGGGCCTGGTGCCGCTCGAGGAGGTTGTTCAGGTACTCCTGCGCGCGCTTCGCATCGACGCCGTCGTGCGTGAACGCGCTGACAAGCACCGCGTCGTCGCGCGGCGATTCCTTGCGACGCGCCGGCACGAGCCCCTTCTCGATCATCGCGCAGGCGCGATCGGCGACCTGCGTCGGCAACTCGGAGCGGAGGACCTCGGAGAGCATCTCGAGGCTGACCGCGAGGTGGGCTGTCTCGAATCCGCGCGCCATGAATCCTGCGCGCGCCCACTCGACCGACTGCACGAAGATCTCGGGGCAGTCCGCCGCGATCGCCTCGGCGAGGAACTGCAGTCGGTTGATGATCTCGCCCTTCCAGAGCGCGCGTCCATCCGCGGGGTAGAGCTTCTCGAAATCAGGCTTGCGCTCGTACATCTCCTGCACGGTCCACTCAGCGAGTGCACGCGAGACATTGTCGATGGAGGCCGCGAATTGCTTGTCGAGTGGCTGCATGGTCACGAATGGGGTACGGCGGCGGTCTTCGGCTGCGCGCCCGCTTGGATTCGCAGTGCGAGCGCAGAAGGTCAGCCTTGCCTTCTATCATCGCGATTTCGAGTACGCGCGCTCGGCGAGGCTCCCGGATGGCCGCCCCGTAATCTGCGCGTGCTTCAGCAGATACTTCATGGTCACGATCATGACCGTCGCATGCGACCAGGTCAGGGGGCTCACGCTGATCGCTCCGCCCGTGTACGGATCGAACTGCTCGGCGAGCACGCCGGAGGGGAAGGCGCGATCCGCCGTCCACTGCAGGTACGGCAGCGCCTGCTCGAGCTGCTCCAGCGTCTCCGCCCGCTCGATCTGCCACTGGGCGACCCAGAGGGTGCAGATAACCCACGGGTTGCCCGGCACGTCGTTCAGGTTCGAGTGCTCGATGCGGTGGTAGTAGTCGTTCTCGTAGCGGGCGATGCCGCCGATGTGGGTCTTCACCCAGAGCCGGTCGCGCACCGCCTCCATCATCGCGACGACCTTCGGATCCGACGCGCTCATCGCGCCGAACGCGAACAGCGCGAACGCGCTGGAGTCGATCGTCATGTCGAGGCGGTAGGTGCCGTCGGGAAGCGGCGTCGCCATCCGCGCGAAGCGGTTGCGGTCGGGCTCCCACATGTGGCGGATCATCGCGCCGCGCATGCGCTCGGCGCCCTCATTGAACTCGGCGGCGCGGTCGAACGCGCCCATGTCCTGTGCGAAGCTCGCCGCGGCCTTCAGAGCCCCGATGGTCGACGCGACGGTGAAGAGATGCACGCCGCGGCGCTCCTCCCAGAGGTCCCAGGATGGATGCGGCAGGCCGTTGTGGTCGCGGTAGCGCAGGATCCAGTTCGCCGGCTCGACCACGAGGGTGTTGTAGGTCGTCTTGATGAACTCGACGTCGCGGAACACCTGGAAGTGCCGGCGCAGCGCCCAGATCACGAGCGACGTCTCGTCCTGCTGGATCGGCAGCACGCGCTGTCCATCGAGAACCGACGGATGCCAGCTCGACGCCAGCGTGCCCGACGGGTTGTACTTGTGCAGGAAGTAGCCATCCTTGCTGATGACCTTCTCGCAGAAGCGGAAGAAGTTCCGCGAAAGCTCGCCGTGGCCCGCGAGGACGAGGGCGTGCGACACCAGCGCGCCGTCGCGCGGCCACATGTACGAGTACGTGTCGCCGGCGAAGTGGGTGATGTCGTAGTCGTTGGCGGCGATGATCGCGCCGTTGTTGTCGATCTGCGTGCGGCAGATGACCTGGCTGCGCACGAACATGTCGCGGAGGCGCTCCGGGAGCGGAGACAGGTCGAGCGGCTCCTTCAGCGCCCAGAGGCGCCAGTACGCCTCGGTGCGGTCCATCATCCGCTGCGGCGTCTTGATGCGCACCTTGTCGTTCAGCCCGAGCACGGCCTCGTGCGTGCGCCCTGCGGCAAGCCAGCAGTGCACCGAGCCGGAGCCCCACGCCGACAGCGCGACGGCGAAGCCGACCGTCGAGTCGACCGAACCCTGCGCGATCGCGTGCCGCGACAGGAGCCCGTCCTCGGCATCGCGCCACGTGCCTTCGGCGTCGCCGATGCGCTTCGCGCCCGTCGCCCAGTAGTCCACGCCGAAGCGCCCGGACGAGCAGCCGTTGATGAGGAAGTAGACGTTGTCCTTGTAGTGGACGAGGCCGCCCGATTGCGGGTCGAACATGACCGTGTCGCCGACGGGCGACTCGTTCACGCTGATGTCATGGTGGAAGAAGACGCGCACGTCGCGCGGCTTGCCGAGGATGTCGGTGACGACCACGCGGCGGAAGTAGACGGGGCTCCAGTAGTCGACGGCGTCGTTGCAGAGGAGCTCGATCCCGAGCCGCTCATGGCGGAGCCTGACCTCGGTCACCATCGTGTCCGGCTTGTAGCGGATGTCGCGCGTCCAGCCCGGCGAGTCGATCCACGCGAACTGCCCGTCGACCCAGAGGCCGAAGCGCTGCATGTGGCCGCAGGTGTGGTTCGGCTGGCCGACGTGCGGCCAGTAGAGGTCGCGCAGCCGGTACTGGTCGTCGAACGCGACCAGCATCTCACCGTTGCCGACTGGAATGTTGCGGGGCATGCGCGGGACTCGCCTCTCGGGTTCGACGCCGCGCTCGGGGCGGGGCGTTTCGGGATCTCAGCAGACGGGCAGGGACAGCATACGGATCAGTTCCCGCCCATCGCGACGACGCGGTCCTTGACCTCGCCGATCCGAGTGAGGCGCACGCCGAAGTTCTCGCCGACCTTCACCGCGCGGCCCGAGCCGATCTGGGTGTTGTTCACGAGCACGTCGAGCTCTTCCGAGATCTGCTTGGGGAGCTCGATGATCGAGCCATGGGTCAGCGCAGTGACCTCGGAGAGCGACATCTTCCGTTCCGCGATCTGGACGACGAGCGGAACCTCCAGCCGGAGGATGCGGGAAAGGTCATTTGGCATGGCGTCCTTATCGACCAACGGCGGGATCCGACTTTGGCTCGGCTCGGGAGATGCGAGCTTCTCCCATGGCAAAACACACGCAGGGGGCTCCGCGTCTCTCTTCTCCAGCCGCGAGCAGGAAAAAACCGCCTCTGGGGCGCGGATCGCCGGTCAGGACAGCCGCTTGAACACCAGGCTGACGTTGTGGCCGCCGAACCCGAAGGTGTTGTTCAGGGCGACGTCGACCTTCGCCTCCTGGGGCACATTCGGCACGAAGTTCAGGTCGAAGCCCTCGTCAGGGGTCTCGAGGTTGATCGTCGGGGCGAGGACGCCCTCGTAGATCGACATGAGGGTGGGGATCGTCTCGATGCCGCCGGCAGCGCCGAGGGCATGGCCCGTCATCGACTTGGTCGAGCTCATCGCGAGCTTGTAGGCGTGATCGCCGAAGAGGCGCTTGACCGCGCCGACCTCGGCCTTGTCGCCGAGCGGGGTCGAGGTGCCGTGGGCGTTGATGTAGCCCACGGCGGACTTGTCGAGCTGGGCGTCGCGCAGGGCGAATTCCATCGCCTTGAAGGCACCAGAGCCCTGCTCGTCGGGGGCGGCGATGTGGTAGGCGTCGCCGGTCGCGCCGTAGCCAACGAGCTCCGCGTAGATGCGGGCGCCGCGCCTTCTGGCGTGCTCGAGCTCCTCGAGGACGACGATGGCGGAGCCCTCGGAGAGCACGAAGCCATCTCGGTCCTTGTCGAACGGGCGCGACGCCTTGGTCGGATCGTCGTTGCGCGTCGAGAGCGCCTTCATCGAGGCAAACGCGGAGAGCGTGAGCGGCGTGATCGCTGCCTCGCTGCCGCCCGCGACCATGACGTCGCAGTCGCCGCGCTGGATCGTCTGCATGGCCATCCCCATCGCGTGGCCGCTCGAGGCGCAGGCAGAGGCGACGGCGGTGCTTGGTCCGCGCAGGTTGAACTGGATGGACACGTTGCCCGGGGCTGCGTTCACCATCAGGCGCGGCACCACGAACGGGCTGACGCGGCGGGGGCCGGTCTGCAGGAGCTTGAGATGCCCCTCTTCCATGGTGAGCACGCCACCGATGCCCGAGCCGATGATGGTGCCGTTCCGATATGGGTCCGGCGCGTTCTTCAGGTCGAGCCCGGAGTCCTGGACGGCCTCGTGGGCTGCGACCATCGCGAAGAGGGCGACGCGGTCGATGCGCTTCTGCTCGCGTCCGTCGACCACGTGCGACGGGTCGAAATCATGGATTTCGCCCGCGAATCGCACGGTCCAGTCCTCGTTCTGCGGGAAGGTGCGCAGCGGGGTGATCCCCGAGCGACCTGCCTTCATCGCCTCCCATGTCTTCGCTGCGGAGCATCCGAGGTTCGACACGGCGCCGATGCCTGTGACCACGACGCGGCGGTAGGTGACGGTTCGCATGGGAGGAAGACCGGAGAGGGGGACGGGGCTCGGGGTCAGGCGTTCTTCAACGTGCGCTGGATGAACTCGATGGCGTCGGCGACCGTCCTCAGCTTGGTCGCGGAGTCATCGGTGATGGAGATCTCGAAGAGATCCTCGAACTCCATCATCAGCTCCGCCTTGTCGAGGCTGTCGCAGATCGAGTCGAACTCGCTGGTCCGAGTGATATCCGCCTTGGCAACGCCAAGTTGGTCGGCGATGGCTTCAATGACCTTCGCCTCGATCTCGGGCTCGGAGAGCGGTGCAGACATGCGGTCGGAACGACCGAAGGCTTAGCCTTGCGGGCGGTTGGCCTTGATGAAATCGATCGCCTGACCGACCGTGTGGATCTTCTCCGCCTGGTCGTCCGGGATCTTGGTGCCGAACTGGTTCTCGAACTCCATGAGCAGCTCGACGATGTCGAGGCTGTCGGCGTTGAGGTCGTTGGTGAAGCTGGTCTCGCGGGTGATGGAATCCGGCTCGGTGTCCGTGTGCTGAGCAACGATCTCAATCACCTTCTTCTCGATCTCGGCGTCGGTCACAGGCGGGACTCCTTGAATGGTTCCATGAATGGTTCCGGGGGTGGTTCCGGAGGTGCTTCCAGAGCTTCTCTCAGTGCTCACAGGGGTCTCCTTTGGGGGGCGCCCAAATGGGGACGATTGAACCGCCGAAGTGCGGCGGGCGGGGGAATATAGCGAAAGTCGGCGGGGCTTGGGCTGCTGCGGAAGCGCGGGGGATTCGGCAGGATTTGCCGAAAACCACGTCCGATCGCGGTTACGAGGTCATCCCGCCGTCCACGACGATCGCCTGGGCGGTGAGGAATCCGGCCTCGTCGCTGGTCACATAGGAGACGGCGGCCGCGATTTCCTCCGGCTTGCCGAGTCGGCGGACGGGGATGTTCTGCAGGAACGCAGCCTTCACGTCGTCCCCGAGCACGTGGGTCATGTCGGTCTCGATGAAGCCAGGGGCGATGACGTTCGCCGTGATGCCCTTCGCTCCCATCTCCTTGGCGATCGTCTTGGTGAAGCCGACCAGGCCCGCCTTGGCGGCGGCGTAGTTCGCCTGCCCGGCGTTGCCTGAGAGTCCCGAGACGCTGCCGATGTTGACGATGCGCCCGAACTTGCCCCGCATCATCGAGCGGATGGCGGCGCGGCAGGCGACGAAGATCGAGCGGAGGTTGACGTTGAGCACTTCGTCCCACTGCTCGTCGCTCATGCGGAGAAGCAGGGTGTCGCGGGTGATGCCCGCGTTGTTCACGAGGATGTCGAGGCGACCGTGGGTCTCGGCCACGCCCTCGATGAGCGCCTGTACCGCGGCGGAATTGGCGAGGTCGCAGGTGCGGACCTCGCAGGACCCGCCCGCGCCCTTGATGCCGGCCTCGACGGCTGCGAGTGCTTCTGCATTGCGCGCGACGAGGACGACGTGGCGGCCGTCCTTGGCGAGGCGCTCTGCGATGGAGCGGCCGATGCCGCGGCTGGCTCCGGTGACGATGGCGACGCGCTTGTCGATGGGTGGATCCTCCAGCGCGGAGGATACAGCAGAGTCGCCGACGGTCGCGGGGCGAGGGAGAGGGCCGCGAATGGAAAGTGGAGGGAGGGATTCGGTCGCGCCTCGAACCCGCCTTTCCGCCGCGCGAAGCGCGGCGGGTGGCACGCAGGGGTGGCGCGGAGCGCCAGCCTCGTGCCCGTTGGGTTTCGTCGGCTCGTTCTAAGCGGTGGGATGTGGATGAGGGGATCGTGCGTAACGCTGGTGCTCACGCATTCCACCGCTCAGGACGCGATGAAGTCGCAAGCGAGCACGGGGCTTCGCCCCGCGTGCCACCCGGCGCTTCGCGCCGGAGTTGCGGTACGCATGCCAAAACGCAACCCGCCCGCTTTCGCGGGCGGGTTGCTTCGTTCTAGCACCAAAGCGAGCGCAGTCGCGAGCGCTCACACGGGCGTCTGACCAGGCGCGGCCGATTCACTCGGCCGCAGCCGTGCCAGAGCGACGACGCGGCAAGAGCCGCGTTGGAGCGCTCTCACTTCGTCCCGAATCCCGGCGGCTTCGGCGCCTTGATCGGCGCACCGGGCATGCGGCGACCGGGCATTCCGCCCGGCTTGTTCGGCGCGCTCTCATCGCCCGACGGCGCGGGAGCGGCCTCGCCGCCTTCGCCAGGATTCTCGGTGAAGTCCTGCTTCGGCATCTCGGGCATCTCGTCCGGCTCATCCGCCTTCGCGAGCTCGAGCTTGAGGACCGTGTACCACGCGGCGATCCAGTTGTCGCCGCTCAGTTTGTCCATGATTCCCGGCGGGCAGGCGACGGCGTCGAACTCGGGAGTCGAGCCCGTCGCGTTGTACTGCCAGAGCTGGGGCTCGAAGCCCTCGGCGACGTGGAACACGGCGAGGGTGCAGGTGTGGCCTTCCTCGCGTCCGCAGCGGACGTCGATGCGCGTGGTCGCGCCCGTCGCCTTGCTGAAGTCGCCCGTCTTGACCATCTCGTCGAGGAGGAACTGATCGGGCGCGGAGAGCATTCCGCGCAGGCCGTCGGCGTTGCCGCGGGCGAACGAGTCGAAGAACTTGAGCACGGCGACGCGCTCGGCCTCGGTCTCGGGCGCGCGCTCCTCGGGGAGATTCACGCGCGGATCGATATCGAGCTGCGCCATGAGCTCCTGGATCGAGGGGACCTTCGGCGGCGGCGGGGGCTCGGCGGCCTTCGGCGGCGGCGGCGGTGCCTGCACGACTGCAGGGGCTTCCTCTTCGCCGCAGGCGACGAGCATCAGGCTCGCGCAGGTGGCGGCGGCCAGGGTCAGCAGTGTCTTACGGAGCATCATGTGGAATGACCTCGCATGTCTTGTCGATCCGCCGCATGAGTCCCTTCAGCACCGTGCCGGGGGCGAGCTCATGGAAGGCGGTTGTCGCGCGCTCGCCCGACGCCCCGAGGGCCTCGAGCAGATTCGCGCACGATTGACTCCATCGTACAGGGGATACGAGCTGCTTCACCAGAAGGCTGCGAAGAAGTTCGCCATTGTTGGCGTCGTGGGGGCGGGCGGTCACGTTCGACCAGACCTCCGCCTGGAGGGGTGCGATCGCCGTCTTGGCGAGCGCCTCGCCCAGTTTCTCGGCCGCCGGAGCCATCAGGGGGCTGTGGAACGCGCCCGCGACCTGGAGCTTGGTGGCGCGTACGCCGACCTCGCCGGCGACGGTCAGGGCCCGATCACAAGCCTCGATGCTGCCTGAGAGAACGATCTGCCCGGGGGCGTTGAAGTTGGCGGGTACGAGGCACTCGCCCGCACCGCCCGCGGCGAGGGTCTTCGCGCAGACCTCGTTCGCCTGCGCCTCGTCGGCTCCGATCAGGGCGACCATGCCGCCCTTCGAGGCCTCGGCGGCCTGCTGCATGAGTTGCCCGCGGCGCATGACCAGCCGAAGACCGTCCTCGAAGCTCAGGGCGCCCGCGAGGTGGAGGGCGGTGTACTCGCCGAGCGAGAGACCGGCGACCGCGCGCAGGCGCATCCCGCGGAGCTCGTCGGGCATCGCATGCCAGCAGGCGATCGCCGCCGCGAAGAGCGCGGGCTGCGAGATATCGGTGCGGCTCAGGACATCGATGGGTCCGTTGAAGGCGATGTCGGTGAGCGAGCGCCCGCCGACCGAGCTCGACGCGGCGCTGCCCGCGAAGATGCGGTCGGCGTCGTCGAGAACGGATCTCGCCTTCGCGCTTGCGTCGCACCAGGCCTTGGCCATGCCGACAGCCTGTGCGCCTTGTCCCGGACAGAGCAGGATGATGTTGGTCATGTTCAGGTGTTCCACACCGAGGAGGCCGCTTCAGGTGTTCCACACCGAGGAGGCCCACGTGAGGCCGCCACCGAATGCGACCATCATGAAGGGCTTGCCCTTGGTGATCTTTCCGGCGCGCCACAGCTCGTCGAGGCACAGCGGCACGCTGCCCGCGCTCGAGTTGCCGTAGCGGTCGATGTTCACGTAGATCTTCGCTGGATCGATGCCGATCTTCTCGCGCGCAGCGTCGATGATGCGCACGTTCGACTGGTGGCAGATGACCTGGCTCACGTCGTCGGGCGTCAGGCCCGTCTTCGAGAAGGCGTCCTCGATCACTTCCTTGAACTTCGTCACCGCGAAGCGGAAGACTTCCTTGCCGTTCATGCGCAGGTTGCCCAGGCGCACGGGATTGTCGATGTCGCAGGCGGGAATGTCGGATTCGCGCCGCGGGATGTAGAGCGCGTGCCAGCCGGAGCCATCCGCGCCCATGTGCTGGTAGATGCAGCCCTTCTTCGGGTCGGGATCGGCCTGGATGATCGCGCAGCCGGCGGCATCGCCGAACAGGATCGAGACCGTGCGGTCGGTGTAGTCGAGGATCGAGCTCATCGCCTCGCTGCCGATGACGGCGATCGTGCGCGCGCGGCCGAGGCGGACCATCGATTCGCCGACGTTGAGGGCGTAGACGAAGCCGCTGCACGCGGCGACGAGGTCGAACGCGCAGGCGTTCTTCGCGCCGACGGCACCGGCGATGCGGCACGCGGTGGACGGGCACGTCATCTCCATCGTGACCGTCGCGACGATCACCATGTCGAGGTCGGTGGGCTTGATGCCGGCGGCCTCGATGGCGCGCTCAAGCGCGCGCTGCGCGAGCGTCGAGCAGCCTTCGGTGCGCAGGTCGAGGACGCGGCGCTCCTTGATGCCGGTGCGCTGCGTGATCCACTCGTCGCTCGTATCCATCATGCGAGCGAAGTCTTCGTTCGTGAGCCGTCGGTCGGGGACGGCTGATCCGGTTCCGAGGATGCGGACGCCACATGCGCCGCTGGGAAGCGCGATCGTCATGCGGTCGGCTCTTGGATCGTCTCGAGGCGGGCGTTGATGATGTCGTTGAGCCCGCTGAGCACGAACTGCCGCGCGCGGAGCACGGCGTTCATCATGGTTCGAGAGACGCTCGAGCCATGGGAGATGAGGCACGTGCCGTTGACGCCGAGGAGCGGCGCGCCGCCGTACTCGTGGTAGTCGTGCTTCGCCCAGATCGCCTTGACGACGGGCTCGAGCCGCACCGCGAGCTCGGGATCGGTCTCGAGGACCTGCGCGGCGATCGCCTGGAACAGGCCCTTCGAAAGGCCTTCCGCGAGCTTGATCATCACGTTGCCGACGACGCCGTCGGTGATGACCACGTCGGCCTCGCCGTCGAACACGCCGCGGCCCTCGACATAGCCGATGAAGTTCAGGTTCTCCGCGCCACGGAGCAGGTCGCGGGCGACCTTCATGTCGCTCGTGCCCTTCTGCTCCTCGCCGCCGACGTTCATCAGCGCGACGCGTGGATTCTTGATGCCGAGGACGCCGCGGGCGTAGGCATCGCCCATCACGCCGTACTGCGCGAGATGCACGGGCTTCGGCTCGATGTTCGCGCCGACGTCGATGAGGACGATCGGGCCCGCGAACGTGGGCACGGTGACCGCGATGCCGGGACGGATGACGTTCGGCAGGCGGCGCATGTACATCTGGCTCGCCGTTACGCAGGCGCCCGTGTTTCCAGCGGAAATCCAGGCATCGCAGCGGTTCGGGTGCTTCGGGCTCGCGTACTCGGCGGCGCGGGAGATCGAGCTGTCCCGCTTGGATCGGACGGCCTCGACCGGGGGGTCGTTCATGTCGATGACTTCCGAGCAATGGACGACTTCGATCTTCGCCCCCGGGCCCGTCTTCGAGATGCCGCGATCCTTGATGGCTTCCTCGATCAGGTCGCCATGCCCGAACAGAACCAGCGTGTCTTCGGGAGGCAGCTTCGCCAGTGCCGCGAACGAGCCCTTCAGGATCTCGTCGGGAGCGTTGTCGCCACCCATGATGTCGACGCCGATTCGCATTGCGTGCTGTCCTCGCGGTAGAAGGGGACTCGGAACGGAACGCGTAGTTTACGACATCCGAACAGCGCGTGTGCCCCGCGGCGATCTCGTGCGCTCGCGTGCAGCGGATCGCGCGCGCGGTGCGGAGACGAAAACGCCCGCGTCAAGCGCGGGCGCGATCATGCTGTGGAATCAGGCTGCAGGACCCTTGCCGGTCTTGATCTGCAGGCCTGGGCGCACGTATCCGCACGACGAGCATGCGGTGTGCGAGCGCTTCGCTGCGCCGCAGTTCGGGCAGAGCGTGGTGTGCGCCGACTTGATCGCCTGATGGGCGCGACGACGGCGGGTACGACCGGGGGAGCAGCGGAACGGAGGAACCATGTGCGGTGCTTTCGAAAGGCGCGGACGACTTGCCCGCGCGGTGTGAAGAGAAGAGGAAGTCTATGGAAACCCGCGTTCCTGTCAAGGCGCGCACGTGCACGGCGATGGGGTAGATAACCGCAATCGCCTTGATTTGCGGGGCTTCCGCGTGCGGTACGCTCCCTCCCACATGGATCCGAAACCACAGGTCGAGCTCTTCACGGATGGCGCGTGCTCGGGAAATCCCGGTCCCGGAGGCTGGGGATACATCCTGCGTTCCGCGGATGGAACCGAGCGCGAGGGCTCGGGCGGCGAGCGCGAGACCACCAACAACCGCATGGAGCTGCTCGGCGCGATCGAGGGGCTGCGGCAGCTGAAGAAACCATGCCGAGTGCGGCTCGTGAGCGATTCGCAGTACCTCGTGAAGGGGCTCTCGGAGTGGATCGATGGATGGAAGCGCCGCGGTTGGCGCCGCAAGGAAGGTCCGGTGATGAACGTGGAGCTCTGGCAGGAGCTCGATCGCCTGCGCGCGATCCACGACATCAAGCCCGAGTGGGTGCGCGGGCACGTCGGTCACGCAGAGAACGAACGGTGCGACCGGCTCGCAGTCTCGGTTATTGACCAGTTCCGTGGCTGAGCCGATTTCGCGTGATTTCCACGGGTTGCGGCGCCCATCGTCCAGGAAGCGCCTTGCGTGCGCTCGTCGACTCCGTTACGCTTGACGATCCAACTTCTCACAGAGTCACCGATGCCCACCATCAATCAGCTCGTCCGTAAGCCCCGCGTCGTCCAGGCCTCCAAGTCGAAGGTCAAGGATCTCATGGCATGCCCGCAGAAGCGCGGCGTGTGCCTCCAGGTCCGCACCGTCACCCCGAAGAAGCCGAACTCGGCGCTTCGCAAGGTCTGCCGCGTTCGTCTGACGAACGGCAAGGAAGTCACGGCGTACATCGGTGGCGAAGGCCACAACCTGCAGGAGCACTCGATCGTGCTCGTGCGCGGCGGCCGCGTGCGCGACCTGCCCGGCGTGCGCTACCACGTGGTGCGCGGCGCGCTCGACTGCCTCGGCGTCGATGGCCGCAAGAAGGGTCGCTCGCAGTACGGCGTCAAGAAGAAGGCCGCTGCGGCCGCCAAGAAGAAGTAAGTCGACGAATCACACATAGCCCGGGCGTGGCCCTCGATGAAGGACCCGGGCACTGAGTAATCGCGGATTCGAAACTTCGGGAATGCCCATCTCCCGTCCGCGGTGAAGAGGGTCGAGGCAACCGCCAACGACCGACAGCCACAGGAGTGTTCAAATGGCCCGTCATTTCAAGCGTCCCGACGATGTGTGGCTGAAGCCCGACCCGCGCTTCCAGGACAAGATCCTGTCGAAGTTCATCAACTGCGTCATGATCGGCGGCGAGAAGGCCACCGCGCAGCGCTGCGTGTACGGCGCGCTCGACGCGATCCAGGCCCGCCTCGACAAGGAGAAGAGCGAGACCCTGCCGCGCTCGGCGATCGAGCTCTTCCACCTCGCCCTCGAGAACGTGCGTCCGGCGGTCGAAGTCCGCTCGAAGCGCGTCGGTGGTGCGAACTACCAGGTCCCGATGCAGCTGAACAAGCGCCGCCAGCAGTCGCTCTCGTTCCGCTGGGTCATCGAGGCCGCGCGCGAGGAGAAGGGTCGCCCGATGCACCTCCGCCTCGCGAAGGAACTCTGGGACGCCGCCAAGAACGAAGGCAAGGCCGTGACCACGAAGGAAAACACGCACCGCATGGCGGATGCGAACAAGGCCTTCGCGCACTTTGCTTGGTGACCGAAGGTCGCCAAGCAAAGTCGTGATGGAGCGCTCGCAGCTGCGGCTGCTCGCTCCGGCGATACGGACGAACATCGGCGCCGCGAACTTGGTTCGCGGCGCCGTTTCGTTCTGACGCGAGGCCGCTCGGCGTCGTGCATCCGTCGACTCGCCCGTATTCCGCGGGAAATCGCACCGAAATCGAAATGGATCGCGGACGATCTGTCTCTGATTTGTCTCTGCCGCGTTGCGTTACCCTATGGGCATGTACGGTCTGATCAATAAGGCTGTCGAGGGGCTCGTGCGGAGCAAGTTCGGCGACGCGACGTGGGATCGCATCCGCAACCGTGCGGGCCTGCCCGACGAGCCGTTCATCTCGATGGAGCAGTACGACGACAAGACGACCTATGACCTCGTGGGCGCTGCGAGCGCCGAACTCGGCGCGCCGGCCGAGGCGATCCTCGAGGAGTTCGGCATCTACTGGGTGAAGTACACCGCCGAAGGCGGCTATGGCGAGCTCATGAAGAGCGCCGGCAAGACCTTCCCCGAGTTCCTGCGAAACCTCGACCAGATGCATACGCGCGTGAAGCTGGCGTTCCCGCATCTTGCGCCGCCCAGCTTCGCGGTGAGCGACGAGACGGCGAACAGCCTCACGCTCGCGTACTACTCCCATCGCCCGGGACTGGCACCGCTCGTGGTCGGCCTCCTGCGCGGGCTTGGCGATCGCTTCCAGATCGATGTCTCCGCGCGGACCGAACGCGTCGAAGGCGCGCGTCCGCATGATCGGTTCCTCGTCACGTGGAGGCCGCGCGCGTGACGACGCCCGGCAAGGACCTCGACGCGATGCCCGACGTGAAGCTCGTGCGAGAGCTCTTCCCGTTCTGCTTCACGCTCGATGCGGACATGAAGATCGCGATGGTGGGCGAGCGCTGGCAGAGCCTCGAGCCGTCCGTGTGCGTCGGCGCCTCGTTCCATGATGTCCTCGAGATCGAGCGACCGACGGGAATCGCCGGCGAAGCCGACATCGTCGCGCGGGCGGGCGATGTGTTCCTCGTGTCGCTGCGCGCGCGCCCCGACTTCAAGCTGCGCGGGCAGTTCGTCCCGCGCGCGGAGTGCTCATGCGGCGGACGCCTGCTGTTCATCGGAGGACCGTGGATCCGCCAGGTCTCCGACATGCCGCGGCTTGGGCTCGGCATCTCCGACTTCCCGCCGCATGACCCGCGCGGCGACTTCCTCGTGCTGCTCCAGACGCAGGAGTCGACGATGGCGGACCTGAAGCAGCTCAATGCGCGCCTCCGCAAGGCCGGCGAGGAGCTCGACCTGCGCACGCGCGAGATGGAGCGGGAGATGAAGCTGCGCGCGGACCTCGAGGCGCAGCTCCGGCAGAGCCAGAAGATGGAGGCGATCGGCCGGCTTGCCGGCGGCATCGCCCACGACTTCAACAACATCCTCATGGCCGTGCAGGGCTACGTCGCGCTGTCGCTCTCGCGGGTGACGCCGACCGATCCCGTGCGCGCGTGGATCGAGGAGATCCGCAAGGCCGCCGACCGTGCGGCGAACCTCACGCGGCAGCTGCTCGCCTTCAGCCGCCAGCAGGTGCTGCGCCCGCAGGCGCTCGATCTCGCGCTCGAGATGCGCGAGTTCGAGAAGCTTCTGCGTCCGCTGCTCGGCGAGCGCATCAACCTGACCGTCGAGGCGGAGGACGATCTCGGATTCGTCTGGGCCGACGGCGCCGCGATCAACCAGATCGTGATGAACCTCGCCGTGAACGCGCGCGATGCGATGCCGCATGGGGGCGATCTCGAGATCCGCCTGCGCGTACGCAAGGACATCCCCACGCGCACGCTGCGCGAAGCCGGATTCGTCGAGCTTTCCGTGCGCGACACGGGGACGGGCATGGACGACGCCACCAAGGCGCGCGCCTTCGAGCCGTTCTTCACGACCAAGGAGCCCGGCAAGGGCAGTGGCCTCGGGCTCGCGCAGGTCTACGGTCTCGTCGAGCAGTGCGGCGGCGTGATCGAGGTCGACACCGAGGTCGGCAAGGGCACGACGTTCCGCGTGATCCTCCCGCGCAACGAGGCGCGGGAGGCGCCATTGCCGCAGGCGGTCGCGCCGTCCGCGCAGGGCGGTCGCGGCGAGCGGCTGCTGCTCGTCGAGGATGAGCCGCTCGTCCGCAAGCTCCTCGAGCAGCTGCTCTCGCGCGCGGGGTATCAGGTGACTGCGTCGAGCGATCCGGTCGAGGCGCTCTCGCTCGTCCAGTCGGGCGTCGGCTTCGAGATCGTGGTGACCGACGTGGTGATGGCGAGCATGACCGGCCCGGAGCTCATGCAGAAGCTCGAGGCGCACGGCGGCGAGATCCCCACCGTGTTCATGTCGGGGCACACCGAGGATGAGTTCATCCGCTCGGGCGCGCTCAAGCCGCACCAGCGCTTCATGTCGAAGCCGTTCGTGCCGTCGGATCTGCTCCTGCAGGTCAGGCAGCTGATCGAGTCGCGCTCGCAATCGGTCTGATCGCACGCGGAGCATTTCGAAAAATCGCGCGAGAAAGTTCCGGAGGCGCCACGCACGGGTTGTAGTCTCGCGCCCCTCATGAAAGGGGGAAGAGATGCTTCGGATGCTCCGTGCGCGGTGGATCGTGCTGGGATTACTGGCTATTGCGGGTTTCAGTGGGGAGAGCAGGGCAGTGCCCTCGGCTGAGGCTGTCCGTGACGACGTTGGTGCGGGCGTGCTGGTCGAGTCGCTCGCGGGCGAAGCGGTGGCCGCGCTGCGCCTTGCCGCATGGCATGACGGCGCCTTGATCTCGCCGGTCCTCGGATGCGAGGTGACGGGCGATCGCGACGTGCTCCTGGCGGCGTTGTCCGCGTCTGTCGGTGAACGCGGCGCCGCGGCGTGGGAGGCACTGCGGGCGGGTCGCGCTGTGTCAGGAGGCACGCGCATCGCTGCGTCGATCGACGCGAGCGACGTCGACCTCGATCGCGCGTGCGCGCTCCTCGTGCGCGAGGCGCTGGTCGCTGGCATGCCCTCCGTGAACCTGCTGCCGGCCGAGGCAATCGCAGCGGTCCTTCGCGCCACGCCGCCGCCGCCGACGAATCCCGCAGCGGATCCTGGGCTGCTGCGCAGGCTCGACCGAGCCACCCGCATGCGGAGGGTCGGTGGCGAGCATGCGGCGGAGCTCCGCGTGCTCGTCGCGGAACTTCCTGCGATCGTCGGTCGCGCGGAGGAGTGGCGCATGAGGTTCGAGGCGCTGCTTGATTCCGTCAGTCGGCTCGCCAGTGGGGCAGAAGGGCGAGCGCTCGTCGAGATCGTGCGCCGAGAGCGGCTCGCGCGATCAGGCTGGGCTGTGATCGAGGCGCGATCGGCTCGAGGCGCGCGGCCGATCGACCGCGTGCACGGCAAGATCCAGCTCGCGATGCTGGAGAACCCGCCGTGCGCCTCGCTCGCGGAGGCGCTGCTGCAGATGCGCTCCGTGCGGATGGAGGCGATCGAATCGATGGTCGTGACAGCGGAGGGGAGGCTCCTGCTCGGTCGCGCGCGGGTCGAGCTCTCGGAGGCGACCATCGACCGCTGGCGCATGGCGTGCGGGCTCAAGCGGACCAATCGCGGCTGGGAAGGCCTGCCCGCGAAGCCGAGGCCCCCGGCGCCACGGAAGCGCAACGCTCCCTTCGGCATCAGTCCGCCAGAGCGCAGCCAGTTCGCCTACCCTTCGGGCTATGTCCCGTCCCGAGCAGCAGGACTTCACGCGCTACCTCCGGCAGATGCAGCTCTCCGGCATCGGTCGCGAAGGGCAGGAGCGGCTCGCGCGCGCCCGCGTCCTCGTCGTCGGGTGCGGTGCGCTTGGCACCGCGGCGTGCGAGCAGTTGGTCCGCGGTGGGGTGGGCACGGTCTCGATCGTCGATCGCGATCTCGTCGAATGGTCGAACCTCCAGCGCCAGACGCTGTTCACGGAGCAGGATGCCCGCAGGTCGGTGCCCAAGGCAGAGGCGGCGAAGGCGCGGCTCGGGGCCATCAACTCTGCGGTGACGGTGCGGGCGTTCGTGGACGATCTCCATGCTGGGAACGCATCGAGATACGCGTCCGAGTGCGATTGCCTTGTGGATTGTCTCGACAATTTCGAGTCTCGCTTGCTGCTCAATGAGTGCGCGGTGTCGCGAGGAATCCCGCTCGTGTACGGCGGCGCCGTGGGCTGGACAGGCATGGCTGCGGCGATCCTTCCGCACGTGTCGCCTGCGGGCGGATTCGGCGGTGCACTGCGTTGGTCCGAGCAGCGCGCGACGCCATGCCTTCGCTGCCTGATGCCGGAGGCGCCCGCTCTCGGCGAGACCGAGACGTGCGAGACCACGGGGATCTTCGGGCCGGTCGCGACGGTCGTCGGCGCGATCCAGGCAGGACTCGTGATGCGACTGATGGCCGAGGGCGCCGAGCGGGTGCCCGCGGAGTTGATCCGCCTCGACTTCGCGTCGATGCGCTTCACTGCGTCCAGCCTCGCGGGGGCGCGGGACGAGACGTGCGCGTGCTGCGCCAGGCGCGAGTTTCCCCTGCGTGCGGACGGGGCGACCGCGTCGCGCGACGGGTGCCGAGTCCTCTGTGGGCGGAACGCAGTCGAGATCCGGCTCCCGTCGAGTGGCGTCGATCTGCGCCGGATCGCGGATCGTCTTCGCGTCGCAGGCGAGGTGGCGAGCGGGATCCACGGATCGACCGAGGTGTTGCGGGTGGAATTGCGTGAGTCGGCAGGCGCGGATTCGCCGCGCGCGATCAGCATCCTCTCCGGCGATACGGGCGTGCTCGCGATCGTCGACGGCACGCGCGATGCGGAGAAGGCGCGGTCGGTGCTTGCGCGGTGGGTGGGCGTCTGAGAACCCTCCCGTGATCGGGCGCAAAGAGGCTGCGCACCGCTTGGAGCGCGCTCGGGGAAAGCTACACTTGGAGAGCGGGGATGCTTCCCGCAAAGGCAGGACAGGATGTCGTTGAGCTTTGCAGACCTGGTCGGACGGATCGCTGAGATCGGCTGTGACTTCCGCGCCTCGCGGGAGCACTTCGAGGTCGTGGTGGCGGTGCCGACCCAGCACTACGTCGATCCGCATGACGGGGAGCGCAGCCTGCTGCTGCACGTGATGCTGCAGGAGGAGGGCAAGATGCTCCGCATCTGCGTGCCCGAGGTCTACGCGATGTCGGAGTTCGCCCATCGTGGCGCGATGTGCGAAGCCATGGTCGCAGCGAACTGGCGCGTGCGCGTCGCGAGCTACGTCATGGACGAATCCGACGGCGAGGTGCGGGTCGTCTGCGACCTGCCTCTCGAGGACGGCACCGTGACCAGCACGCAGCTCTCGCGCATGCTCACGCTCGTCGCCTGGACCGTCGACCAGTTCGACCCGGTGATCCGCACGGCAGGTACCGAGGGCAAGGTCGACTTCACCGCGCTCGACGCGAGCATCCTCAAGCAGGCTCCCGACCCTCGTCGCCGCAAGTCACGCTCGAAGCGCGAGCGCCGGGAACTCGCTGATCTCATCAAGGCTGCGGGCGGCGTCGAGGGACTCCGCAAGCTGCTTGAGGAACACGGGCTGTAGCGGGGCAGGCTGCGACCGGGCCTGCCGTCCTGCAGCGTGATGCCCTGCGCTCACTGCGCAGATCCGAGCCCCATCACCCGCCGCCATGCCGAGATCTGCCCGAGATGGGACTGCACGTGACCGTTGAGAAGGAAAGACACCGCCGAACCGATGGTGGGGAACATCTCCCTGAAACGGCCCTCCGCGGGATTCTCCGCGTTGAGCGCAGCCTCGCTCGCGCCAGCGTACGCCTCGATGGCGAGCCGCTGCCGCTCGAGGAAGGTCGACACCAGCACATCCTTCGCTGGGTAGAGCCCAGGCTGATCGAGGCAAGGAGCGCCGTTCTTGAAGAGGTCGACCGAGTAGGGCATCGGCTTCACGAGGTCAGCTCGCCCGAGAATCGAGCACACGCGGTCGCCGTAGATCGAGAGGTGACCGATATTGAATGCGGCGCTGTTGAGGTCCTTCAGCGGCATCTTGGCGAAGACGTCGGCGGGGATGGTCTTGACCAGTTGCTCCGCGTAGCGGAGGCCAAGTTCGGCGGAAGGGATCACGAGCTGCTGGGCGAGGGAACGGGTGGCGGTTGCGTGCATGGCGGACTCTCGGAAAAAGTTCGAAGCGTTGGTTGAAGAGGAACCGAGTCTAACGAACGGGGAGCGGTGCCGAGCGTGCTACCCTTCCTTCGGGGGGATTTGGCCATTGCCGGGCGCGAGGCGACGGCATTCCCCGCCGCGGGAGACGCGACCATGACGAACCAGCTGCCCATCCTCCGTTCGATCCGCCTTGGACGCATCCTCGCGACTGCGCTGGTGTCGCTCCTGCCGCTGCTGACGGTGGGCGCGGCGCACGGACAGGGCGGGCGCGAACTCATCGGTGGCCCGATCACCACGGCTCGGTTCGAGCGGCTCCTCAAGCTCTTCGTGGCGCCGACTCCGGAGGAGATGAAGTCGCTCGACCGCCTGCATGAGCGGTATCTCGAGAGGTTCCGCAGGGAGATCGAGCCCGAGATCGCGGCGCTTTCCGCGGAACGGGGCTCGGGCTTCCCGTCGAAGGACTCCTTCCAGCGGCTGTTGCGCGATCTCGATCGGCTCAACTCCCGCATCTCGGAGACGGACAACGCGCTCTTCTCAAGCGCCATGGAGGCGGTCGCGGAGCCGCGCCGAGCGGGAATCGCGCGATTCAAGGCAGCCCGCGAGAGGCAGCGCCTGCTCGCGGGCGTGGCGCAGTGGGTGCCGATGAGCTTCGGCAACGGCGCCGGCTTCGTCGACATCGCCGACATGCTCACCCGCGATCGCTTCGCCAACAAGGTGCCGCCCGAGGCGCGCGAGCAGTTCAACGCTTTCCTCGCCTCCCAGGAGACGCGGCTCTTTACGCAGGCCCGCACGCTGAACACGACCGCCCGCGAGAGCATGACGCGTCTCTACGACCTGAGCGCGAGCGCAGCCGCGTTCGAGAGCCCGACGATCCCCGCCAACGCCACGCCCGAGGAGCAGGCGCGTATCCGCACCGAGCATGCGCAGCGGGCGGGTGCCCGCATGCGCGCGATGGCTGCGGCGATGGAGGAGGTCGGGCGTCCGGTCCGCAAGGTCTTGCGTCAGAACCACATCGACAACCGCATCGCGTGCGGCCAGCTCGCCCCGATCCTCGGGAAACTGCTCGCCGATGAGTTCCGCGAGCTCGTCGCCACGCGCGCGCTCGGCGGCGAGGCGTACTCGTTCGGCATGTCGATGGGCGACAACCTCGAGCTCGTCAACGTCGCCCGCCGCATGCGGCGCGAGGCGCAGGCGACCGACGAGGTGCGCGCGCGGATCGATGAGGCGCTCGCGCGCTGGCGCTCCGAGCGCGCAAGCACGCTCGAGTCGTTCGTGACCGCGGTCGACGACCATCATGCGAACCCCGCCAACTCGCGCTTCGCCAACACCGGCGATCCCGAGGACTCCGCCGCCGCGCAGGCTGCGGCTGCGCTCGAGGCTGCGCGCGACGAGGCCCGCGCTCGGCTCGACGATGCCGATGGCAAGTTCCAGGAAGTGCTGCTTGCGATCCTGGGCGATCGCGTCGAGACCTACTTCGAGAAGTTCGAGCCCGAGGAGGGCGACGACTCGCCCGTCGAGTTCGTGGTGCGGACGGACGAGATGGGTGACGGTGAGCCAGGCGAAGACGATGCTCTCGTCCTCACTGGCGGCGTGCAGTTCGGGTATGTCGAACCGCTCACCAAGGAGGATGTCCTCCTGGCGTTCCGGCTCGCGGGCACGACCTTTCCAGCCGAGCTCGGGGAAGCGACGCTCGACTCATGGCTCGACGAGTGGATGTCGAAGGTTGGTCCTCTGGACGAGGCGTACCGCACCGCACAGGATTCCTCCTACGAGTACCTCGAGTCGGGTGGAATCGCCTACAAGCCGCAGGAGTTCGCCAAGATGGCGGATACCGCGCGCGCGCTGGTGGCTGCCGTGTGCGACGCCGATGCGGCGTTGCCCGCGAACCTCGGTGGCGCGCTCGGGCTTGCGGCGGACGCACCCGCGCTGACGCTCCTCCGGCTGATGCCCGTTCGCCGCTTGAGCGAAGGCGTCGATGTCGATGGAGATGAGCTCGAGGCGCACACACCGACGATCGCGGGCATCCTCGCGCTGGCAGACGCCACGCCTGCGGAAGTCGAAGCGATCCTTTCGCAGTCGAAGGACCAGTGGCAGTCGCTGATCGCCACGATTCGCCCCGCACTCGAGCGCATCGCTGCGCTCGATGAGCGCGAGGGACAGCTCCAGATGAAGAGCGCCAACAATCGCGACGTCGCCGCCGTCAAGGAGTATTCAGCGCAGTACGAGGCGCTCGCGAAGGAGCGTAGCACCGTGCAGCGCGAGTTCCGCAGCCAACTCGCCTTGGTCTACGACGCTGCCTGCCGCAAGGCCGTGACGGATCCCGATCGCATCGACGCGCTCCTGCGCGCGCGCACCCGCGCGACCTATCCCGGCGTGTACTCGCCCGAGGAGAGTGCCGAGTCGGTGCTGACCAAGGCGCTCGCGCTCCGCGAGCTCGATGAAGGTGTCCGCGCCAACGTCGACGCGCTGCGCGCCGAGTACATCGCCGTGTTCGACAAGCTCTGCGAGGAGATCGTCGTGCTGCAGCAGAAGGCTACCGCGGCGGGAGCCGACGACTGGGCTGAATACACGCGACAGATGGATGCCGTCGAGAACCTGCGGTTCCAGCGCAGCGAGCGCACCGCGAAGGCGCTGAGCGAGCTGCGCAGGCTGCTTGGTGCCGAGCTCGCTGCCCGCATCCCCGGTCTCGCTGAGAAGGACGACTCGGATGACGAGTCGGTGAGTCCTTTCGAGGACGAGGACTGAGCATGGCGATCGACCGATTCGTGGAGCGTGGACTCGCCGGCGTGTGCGCGCTGACGGCGGTGGCGGTCGCGTCCGCGCAGGAGCCACCCCAGTCACCTCAGGCGCCGCAGGTCCCGTGGCCAGTGCAACTCGGCTACCGCACCGCAGCGCTCGAGCGGAGCTGGCCGATCGTCGACCAGGTCGTGCTCGTCCCCGATGCGCGCACCTATCTCGATGAACTCTCCAAGTGGTCCGAGTCCGCGCGCTGGCCAGTCCTGATCGAGGACGATCTCTACGCGCCGCTCTTCGTGCGTGGCTTCACGCCCAAGCGCGTCGTCCGCCGCGAAAGCGTGGGCGCCATGCCGACCGAGCGCGCCGAGCGCGAGCGCGTGATCGCGACGAGTGCCGCCGAGGCGATCGCCGATGGCTCCGTCGACGTGATCGGCGCCTGCGTGAAGCGTCAGGTGCCGCCATCGATGGTGGTGCTTGCCGATGCGATGGATCCGGCTTGGACAGCCGCGGCGGCGCTCTGCGCCGGCCGCTGCGCCGCGCTCCACTTCTCGAGCGAGACCTACGGGGCGCCGAGCGCGACGCTCGGTGACGCCGCCTTCCGCCGGCTTGCCAACGAACTCGAGATCGCCGCTGATCGCACGGGCCTTCCGTGGAAGGGGCTCGGCGACGCGATCGACGCCTTCGTGATTTGCCGCGATGTCCCTTGGAAGGCGACGCCGGACATACCCGCGTCGATCCGCGTCGAGATCAACTCGGGTCCGTTCCCGACGAAGCCAGGGCAGCCGATCTCGACGCTCGACGCCCTCGGCCGCCATGGCGACGGACAGTGGTGGGCGATGGGCGCGGGCATCTTCGGAAGCGAGGCGCGCGCCGCGTATGTCGCCATGTGCTCGCTGTTCGCGCCGCGTGAGACGGCGTGGCTCGTCCACACCTACGACGGCGGCGAGCCGTGGCAGAAGTACGACGTCGCGCCCGCGGCGGAGGATCTCGGCAAGCAGGGATTCCTCACCCAGACGTGGGCGCGCGACCGCGCCAGCCTCGATGCCTGGCGCCTGCTCCTCATGGGCGGCTTCGGCTGCGATGCGCTCTTCGTGAACAGCCACGGCGTCAGCACGCAGTTCGGTGCCAACGGCGGCGGGACGGCGAATGTCGGCGACGTGCCCGTCTTCGATCGCCCGCCCGTCGTCCACTTCCTGCACTCGTTCTCGCTCGAGAACCCGAGCGTCGACGACTCGGTCGGCGGACGCTTCATCGAGCATGGAGCCTACTGCTACTTCGGCTCGGTGTATGAGCCGCTTCTTCCCGCGTTCATCCCGCCGCAACTCATCGCCGCACGCTGCGGCGCGCTGATCCCGTTCCTCGTCGCGGTACGCTCGATGGAGGGCTACTTCGCGCGCCCATGGCGGTTGGCCGCGTACGGCGATCCGCTCGCGCTGCTGGCGACGCCCGCGAAGATAGGCACGAAGCGCGTCGATCCGCCGCAGGATGCGATGCAGCCCCTGCGCACGCTCGCGGCGGTGAACCTCGCGAAGTTCCGCGATGCGAAGGACGCGTCGGCGCTTGCGGCCGCGATCCGCGACCTCGAGCGTTGCGGCGACGACGAAGCCGTGCGCAAGGCCTGGGAGGTCGCCTTGACGACGGATCAGTCGCAGGCTGCCGCGCCGCACGCGCTCGGCGCCCTGTTCCGCGCGCGCGACATCGAGCGATACCCGGTCGCCTTCGCGAAGTGCGCCGAGAAGGGCCGCCTCGCCCGCGAGATGCTCTGGCAGCTCTTCCTGCCGCGCTTGGCGACGATCGAGGACAAGCGGATCATCGCGCTGCTTGGTCGTCACCCGCGCGGGCGCGATGCCAAGACGGACCTAGAGCTCATCAAGCCCGCCGCGATCCGCACGCTGGGTCGGCAGGGTTGGGACGCGATCGTCGACGCAGCTGTCCGCGAGGCAGGGGACAAGGCCGCGAAGGACCGTCTCGAGCTACTTCGCTGAGGACGGCGCCGACGCGGGCTTCTGCGGCGCACGGCGCGAGGCCTTGAGTTCACCGCGCGCACGCGCGATCGTCTGGTTGGGCTCGGGCTCGCAGCCATCGTCGGGCGCGCGCACGGCATCCTTCAGCTCGCTCGCGACGGCGCAGGCGAGGCCAGCCATCCCGAGGGGCGCGGGATGCAGCGCATCGCGCTGGAGGAGCGGCAGGTCCTTCGTCGGCGTGAGCTTCTTGCCGTCGATCTCGAGCGAGTTCTGCTCCATGAGCTGTCGCTGCATCGAGGCGAGCGGAAGCACGCGCACGTTCGTCCGACCCTTCGCCCACTCGGAGAGCCGCGCATTCGCCTTGGCGAGCGTCTCCTGCTTCGGCATCTGCGTCGGAGAGAGCATCTTGCCGACTGCGGGCGACATGTCGGGGAGGTCGCCGACGAGGATCGGTGCCTCAAGCGACTCGAGCTCCTTCAGCCCGGCCTCGAGTTTTTCGAGCCGCTGGGCCTCGCTGGTCAACGCCCTCCCGTCGGGTGCGTCGTCGCCGTAGCAGTACCAGAAGAGGAAATCGAGGGCGAGCACGCAGTCGGGCTTGAACTCGCGGGCGCGCTTCGCGGCCTGCGCGCCATTCGCGACGGGCTTCAGGAAGAAGAAGCCGCTCGAGACATCGGTGGTCACGAGCGCGAGCTCTGGGCAGGCGAGCTTCACCATGTCGATCAGGCGGAAGCTGGCGGCGTACTCGCCGTCGTCGCGCGTCTCGCGGTAGACGCAGCCGAAGCCAGCGGACGCGCTCGCGCCGATCACGGCGACACGGATGGGCTTGGCGGCGGAGGTGGCCGTGGCCTGCGTTGCAGGCGACTGCGCCCACGTGGGGACGTGGACGACGAGCGATGCAACGAGTGCGATCAGGAGGGCGGGGCGAGAACAGCGCATGACCGCACGATACGCGCGCCAGCGGAATCCCGTCCGAAGTCGGTCAGAGCCCCAGCGCCTTCGCCATCGTCGACCCAAGGTCGGCGGGGCTCTCGGCGACGGCGATGCCGCAGGCCTTGAGCGCCTCGATCTTCGCCTGCGCGGTGTCGTCGGCGCCGCCGATGATCGCGCCGGCGTGACCCATGCGCTTGCCCTTCGGCGCGGTGCGGCCGGCGATGAAGCCCGCGACCGGCTTCTTCATGTTGGCCTTGATCCACTTGGCTGCCTCGACCTCGTCGGTGCCGCCGATCTCGCCGATCATGACCACGCCATCGGTCTCGGGATCCTTGTTGAAGAGCTCGAGCGCCTCGATGAAGCCGAGCCCGCGCACGGGGTCGCCGCCGATGCCGACGCAGGTCGACTGGCCGATGCCGCGCTGCGAGGTCTGCCAGACCGCCTCGTAGGTCAGCGTGCCCGAGCGGCTGACGATGCCGACGGCCCGATGACTCGAGGCGTCGAGACGATGCGTGTTGATGTAGCCCGGCATGATGCCGATCTTGCAGCCGCCCTCGAACTTGGCGGACGGACCCTCGCCCGACACGCGCTTGCCCGGGGTGATGATGCCCGGGCAATTCGGACCGATGAGCGTCGTGTTCGGATACGCCTTGAGCGCCTCCTTCACGCGCACCATGTCGAGCACGGGGACTCCCTCGGTGATCGCGCAGATCACGCGGATTCCCGCCGCCGCCGCCTCGAGGATCGCGTCGGCCGCGCCCGCGGGTGGCACGAAGATCATGGTCGCGTCGGCGCCGGTCGCCTTCACGGCCTGCGCGACGGTGTCGAAGATGGGGAGCCCGTTCGGGTCCTTCTGGCCGCCCTTGCCGGGGGTGACGCCGCCGACCATCCTGGTGCCGTAGTCGAAGCAGCCCTTCGTGTGCGAGGCGCCTGCGCTGCCGGTGATGCCCTGGCAGATGACTTTGGTGTTTCCGTCGACGAGGATTGCCATAGGGGGGGAGAGGATACACGACCTGCCCGCGCACCGTGCAGCCCTGCTGCAGGCGCTACACTCGCCCGCCTTATGGCAGCCACCGCCGCTCCGAGGAAGCCGGGCAAGAAGCCCGCGACGAAGAAGAAGCCCCTCACGTACGCCGCCGCGGGCGTCGATATCGACGCGGGCGACGAGGTCGTCGACCGCATCAAGCCGATCGTTCGCCGCACCTATTCGCCGCGCGTCCTCGGCCTCCACGGCGCGTTCGCGGGCATGTTCAAGCTCAACGGCGCGGGCCGCAAGTACAAGGACCCTGTCCTCGTCGGCTGCACCGACGGTGTCGGCACCAAGGTCCTGCTCGCCGCCGAGTTCAAGATCTACGACACCGTCGGCATCGACTGCGTGGCGATGAATGTCAACGACCTCATCGTCCAGGGCGCCGAGCCGCTCTTCTTCCTCGACTACCTCGGGCTCTCGAAGCTCGACCCGACCAACACCACCTCGATGATCGCGGGCGTGGCCAAGGGCTGCGAGATCGCCGGATGCGCGCTCATCGGCGGCGAGTGCGCCGAGATGCCCGACATCTACTCGCCCGGCGACTTTGACGTCGCGGGCTTCTGCGTGGGCGTGATCGAGCACGAGCGCATCAAGAAGCAGTCGAAGGTCAAGGTCGGCGATGTCGTGATCGGGCTCCGCTCGAGCGGCGTCCACTCGAACGGCTACACGCTCGTGCGCCGCATCGTGAAGGACGCGAAGCTCTCGTACACCAAGAAGTACGCCGAACTCGGCGGCAAGCGCCTGATCGATGTGCTGCTCGAGCCGACGCGCATCTACGCGAAGCAGGTGATCGGGCTCCTCGACACGCTCGGCAAGAAGCGCGACCTCGTGTCGGGCATGGCGCACATCACCGGCGGCGGCCTGCCCGGCAATGTCTGCCGCGCGCTCGGCAGCGATGTCGACGCCGTCGTCTCGTCGGCCACCTGGGACCCGCACCCCGTCTTCCCGTTCCTGCAGAAGCACGGCGGCGTCGAGACCGAAGAGATGTTCCGCGTCTTCAACATGGGCATCGGCTACACCATCATCGCGCGCCGCGAGGGCGCGTCGACGGTGATGAAGGCGCTGAAGAAGCTCGGCGAGGAGCCGCTCGTGATTGGCGTCGTCGAGAAGGGCCGCGGCGACTGCCGCGTGGTGTAGCGCTCGCAACTGGCGAGCGGCGTGTCAGAACTCGCGCCGCAGCCGCTTCTTCTCACCCTCGCGCTTCTTGCTCTCGATGCGCCGCTCGACGCTGCCGCGCGTCGGCTTCGTCTTCTTGCGGATCTTCGGGCGCTTCGCCGCCATCGACACCAGCGTCTTGAGGCGCGTCAGGCACGCCTCGCGGTTGTCGGCCTGCGAGCGCGTCGAGTGATCGGTGAGTAGGAGCGCCTCATCGGCGCCTTCGCCCACAATGTGCGAGCCAGCGACGGCGCGCAGTCGGTCGAGGCCCGCGAAGTCGAGTCCCCAGATGTCGGCGAGCAGCACGCGCAGCACGGCCTTGGTGCTCGTCTTGTTGACATGCTGCCCGCCGGGTCCGCCGCCGCGCACGAAGGTGAAGTCGAGCGCTTCGGCCGCCACGCTGCAGCCGCCGCCGAGGCGCACGCGGTTGCCGGGCGCCGGGTCAGAACTCATAGCGGAACCCCGCGACCAGACCCTGAAGGCTCGTCGTCATCTCCATCTCCTCGCCCGTGAGCGACGCGCCGACCAGGCGGTATCCGAGATAGATCGACGAATGGGCATCGAACCAGCCCGTGAACATGGCCTCGACGCGCGCAGCGCCACCGAACTCACCGTCGTCGAGCGGCACCGACGCGCCGACCGCGGCCTTCGCCGAGATCGACAGCGCCTTGCAGAGCGGGAACGAGCGCCCGGTGTCGAATCGCAGCCGCAGCCCGCCGCCGACCTGCGCGACGAAGAATGCCTCGTTGGCGTCGGTCGACGCCGGCGCCGTGAGATTCGCGAGGTTGCGGTTCACCGACTGGACATCAAGCGATCCCAGCACGAACAGCGCGAAATCCGTGGTCGTCTTCTGGCCCTCGAGCGGATGGAGCACCTCGTACGAGACCTCTGCACCCGCGCCCCACCAGGAGAAGCCCGAGTCGAAGCGGTCGCCGGTGCCGACGGTGACGCCGCCGAGCGTGAAGGCAGTGTCGGCCGTGCCCGCGCCCTCCGTGCCGAACGAGAATCCGCGCAGCTCGATCTGGATTCGGTCGCGCACGATGCGCAGGGCGCCCGCGAAACTTGCCTCGGTGTCGTGGAGATCGACGTCGCGCACATCGACCTTGGCGCCGCCGTCGTTGAACCCGCCCTCGAGGCGAGGCATCCACAGGTCAAGCGCGAGTTCGAGCCGGAATGGTGGCTCCGAGGGCGGCGCAGCGGGGGCGTCGCCCTGAAGGGAACCGAGAAGGATGAGCGACGCAAGGTCGGGCATGCAGGCAGCGTATCAGCGCGCGTGCATCTCGATCACCGCGATCTCGGGCGGGCAGTTCACCCGCAGCGGGAACCACGCGCCGACGCCGTTGGTCACGTAGAGATGCGACTCGCGCACGTGGTAGTGACCCGCGCTCAGCCGCTGCGTGAAGACAAGGTTGTGCCGGCGGTTCGCTCGCCGCGCGACCTGCCCGCCGTGCGTGTGTCCAGAGAGCGTGAGCGGGATGCCGCGTTCCTCGGCCGCGACGAACGCCTTCGGATTGTGGGCGAGCAGGAGGTCTGCCCGCCCCGTGCCGCACTTCCGCAGGCGCTGTCCGCAGGCGGGGATCGACTTCGCCCAGTCGATGCCGGCGACGAGCAGGCCGTCGCGGCCGCCTGCGCGCACCGACTCGTCCATGAGCGGGATGAGCCCGACCTCGCGTGCGCCGCGCACGATGCTGCGCGGATGGTCGAGATGGTCGTGGTTTCCGAGGACGACGAAGACGCCGAGCCGCGCCTTGAGGAGTGCAAGCCGCTCGAACAGCAGCGGCGCCTCGTGCGCCGAGAGGTCGACCAGGTCGCCCGTGATCGCGATGAGGTCGGCGTTCACCGCGCGCACGGCGTCGATCGCCTGCATCAGCCGCGCCTCGCCGAGGAGGTGGCCGAAGTGGATGTCGGAGATGTGCGCGATGCGCAGGCCGTCGAAGTCCTTCGGCCAGTTCACGCTGGCGAAGGCGTGCTCGGCGATCTCGATCGGCTGCTTCACATGCAGGCGCTTGAGGACGCCGCCCATCAGTGCGTCGGGCAGCTTGGTCAGGATCGTGTTGCGCACCGTCGCCGTGTGGAAGGCGATCTTCCGCCGCCGCTTCGGGGGCTTCGCGTCGCTCATGCGCGGTCAGCCTCGGCGAGGAGATGGTCGGCGAATGCGGCCACATGCGCCCTCGTGGTGGCGAGGGCGCCGATCGAGACGCGGAGCACCAGCCTGCCGTGGAAGCGGCAGTGCGAGACCAGGAAGCGTCCGTCGCGATTGACCGCGTCGATCAGCCGCTGCGTGGCGTCGTCGCCGTCCTTGTGCGCGATGCA
>JBEGLX010000011.1:0-56467 GCA_041183345.1 Planctomycetota bacterium
GCGTGGGTGCTGTCTCGCTCGCGGGCGAGGTCTGCGCGACGGAGGGGCTTGCGACCATCGCGGCCGCAAGAAGAGGGGCGACTCCGTTCGCCGAGCGCTTCGAACGCTGCTTCATCCTTGACTCCAGTCCCAGGCTCATCGCCTGGATGGGGCTCCTTCACGACGCCACGGTGCGCACACACCGCGCGACCTGCCGAGGCGTCGCGTTCACAATCAGCCACACATTAGTTTTGGTTCAACCAGTGACCGTTGATCGCTGGGTGAGGTTCATCCCGACCTGAATCCGACACGGCCCCAAGGGGCTGTCGAACACAGCGAAATCATACTCGACGCGGCGGAACACCAACTCGCCGGCAGCCACTCCGGGAAGAAGCGCAAGCGTCGCTCCCGAGGGAACATGCCGCAGCCACGCCTCCGGGCCGCTTGGCCCCTCGACGATGCCGGTGATGATCCACTCGCCATAGGGAAATCCGCTCGGGTCGACGGGCGGTTGCACCACTGGCGGCGGCGTGCCTGGCGTTGCTTGGGCGGCCGGTTGCTGTGGAGCGGGATTGGTCGCGATCACCGCAGGTCGCTGCGGAGGAGGTGGCGGCGGGATGCGGAACGGGTTCGAGCCGAAGAGCGCCGCGTAGCGGTCGCCCATTTGCAGCAACTTCGGATCGAGGACCAACGGGGCCTTCGCAGTCTCGCCCTGCATGAAGGGTGTCGTGAGCCGAAGCGTGAGCCGGACGACCTGTCCATCTGCGTTCGGATTCAGTCTGATCGACTCGATTCGCTTCATCCACGGCTCGGCGTCGATGCGGAAGATCAAGCGATACATCCTTTCGGCAGAACCACTTGCAGACAAAGTCGCCTGCACCTCGGTGAAGTCCGGAGTCTCGCCCAACTTCCTGAGTTCAAGTGTTTTGAACTCTTTCTTGGCGGGCGTAGGGCGCGCGATCGAGACGCCAGTGGTCACGGAGAAGTCGTTCAGCCCGAGTTCCTCGCAGGCTCTATTGAGCCTGCTCCGCACCTGGCTGTCGACCGTCTCGAGCGATGGTCCGAGCATCTGGTTGGCGAGAGACTGAAGCTTCGCATCGAGCTGCGGACGCGCCTTCTGCTTCTGCGCGGCATCGGCGAGTACCTGTCGGTAGGTGTCGATCTCCTTCAGCGCCTGCACCCGCTCGTCGCTCAGGCGCCGCTCGCCGAGCATGTAGCCGACGGTCCCGGCGAGAACAGCCCCCACCGCCATGGAGAGCGCGAGCCAGTTTCGGACCACGAAGCGCCCGCGCTGGCTCATGGCGCTGCCTCCGCCGGCTTCGCGCCCGCTGCCTTCGCGTCACCCTCGCCTGCCTGGCGCGGAGCGAGGTCGCCTGTCCGAAGCGTGTACGCGAACGGATAGGGAAGCCGCCGCCCACCGCGCGCATCGGCGCCGGCGGAGCTCAGCGCGTAGCCCTTGTCCTTCACGAGTGCATCGCGGAGTCCGTCGGCGGTCGCGCGGTCCGCAGCCTCGCCATCGAGGGTGAAGCGGAGCGTCGGCGTCGCCGTCATCGCGAAGCGCTGGTCGGCGGGAAGGTTCGCCTTGCCCGTATCCGCCCACGCCATGTTGGTGAGATCGAGCTGCGCATCGAGCGCATCGAGCACGACCTGCGAGGGATCGGGCGCGAACCGGCGCAGCGCCTCGAAGTGCTCGAGCCAGCGCGGCGCGTAGCGGGCATAGGCCTCGATGTGCTTCACGCGGAGGTCGTCGCGCTTGTAGCGGTTGCGGAGGGGCGACGAGTTGCGCGCCTTGGCGAGGAGATCCTCGCGCTGCGCCTCAAGCCCCTGCCAGGAGCGTGCGCCGAATGTCCAGCCTGCGAACGCCGCGACCAGCATCACCCCCGCGACCATGAGCGCGCGCTGGCGGGCACGGGCGGCCACGTCGATCAAGGGAGTTGGGTGAAGGAGATCGACGGCGTTGCCCGCAGGCTCCGCGGCAGCCTCGTCCTCAAGCAGCAATCCGGCGAGCGGCAGGCAGCTCGCGCACGCTTGCTCGCGCACATCCGGCGACGCGAAGCCGATCCGGGGGTGGCTGTCGAGCCGGGTCGTGGAACAGCCTGCGATGGCGGCGATCTGTGGCGCGAGCACGGCCGCAACCGCCGATTCCGCCGCGATCACCACGCGATCGAGCGCCGCAGCCTCGCCCGAGGCGCGCAGCGCAGCGAGCAGCCGCCTGAACTCGACGAGGATCGAGGCAGCCCGCTGCTCAGGAGCCTGCACAGCGAGGGTGACGCCGCGCGAATGCATGAGTTCGCCATCCCGGACCAGCGTGCACTCAAGCTGCTCGCGGGTGGCGTCGAGCGCGAGCGTCGAGCCCGCGCGAAGCGTGTCGCTGGCGCGGATGAGCGCGAGCATCCCGAGGGCGCGGGCCGAGACCCGGGCGACGGGCGAGCCGGCGCGTGCGGCGGCATCGTCGACGCGCGCGCGCGTGGCAGCCGCGATCACGACCTGCGTCGATCCCACCGACCACGACGTCCGCTGGAAGTCCGAAAGGGTCTCCGTCCCCTCGACGCTGAAGTCGCGGGCCGCGGCCATGCGCGCGAGCCCGCGCAGGTCGGCCTCGTCATCGGTGGGGAACTCCACCCGCCCGAGGAGCGACTCCTCGCGGGCGAGCGCGACGATCGCGGGCATGCCCGGGACACCGAGCAGCTCGCGCACGCCCGGGCGCTCCGCATCGGGCTCGAACTGCTCCTCGCAGACGCGGGTGATGGTCACTCGGCCCGCAGCTCGATCGACGAGCAGCGCGCGCGTCCACGTCGAGCCCGAGTCGATCGCGAGCCGCCTCGCCTCGACCTTCGTGCGCCGCTGGGCGGGCTTGAGCGCGCCGACAAGCCGTCCAAGCGCGGAGTTCTTCGGGGGCTGGTTCGGATCGCGCTTCATGAGGTTCGCTGTTCTGGCAACTCACACATCCGCACAGGCTCGCCGAGCTCAAGGACGCCCGACGCCGCCGACATCCCGACCAGTCGGCGAGATCTGTCCGCGAGGCGCCCGAGCAGGCGTGGCGGGCATTGTTGCCTCCCGCGGCAGCAAGTCCAACGACCTCTGCCCACTTGGCGGAGGATTCATCGTTTCACCGTCGGATCCCTCCTCGAGATCCATGTCGCCTGTGTCCGAGTCGGCTTGGTCGGTCTTCGGCGATTCATCGGAATCCTCTGCATTCCGCGCTTCGGCTGCGGCGATCGCGCGCGCCGAGGGGAGCATCGACACGTCGCGCAGGAAGGCGAGCCGATGCACTTCGGGCGAGACATCGACCACGCAGTCGAAGGCATACACGCGCCCGGGCTCGTCGATCGAGGCAGCCGAGCCCTCGTCGTCCTCTTCAGGCAGGATGCGGGACTCGACGCGGAAGCGCCAGAGCCCCGACCGATGGGTCAGGCGACCAGCCACCGCTCCGTACTGCTCGGGCGTGAGGATCAGGCGCGAGACGAGCCACGATGTACCGATCCGCTCCTTCTCGTCGAGGGTCTCGCGCAGATCGACGATGCGCGCGGCGATGTCGGGACCGATGCCGTCGAGCGCGGCGAGCACGCGCACGTCGGCGCGGATGATGTCGATCCGCGGCGCACCATGTGCCCCCGCCTCGCACGTCGAGGAGGCAAGGAGGGCATCGATCCGCGGGAGCGCGACGCCCTTGCCGAGCAGCGCGCGCACGATCGCGCCGTCCTCGAGCGGATCCTTCGACTCCTTCACGAGCGCCTGCAGCGCCTCGCGCTCGGAGTCCTCGAAGCTCTCGAGCGATGCGGTGGCGGGGCCATCGACGGCGCCGTCGCCGAAGGCGGAGACCAGGTCGAGCCTGGGATTGCCCGCATTGTCGACGAGGGGTTCCGCGCCGAGCGCGGTGTAGAGGGAGACAAGGGGCGGAAACTCGGACTCCCTCGCGCGCGCCGCGCCTTCCGCGGCATCCTCGCGCTCATCACCGAGCATGCGCATCGGCCCGAGCACTTCGCGGAGCGCATCGAGCGACCGAGCCACGGGCACGAGCGCCGTCGCCGCATCGACCGACGAGTTCGGGCGGCGCGCGGCCATCGACTCCACGATCTGGCGAGCGACCTCGGAGCCCGACTCGACCGGCTTGGCCAGCACGGCGGGCGCAGTCTCGTTCACATCGAGCTTGGCTGCCTCGGATTGCACGAGCTGTCCGTTCGCAAGCGGGACAAGGCGCACCTCGATCTGCCGCGGGCCATCGGAGACGCGCAGCAACTCTGCCTCGACTTTGGGCGTCGCGCCGGCGAGCACGGCCTCCCGCTGGGAAGCAAGCGACTCAGCGGCGAGCGCCACGCCATCGAGCGCCGCGTCGCGGAGGCGTCGCTCGAGGTCCGCCGCCTGCGAACCCTGGACCGCACCGCGCGCGGCGAAGATCGCGCCGGTGGCGACGAGGATCGCAGCGGCGATCACGACGAGCACGGCGATGAGCACGAAGCCGCGCCTCATCGCTGCCTCTCCGTCGCGCCATCGCGCTCGCGGTCGAGCTTGCGGATCGCCAGCGGATCGACGCGCGGCGCGCCCATCACCCGGAAGAAGCGCGTGCGATCGGGCGGGGGATCGCCCTCGACTTCGCCGTCACCGCCGCGGTCGTACCAGATCGAGACCTCGATTCCGACGGGAAATCCCACGCCCTCCGAGGTATCGAAGGCATCCTGCCAGCCGTCGACCGCGAGGTATCGCACGCGCATCTCGCGCACAGGCGCCGCGACCATGTCGAGGCTGCCGCTGCGGCGCACGGAGATCCGCCGCGATCCGGAGTCGAAGGAGATCGCCGTCGCGCCGAGCTCGCTGAAGATCTGCTGTCCATCGTCGCCGAGCCCGATCGCCGACCGCACGATGCGGAGCGAGGTCTCGTTGCCGACGATTCCCGCGCCCTGCGCGCCACCCGCCACGACCGCGCACGCGCAGGCCGATTCGACCGCGGTGAAGACGGCCTCGGCCGCCTCGATCTCGCGCGAGCTCCGGGCGAGCCGCGCCCGCGAATCGCCGAGGTTCGTGGTGAAGATCGCGATCGCGCCCAGGAAGGCCGTCGCGATGGCGACGCCTACGAGCGCCTCGAGAAGCGAGAAGCCGCGCGTCATGGCTTCGACCTCCTCACGCGCTCGCGCTGCTCGATCACGCGCTCATGGACGGCGACGATCGTTGGCTCCACGCCTTCGGCAGCGTCGCCGACATCGCGCACGGTTGCGCGCGCGCGTGCGAGTCCATCGCCGCCTCCGGGGAGGATCTCCAGCCGCACCGCGAGGCCATCTGCGCGGGGGCGCTCCTCGCCGAGATCGCTCGCTGCGACGAGACCCGCATCGAGCTCGGCGAGCCGAGTCGACGCAAGATCGAAGGCGCGCGCGCGCAGCTCCGCGCGGCGGATGCCATCGACCGCGGATCTCATCGCCGACGTGGTGAACGAGGCAGCCGCGGCGAAGAGCGCGATCGCCAGCAGGAGTTCCAGCAAGATTCCGCCGCGGCGGTCGCGCGCGCGAAAGCGGGTCTCACTGCCATCCCTACTTTCGGCCATGCGTCGGGTTTCCGTCAGGGCTCGAGCGGCTCGTCCAGGTCGAAGCCCTCGAACTCGGGCCGCTCGACATCCTCCACCGAAGGCGCCGGCGCCTGCTCGACGGCCTGGGGAACACCGGTCGCGCGGTCGACCTTCATCGCGCGGAGCGAGCCGGCATCGGTACGAAGCATGAAGACGGGCGCGAAGAAGACGGTGCCGTCCGGGAGGAAGATCGCGATGGTCTCGCCACGCGCGCTCGGAAGCAGCTCGGCGTCGTCCACCGGCTGCTTGGCCGAAGCCTCGCGATCGGCCGCGAGCCCCAACGCCACGCGCACGCCATGCGGCAACTTCACGCTCGCCCAATTGGCATCTATCGCTGAGTCGGGATCATCAGGCGCATCCTGGCCGGCTTCGTCGCGCGGACCTGAACGGGCGAAGCCCGCGTCGTCGCCCGCCTCCATCCAACGCGCCTTCACGCGGCTGGAAACGCCGTCGAATTCGGCGACGACCTCGACGGGACGGCCTTCCTCGCGCGCTGCGGCGCGGGCCATCATCATCTGCATCGCCAGGTTGTCCTCCGCATTGTCGAGCTCGCGCCCGCCGAGCCAGCCGGCACTCCATGGGATCACGATGGCGGAGATCGCGATCACCACGCCGATCGCGACGAGCAGCTCGACGATCGAGAGACCGCGGCGGACGCGCTTGGAGATGGTGTTGATCCAGGGCATGGGGAGGGAACGCTGACGCGGAACAGGGACTACCTCAATCGGCTCGATTCGCGCGAAACATCAACCACCGCTCGCTGGCGCAGAACCACCGCCGCCGCCGCCCGAGAACTCGCTGAAGTCGTCGGACGACTCCTTGCGCGCATCGTGGTTGGAGATGTCATCCTCGGTGCCTTCCTGTCCATCCGGACCGTTCGACACGATGTCATAGGGCTGACCCTCGAGGATCGTGCTCGGCACGCGGAACACCCAGACGTTGCCCCAGGTGTCCTTCGGCTTCGGCTCCTTCAGGTAGGGACCGCCGTACTTCGCCTTGTCGTCGTCGTTCGCAAGCGCGTCCTTCGACCAGAGGACGGCGAGGCCCTCCTCCTCGGTCGGCCAGCGCTTCATCTCGACCCGGAACTGCTCGATCGCGGACTCGAACGCCTGCAGCTGCGCGCGGGCGAGCTTGAGGTCCGCCTTCTCGCTGGCTCCGAGAACATTGACCGCCACGAGGCTGCCGATGGCAAGCAGGATGCCGATGACGATGAGGAGTTCCAGGATGGTGAAGCCGCGACGACGGGGCTTGGTGCGCATGATTTGCTCCTTCAAGGGAAACGGAGTCTAACGGTAAGGCGTCTAGGTCAGCCCGCCTTTCGGAGCGGGCGCAAGAAATTCCGAGAACTGCGGCGCTCGACCTCCTGGTCGATTCCGCGGGGGTCCGAGTTTATCGGGCGATCCTTCGCGCGTCGAGCCGAGCAAGCCGATCTCGGGACATCACGTCGAGGATCCCGATCCGCTGCGTCAGAGTTGCGACGACAGCTGCATCATCGGCACGACGAGGGCCAGGAAGATGAACATCACCACCAGCGCGATGAAGAGCAGCATCGCCGGCTCCATCAGGCGCAGCAGCATGGCGAGCGTGCGGTCGATGCGCGCCTCGAGGGTGTCTGCGAGCCGGACGAGCACCGACGGAAGCGTGTTCGCGCTCTCGCCGACGGCGATGATCTCGATGACATCGTCGGGAAAGAGGCCGCTTTCTGCGAGCGGGCGCGAGAGCTGCTCGCCCTGCCGAACCGCCTCGCTGGCGCGGTCGAGCGCGCGAGAGAGCACGGGATTCCCTGCGGAATCGCGGGCGATGTCGATGGCCTGCAGCATCGGGATGCCGTTCTCGAGGAGCGTGCCCAGCATGCGCGCGAACCGCGCGACGGCGATCGAGGCGAACAGCGGCCCGAGCATCGGCGCGCGCATGAGCGTGGCTGCGAGCCAGAAGCGGAACGCAGGCTTGCGGAGGAGCCATGCCGATGTGCCTCCGATCGCGAGCGCGAGCACCACGATCAGGTAGGCGTGTCCCGTGAAGAGCTCGCTCGCGCCGAGCAGCAGCCGAGTGGCGACGGGCAGGCTCGGCAGCTTGTCGAAGAAATCCTGGAACTTCGGCACGAAGAACACGAGCGAGGCGACCACCACTGCGGCGCCCACGAAGAGCAGCACGGCGGGATACATCAGGTTGCCGATCACGCGACCGCGGAGGTCCGCCTGCTGCTCGAGCAGCGACGCGAGGCGCGCAAGCACGGGCTCGAGGAATGCGCCGCGTTCGCCGGCCCGCACCATCGCGACGTGCACGGGCGCGAAGACGCGCGGATGCCGCGACATCGCGTCGGCGAATCGGTCGCCCGCCGCGATCGCGTCGGCGACATCGCTCCATGCCTTCGCCAGCGTCGGATTTGACTTGCCCTTCCCGAGCAGCCGCAGCGCGCGCAGCAGGGGAACGCCTGAGCGCAGGAGCTCGGAGAGCTGGCGATAGCTTCCCGCAAGCGCGCGCACGCCGACGCGGCCACCCGTGCGGCGGGCAGCGGACAGGCTGACCTGGATCGGCGAGAGGCCCTTGCTCGACAGCTCCGCGAGAAGCGCCGATTCGCTCGCCGAATCAAGGCGGCCCTTGACGCGGCGGCCCGCTCCGTCGATGGCGATGTAGGCGAACGTCGGCACGGCGCCAATGGTAGAGCCGCGCGCCCCGATTCGGAGCGCGCGGCGGAGTTCGTGGCTGTTTGCGTGCGTTCAGCGCCTGCGGCCGCGACGGCCGAAGAGCCCTGCCAGTCCGATCAGCGCTGCGGCGCCAGGCGCCGGCACGGTGACCTGCTCGAAGACGAGGTCGACGCCATAGGTCTCGCCGGTCCCTGCTTCGCCGACCTCGAGGCGCATGCCGCTCTGGATGATGAGACCGCCGAGGCGCGTTTCACCGGTCGACCCGCCGCCGCCGCCAGTCCAGCCGCCTGGTCCCGAGCCGCCCGTTCCCGAGCCACCGCTGCCATCGCCTGATCCGTCGGCGCCCGAGACGAAGTCGGAGAATCGCATCGAGGCGAAGCCATTCAGGCCGAGCGAGATGAAGTGCTGCGAATTGAAGTGCTGGTCGCCGCTCACGGCGTCGCACACGCTGATGCGCGATTTCAGCACGCTCGCGCCCTCGCCGACGTGCTGCGCGACGGAGCCTTGGTAGCCGACGGTGACGGTTCCGCCCGAGAGATCGGCGCCGCCGATGCGGACGAGATCGATGTCCGCGCCGGGGCTGTAGGAACCGTAGGAATTCGTGCCCGCGTCGCGGACGCGGACCTCGACGAGGGCGAGGTTGCCGCCGAGCGTTGCGGCGATGCCGGCAAGGTCGAAGGATGCGATCGTGCGCGCGCCCGAGGCATCGGTGCCGCTCGTGACGAATGCGCCGTAGTTCCCGGTGTAGACGATCGAGGGACGCGGGAGCGTCTGCATGACCGTGCCTGCGTTGATGGTGATCTCGGCGTTCGCCGCTGCGGCGACTGCGAGACCTGCGGCGATGGCCGCGATGGCGGTGGCGCGATGCATCTCTTCTCGTGTTCCTTTCCCGGTCGCGACGCGTGCCCTGGAACGGGCAATGGGCGCGCGCGATGGCGAAAGCGTGCCGCGCGCAGGGCCGCATGCAAGAAAACCCAGGTGAATCCCGCTGCGGGCGATGCGGGGCGTAGGAGGGCTGCGGTGCGTGCGGCGTATGCGGGATCGATCTGTGCAGCCTGCGCGGGTGATGACGCCGTGCGCTACGCTTCCCGCCCCATGCGCGTCGTGAGTCTCCTTCCCTCCGCGACCGAGCTGCTCTGCGCGGCGGGTGGCCGCGCGCTGCTGGTCGGACGCAGCCACGAATGCGATTTTCCCGCGGATCTCGGGCATGTGCCCGTGCTCACGCGCGCGCGCACGCACGGAGGCTCGTCGGCGGCGATCGACGCGGAGGTGAGCGCATCGCTCGCGGGCGGCGCAAGCCTGTATGAACTCGACGAGCGGCTGCTCGCGGAGCTCGCGCCCGACGTGATCCTGACCCAGAGCCTGTGCGACGTGTGCTCGATCGACCTGCGCACGGTGGAGCGCGTCGCGGCAGGTCTCGTGAAGAAGCCGACGGTCGTGAACCTCGATCCGAAGAGCGTGTTCGACGTCTTCGACGACCTGCTGCGCGTGGGCGAGGCGGTCGGGCGCGCGTCCGACGCGGAGCGCGCGATGGTCGCGCTGCGCGCGCGCTACTGGAGCGCGATCGACTTCGTGAACCCGTATGTGCCGGGGCCAGAGGTGCTGTTCCTCGAATGGGCTGATCCGCCGTTCTGCGGCGGGCATTGGACGCCTGCGCTCATCGAGGCCGCGGGGGCGCGCCACTCGCTGAACGCGGCGGGCGCGAAGTCGCGGCGCGTCACGCCCGAGGAGATCCTCGAGAGTGCGCCCGAGCGGATCGTGATCTGCCCATGCGGGTTCGACCTCGCGCGGACGCGCGTGGAATTCGAACTCCTGCAGAAGACCCGCTGGTGGCCGCTGCTTCCCGCCGTGATGGAGGCGAAGCCCGGTGCGATCGCGCTCGTCGACGGGAACCAGATGTTCAACCGGCCGGGACCGAGGCTGGTCGACGCCTTCGAATGGCTCGTCGGATGGCTGAACGGGCGGGACGAGCTGATTCCAGCAGGTTTCCCCGTCCACTATGCGTAAGTTCGGGTGAGTCTGCCGCTTCGGCAGTCGCGGATCCCGCCAAGCACCTGAACGGCACTGCATCCGGGCGTTCTCGGGCTGCTCAGGTTGGCGCGGGGTTTGCGCTCCGAGCGCGCCATGCGATTCGACAAACTCACCACCGTCGCCCAGGAAGCCCTCGCCGCAGCCCAGTCCGCAGCCAGCGGATCGGGTCATCCCGAGATCTCGCCGCTGCACCTGCTGGCCGCGCTCCTCGCCGAGAAGACCTCGTCGACCGCAAGCCTGCTGCAGAAGGCGGGCGTCGACCCCGCGCGCGTGCGCGACCTCGCCGAGGCGGAGATGCGGCGCCTGCCGCGCGTCCAGGGCGGAAGCGCGCAGAACATCTCGCGCGAGCTCGGCGAGGTCCTCGCGACCGCCGAGCGCGAGGCGCAGAGGATGAAGGACGCGTACACGTCGACCGAGCACCTCATGCTCGCGATCGCCGACGTCAAGAGCGGCGCGAAGGAAGTGCTTTCGACGCTCGGCGTCGACCGCAAGCGCGTGCTGGCAGCCGTCGAGGCGATCCGCAAGTCGTCGGGCGTGAGCAACATCGCCGACCAGAACGCAGAGTCGAACTTCGAGGCGCTGAAGAAGTACGGCATCGACCTCGTCGAGAAGGCGCAGCAAGGGAAGATCGATCCCGTCATCGGCCGCGACGAGGAGATCCGCCGCTGCATGCAGGTGCTTTCGCGGCGCACCAAGAACAATCCCGTGCTGATCGGCGAGCCGGGCGTCGGCAAGACGGCGATCGCGGAGGGCCTCGCGATCCGCATCGTGAACGGCGACTGCCCCGAGTCGATGCGCGATGCGCGCATCATCGGGCTCGACGTCGGCCAGCTGCTCGCAGGCACGAAGTTCCGCGGCGAGTTCGAGGAGCGCCTCAAGGCGATCCTGCGCGAGGTCGCGTCGAGCGAGGGCCGCGTGATCCTCTTCATCGACGAGCTGCACACGATCGTGAGCGCGGGCCAGTCCGAGGGCTCGTCGGGCGCGGGCCAGCTGCTCAAGCCGGCGCTTGCGCGCGGCGAGCTCCGCTGCATCGGCGCGACCACGCTCGACGAGTACCGCAAGCACGTCGAGAAGGACCCCGCCTTCGAGCGGCGCTTCCAGCCCGTCTACGTCGGCGAGCCGACGGTCGAGGACACCATCGCGATCCTGCGCGGCCTGAAGGCGCGCTACGAGACCCACCACGGCGTGCGCATCCAGGACGGCGCGCTGGTGTCGGCCGCGACGCTGTCGCAGCGCTACATCGCCGACCGCTTCCTGCCCGACAAGGCCATCGACCTGCTCGATGAGGCCGCGTCGCGCCTGCGCATCGAGAACGACTCGATGCCCGCGGAGCTCGACGAGGTCCGCCGCAGGATCATGCAGCTCGAGATCGAGCGCGAGGCGCTCAAGCTCGAGAAGGACGCCGAGAGCAAGAAGCGTCTCGCGGCCATCGAGGAGGACCTCGCCGAGCTCAACGAGAAGAACCGCGGCATGACCGCGCGCTGGGAGCTCGAGAAGAAGGAGCTCGACGCGGTCAAGTCGGTCAAGAACGACATCGAGCGCAAGAACACCGAGCTCGACCAGGCGAAGCGGCGCGGCGACTTCGAGAGCGCGTCGCGCATCCAGTACGGCGAGCTGCGCGAGCTCGAGCAGAAGCTGAAGGCCGCCGAGGAGTCGTTCCGCAAGCGGCAAGCGGACGGTACCGCGATGGTGAAGGAGGAGGTCGACAGCGAGCAGATCGCCGAGGTGATCGCCAAGTGGACCGGCATTCCCGTGTCGAAGCTCATCGAGAGCGAGCGCGAGAAGCTGCTGCACATGGAGCAGGAGCTCGCGCGGCGCGTGGTCGGGCAGCGCGAGGCCGTGACCGCGGTGAGCGAAGCCGTGCGGCGCAGCCGCGCCGGGCTCGGCGAGGCGCAGCGGCCGATCGGCTCGTTCCTGTTCCTCGGGCCGACGGGCGTCGGCAAGACGGAGCTCTGCAAGGCGCTCGCTGGCTACCTCTTCGACACCGAGGAGGCGATCGTGCGCATCGACATGAGCGAGTACATGGAGCAGCACGCGGTCTCGCGGCTGATCGGCTCGCCGCCGGGCTACGTCGGCCACGACGAAGGCGGGCAGCTCACCGAGGCCGTGCGGCGGCGCCCTTACTGCGTCGTGCTCTTCGACGAGATGGAGAAGGCGCATCCCGACGTGTCGAATGTGCTGCTGCAGGTGCTCGATGACGGGCGCCTGACCGATGGTCAGGGACGCACCGTCGACTTCTCGAACACCATCGTGGTGATGACTTCGAACATCGGCTCGCACGCGATCCTCGAGATGACCGAGCGCCACGAGGATGAGTCGCTCATCGAGGCGCACGTGAAGAGCCTGCTCAAGAAGCACATGCGGCCCGAGCTCATCAACCGCATCGATGAGACGGTGATCTTCCACGCGCTCGGGCGCGATCAGCTCGCGGGCATCGTGGAGATCCAGCTCGGGAACCTGCGTAAGCGGCTGGCTGCGCGCGGCATCACGCTCGGCGTGACCGCTGCGGCGACGGCTGCGCTCGCGAGCGAGGGCTACGACCCGCAGTTCGGCGCGCGCCCGCTCAAGCGCGTGATCCAGCAGCGGGTCGAGAACGCGCTGGCAGGGAAGATCCTCGCCGGAGAGATCGGCGAGGGCGATTCCGTGCGCGTCGACTACCAGGGCAAGAGCTTCACCTTCAGCAGGATTCCTGCGGCCGCGCCCGATCAAGCGACGGCGTGATCGAGCCGATAAGGACAGCATGCTCTCGTCGTTGCTCACCGCCCTCATGCTCGGACTCGTGCCGCCGCTCCCGGCGCACAAGCCCGTGGGCGAGCGCGAGCTCTTTCCCTTTGACCCCGTGCTCTTGATCGGGACGGGCGAGAAGCTCGAGGGCGTCTCGACGCGCGAGGCGATCTACGGCAACTACCGCTACCGCTTCGCGACCGATGCATCGAAGCGGGCGTTTGACGCCATGCCCGCGCGCTTCGCCATCGCCTTCGGCGGCGGCTGCGCCCGCATGGGTCCGCTGAGCGGTTCGGGCGATGTGAAGCGCTTCGAGGTCGTCGATGAGAAGCTGTATATCTTCGCGAGCGACGCGTGTCGGGATGGATTCGTGAAGGATGCGAAGCCGTTCCTCGAGGTCGTCGACCAGCCGTTCCCGAGCGACAAGCGCGGGATCGTGCTTGCGGCGGCCGCGCGACGCTGGCTGCGCGCCGATGCGGCCTGCCCGCGCGACATCGTCGTCAGCGCAGAGCGCGCCGAGAAGATCGGCGACAAGGACTACGTGGTGCGCGAGGAGCTCAGGCTCGGTGCGAGCCTGACCTTCACCGACTTCAAGTCATGGAACGGCGATGCCTTCTGGACCGTCGCGACCTTCGGCGCGACCGACGGCCGCCAGCCCTCGGTCGAGGCACGCCGATCCACCGTCCATGGCGAGCAGCCGCTCGATGCATCGCAGCTCGAGGCGTTCCGTCGCGTAGCGATGCTGGAGCCGCTCTTCCTCTCGCGGATCATGCTGCAGCCCGATGTGAAGTTCGCTGCGGGCGGCGACGCGGAGTGGAAGGTCGGCGAACGCGCGCTGAAGGGCGAGATCCTGAAGATCCACTGGCGCGGCGTCACGGTCGAGTGGCTCGTCCGTCCCGATACGGGGCAGCCGTTGGCGCAATGCGCGATGAAGCGCGGCCGCGATGCGCGATTCGCGCGCACGATCGAGGCTTTTTCGGATTGGAACGACAAGGGCGGCGTGCGCGTGCCCATGGTGCGCGTCGATCTCGGCGGGACTCGGCGGTTCGACAAGGTCGAGAGCGAATGCGCGCCGCGACCGCTTGAGGTCGTGCCCGTCTTCGAGGATTAGCGCAGCGCGGCGCGGCGAGTACCATCCGCGCCATGCCTTCCTGGCTTGCAGCACTCGGCGAGCAAAGCGCGCTCCGCAAGCGCGATTCGTGGCTGCTTTCTGCGGCAATCGTGTGCGTGCTCGCGGCATGCACGTTCCTCGTGGGCATCGCCGCCGTGCCCGTGACCGACCGCGACGAGCCGCGCTTCGCCCAGGCCTCGCGGCAGATGGCGGAAAGCGACAAGCTTGCAGACTGGGTCGTGCCCCGCGTGGGCGACACCATCCGGCTGAAGAAACCGCCGCTCATCTACTGGGTGCAGGCTCCGACGGTGCTGGCTGCGACGGGCGGCGAGCCGAGGAACGACGCGATCTGGATGTACCGGCTGCCGAGCGCGGTGGCCGCTCTGGTCGCCGCGCTGGCGACGCTTTGGCTCGGCCGCGCGATGTTCGGTGGCAACGCGGGGCTTCTCGCGGCATGCCTGCTGGTCGTGTCGCCCGTGATCGTGACCGACTGCCATATGGCGCGCGCCGACGAGGTGCTGCTCGCGACGACAACGCTGTCGATGTGCGTGCTGTGGACGCTCTGGCGCGACCATCGCGCGGGGCGCGTGCCATCGTTCGCAAGGATCGTGCTGTTCTGGTTCCTCGTGGGGCTCGGCGTGCTCGCGAAAGGACCGATCACGCCGTTCGTTGCGGGAACCTGCGCGCTTGGCTGCGCTGCGGCGCGGCGCGACTGGCGCTTCATCTGGCGGCTGCGACCGATCACGGGGATCGTGGTGCTGGCGGCGATCGCGGTCCCGTGGATCTGGCTTGCGGGCAACGAAGTCGGCTGGGACACGCTGCGCGCGGCGTGGGACAAGGAAGTCGTCCAACGCGCGAAGGAAGGCGCGGAAGGGCACGCTGCGCCGCCCGGGTACTACGCGGTCACGCTGATCGCGTTCTTCTTTCCCGGCGCCCTGCTGGCAGCGCTTGGTCTCGAGCGCGCGGTGCGGCGCGCGTTCACGATGCGGCAGGCGGATGGCGCTGGATTCGTGGCGCGCATCCGCACGCGGTTCGCCGCGACGCGTGGCCGCAACACGGAGCTCTTTCTGCTGTGCTGGGCTGTACCGACCTGGCTTGCGTTCGAACTGGTGGTGACGAAGTTCCCGCACTACATCCTTCCGGTGTACCCGGCCCTCGCGCTGCTCGTCGCGCGGCTTGCGCTCGGCGGCGCGCGCGCGCTGCCGAAGGCGCTGAATGCGGGTGACACCTTCACCGCGCATGCATGGATGGTGGTCGGAACGGTGCTTTCGCTTGCGGGCGCAGCGCTCCACTTCGGCTTGCTCGCGAGTGGGCGCGCCGCAGAGGCGAGCGGAGCGTGGCCCGCGCTCTCCGATGATGGCGTGGTGGTGCTCGCGGTCGCGGGCTTTGCATCCATCATGGCTGTCGTGCTCGTGCATCTCGCATGGCGCGCCGCGCTGCAGGCTGCATTCGTGCGCGCGCTGGCGCTGGCGATCCCTGCGACGGCGCTCGCGGAGATGGCGATCTTCGGCGTGTGGATTCCCAACACGCGCTGGATCTGGAACACGCCGCGCGTGGTGGGGATCGTGGCGACTGATTCCGGCAAGCGGCCGAATGAGATGGATTTCCCTCGGATCGCGGGCGTCGGCTACCAGGAGGACTCGCTCCTGTGGACCACGCGCAACCGGCTCGATCGCCTCGGCGACGCGGTGACCGACAAGAATCGCGCGCGGATCGAGGAGTGGTGCCGCACGAACCCCGGCGAGTACCTGCTGCTCCCGCGGAAGAACGTGGCGGAGTTCCAGCACTTCGGCGAAGTCGTCGGCGAGCTCGACGGGTTCAATTATTCCGATGGCGACCCCGTCGATCACGCCATCCTGCGTATCACTCGTTAGGACGCGCCCCGCATGAACTACCTGCTGGTACCGGCCTGGGTCTTCCACGCGCTGCAGTACGCAGCGGTGCCGCTCGCACTTGCAGCGGGCGCGCTGCTTGCGATCGGGTTCTTCTCCGCGCGCCGCGGCTGGGAGCCCCGCTGCCGGCGCTGTGCGCATGACCTGCGCTCGGCCGATCCGACGAAGGGCGCCTGCCCTGAATGCGGCGCGGACCTGGCAAGGATCGACGCCGTGAAGGCGGGACGGCGGAGGACGCGCCCGATCGTGGCAACCGCCGGCTTCGCCCTGCTCGGGCTGACGGCGCTCACCGCGTGGAAGCTCGATGCGGCGGGCGCGCGCATGCTGCGCGGATCGCTCGTCGCGTCGATGCCGACGCAGACGCTGGTCGATGCGCTCTTCGAGGGCGGCGACCAGCAACCGCTCATCCTGTCGGCGCTGCAGCAGCGCGTCGGCGCGAATGGCGCCACGCGGGCGCTTCCAAGCGGCGAACTGCTCGACGCGATCCTTCGCGCCGCGGATCGTTGCGAGGAGCCTGGACGCCGACCGCTGTCCGTGGTCCTGCAGTCCGATGTGCGCAACCTGCTCGGTCGCCTTGATCAGGCGGAGACGAATGCGCTCGCGGATCGCGCCGTGCAGGAGCTCGTCGAGAGCGAGGGAACCAAGATGTCGCGCTATCTCGTTGCGCTCGCCCTCGAGTCGCAGGGACGCGAGGATGCCGGGCTCTGGGAGAAGATCACCGACAAGCTCAACGCGACGCCCGAGGGCCGGCGCGTGACGGCGCTACGCCCGACGACGGATGGACAGGTCTTCGCGGGGGCGGTCGAGCAGATCACGCTCAAGCAGCCGCTTCCGCCGAAAAGCCCGCGCTTCACGATGGGCGTGAAGGACGAAAATGCGCTCACCTTCGTGTTCGGCGAGGCGACGCTCGAAACGATCGATGGTGCGACGCGACGATCGCTGGCGTTGGTACCGAAGCCACGCGTCGGCATCAGCAACCGAGACGACCCGAGTTGCGAGTTGCTGATCGACGCGCCGCCGGGCACCTATCGGCTGAGGCTGACGGGCGTGATGGCGCGGTCGGTGCTCTTGCCGCGCGTGGCGAGCGTCTTCGACGCGCCGCCGCCTGTGTCCGTCGAGGACGCGATGAAGCTGGAGGGCTCGCTGGCGTTCGATGGAAGCTGCGAGATGACGGTCGTGGCGCAGTCGCCTCCCGTGCGGCGCTTCTCCAACGAAGATCATCTCGTCGAGCGCGCCGCGAAGTCGTTCGCGTCATGCAGGATCTCGAGCCAGAACGGCAGTGCTTCGATCGACGTCGATGCGCTGCTGGGCACGCGGCAGATCCGAAGCAATGTCAAGGAGGAGCCGGCTCCTGCGATGGCACTGCTGTTCTCCGCGCGACAAGGCGGCAAGATGTGGCGACTCGGTGAACTGACGGTGAGCGGAGGCGGCTACTCGTCGGGAATCGGGTCGCTTCCACGGGAGATGGTGCTCTCGGAGCCGTTCGAGCTGATCGCGGAGCCGCTGACGGCGGCGAGCGCGGGATCCTCCGGCGCCACGATGCGCCGCACCAGCGGGCGACGCGGGGGAACCGGCGCAGGCGTGGAGACGACCTACGTGTGGGCGACGTATGTGCTGAAGTTCGCGGATGCGACGAAGGCGCCCGAGGTCGTGATCACGCCGATGCCGCTGGTCACGACCACCGCGACGGCGCGTTCGGATGATGCGACGCGGAAGCTGGTCGAAGGCTGGGCTTCGGCGCTCGCGAATGGAGCTGGGCAATTCAGTTCGATGCTTCGGCGAGGCGGCCGGGAGCCGATCGCCCGAACGATCGATCTCAATAGCGGCGCGAAGTACCGAACGTCCGGTGAAGGCGAGGAGGCAGTGCTCGATCTCGCGTTCGCGTGGGACAAGGGGCTCTACTTCTCGGGCTGGTTCGAGCTCTGGAGCGGTGATCGGCTCGCGATGTCGGTCGAGCCGTACTTCGGCTCGCCCGCAGGCGGTACGGCGCCTCCGAGCCTGACGCCCGTCTTTCCCGTCGCCAACGATTCCGTGCTCGTCGTGCGCTATCGACCCGACGAGCGCGTCGGCATCGCCGACTCGAGCGGACCGTTCGCATACGTCTCCGCGCCGTTTGAGCTTCGCTTCGCGTCGAGCGCGTCGGCTGCCGAACTGGTGTGGCTCGATCGCGCGCCGACTTCAGTGCCCGAAGAAGGCAAGACCCCGTGAAGCGATCGTGCGCTCATCGTCGGCGGTGAAGGTGCGCTCGGCGCGCGTCGCGACGCCGACCACGCCGAGCACGCGACCATCTGGCGCGAGAATCGGGACCGCGACGCTGCCCGCGAGACCCGTGGTGCGCGCGCCTGGGCGCACGTCGCCGCTCGTGTCTTGCTGGATGTTGCAGGAATTCACGGCGCACGCGCGCTGCGCGGCAAGGCCCGCCATGCCTTTGCCGACCGGCACGATCTGCACGATCGCGAGGACAGGCTCGGGAATCCCGATCGCGCAGCGAAGATGCAGCGCGCCGTCGGCGCCGATCACATGCAGCGTGCCGCTGTCGGCGCGAAGGTCGGTGAGGAGGGACTGAAGAAGCGCCGTGTCTTCTGCGCGGAATTGCATGCACGGAGAATACCCGTATCGTGCGCGCGTGGACCAAACGAAGATCCGCAGCTGCAATCGAGTGCTCTCGCCATGATGGAGGCATTCCTCGTGGTCGCGCCTCTGCCATGGCTGTGGCTCTTAGTCGCGTCGTGGCTGAAGTGGATTGCGCTCGCGATCGCCGTGTGGGCGCCCTTTGCCGCGCGACGGAGCGTACCTGCACGGTGTGCGCGCTGCGGCTACACGCTCGACCCATCGCAGCGTTCGAACTGCAGCGAGTGCGGGTCGGATCTCTCGCGGCGCGGAGCCGTGCGGGAGTTCGTGCGCGTCACGCACACGTGGGCACTCCTGCTCGCGTGTGCGTTGATGGCCGCATCGCTTGCATGCTGCCCGATCATCGGATTCTGGCCAATCGGAATCGACGAAGCGAAGGACCGCACCTACGGCGGCCTCACCCATGAACGGTTCGATCCAGCGACGGGAGATTTCGCATCTGGCGTGGCTGTCCCCTTCGACCTACATCCGCTGGACAATCCCCAGCATTGATCGCACGCAGCCGATCGACCGCGAATCGGTCCTGACCTACTACGACTGGCATCCCTGGTTCACTTGCCACCGATTGGCGTCGCCCGCGAGGATCCGCGCGCTGCACGATGCGGTGCTCGATCTAGCGACGCAGACAGGCGCGGCAATCTACGCAGCGCACCTCGCGAGCTGCGCGACCGCGATAAGCCACAGCTCGGTGTTCGTGGAGGAACCACTTTACGACCTCACTCTTGCGATGCTCCGCGATGCGTTGGTCGCCGATCCGACCCTGCTCGAGATGCCGCTCATGAGATCGCTCGTGCTGGCGCGGAACTTCGATGCAGGAGGCGGCCAGACGTTGCTTCTCAACTCCGTGCCTGAATGGGGCGATCACGATCGCGCACGCCCCGTCTATGCATACTTCGCAGGCCGAACCCTTGATGCGATCGCCGACGTGTCGGTGCAGGACGCAGAGGCGGAGCTGACGCTGCCTGGCGGCGCGCCGCGAGAGCTCCTGCCCGACGGCACGGACCGGCTGCGATTCGATTTCAGCGGGATCCCGACGGAAAGCGGATTCACCCTGAGAATTCGGTGTCGCCTCGCGTTCACAGTGACCGCCGCGACGCTGCGCGACGAGCACGGCGAGCTTCGCCGCCACGACTTCCACATCGCGGTCGATGCATCGGCGAGTGAGATCGAGGAGTCGATGTTTCCCTAGCACCGCGCGGGCATGATGTCGGCACCCAAGCCATGGCATCACTTCTGCAGGAACACGAACGCACCGTGCTTGTTGCCGATGATGACGTCGGGCTTCGCGTCGGCGGAGAGGCGACCGGTCCAGAACTGGGTGCCGACGCCGCTGTCGTTGTCGATCTCATGCTTCACGAATCGCGCGCCACCGGGCACGGATGCGTCGCGCACGAGCTTGAACCAGCAGAGGACGGGCGGCGCCATCGGCTCATCGTCGCCGAGCGGACCGTGCGCCCAGCGACGCTTGCCGGTGACGATGTCGGGAAGGCCGTCGGCGTCGATGTCCTCGATGCGGATCGCATGGATCTGGCTGAATCCAGCGCCGTTCGCGTTGTCGGCGGCGGCGCGGCCGAGGATGACGCGCTCGGTGAAGGTGCGGTCCGCGTTCTGCTCGAACCACGAGAGCCCGTAGCTGTGCGCGCGGATGCTCGTGATGACATCGGCGCGGCCGTCGCCGTTGACGTCGAGCGCGTACATCTGCGCGCCGCCCTCGCCGAAGTTCGCGGCGTGGAACGTCCAGAGGCGCTCGTCGGATAGGTCCGCGGGCTGCTCGTACCAACCGCCGTTCGTGAGGATGTCGATGCGGCCGTCGCCGTTCACGTCGCCGGCGCCGTAGCCGTGGGTGTAGCGATGGATCGCCTTCTCGCTCTCGGCGGTCTTCGGCGAGATCGCGCGAAACCGTGCAGGTGCGAGCGGGTTCTTCCAGTCGATCTCGGCGAATCCGAACTGACCGCCCGTGTGGCAGAGGAGCTCTGGCTCCGTACCGCCGGTCACGTGGACGAGATCGGGCGACTCGCCGTTCGCGACCGCGAAGACGTCGTGTCGCGTCCAGCTCATTTCGCCCGCGAATGCCGCGGCGGTGCCTGGGTTGACGAAGACCGACGCGGGCTCGCCGGGCGGACCGTAGACCAGGATGTCGGGCCAGCCGTCGCCATTGAAGTCGTGGGCGAACTGCTCGAAGTAGTCGGAGTAGCCCGTGTCGGCGCGGTACGGCGTCCGGGTGATTCCGGCGGGATTCTCGCGTTCTGGCGTGTAGGCGACGCGCTGCGTGAACTCGGGGCCGAGCCAGATGAACCGACCGACGCAGGCATCGCCGTGGCCATCGCGGTTGAAGTCAGCCGCCGTGCAGCCTTCTGCGAGGAAGTCCTTGGTCAGCGTGTGCTTCTCGAAGCGCGCCTCATCGGGCCGGGCGAGGAGCATGGCGATGGCGAGCTCAGCAAGATGCATGCGCACATCATGGTCGCCACGCCGCCTCGCAGCAAGTGCAGCGCGACAGACCGTCATCGCCCGGGACGGGCAGCGTCATCGTGCAGCTCGGGCATTCGCCGCGCGAGAGGAACCGGCGCGACTGCAGCGCGCGGTGTCGCGGCGTGAAGAACCGAGAGACTCCTGCGAATCCGAGGAGCGAGAGCAGCAGCGCGAGTGCAGCTTCCGCGCCGATGGCCATCGAAACCGAAGTGGCATCGCCTGGGTCCGCGAGCAGGATGGCACGAAGGAGCGCGCCGAGAATGTTGCCGCAGCATCCGAAGAGAACGATCGCGCCCACGACGGAGAGGATCGTGGCGCCTGCGGTGTCGAGCACATCGCGCGCGAACGCGACGGCGCCGGTTCGGTGGGCGCCGTCCATGTGCGCGATGTAGCGCGGCTCCCCCGCGGCATCCATGATGAAATCGCTCGCGCCGGCGCGCAGCGCACGGCGCAGGCGCAGGCGGGCGCGCGCTGCGTCGATCCCTTCGAATTCGGGCAGATCGACGCGCTCGCGTGTGACCGCGTGGCGCGGATGGTCGCGGGCCTCGGCCACCCAAAGCCCGCCGCATTCCCCACACTGGCAGAGCTCAATGGTCTCCCTCTCCCCCGCGGAGACATGGAGCTTTGAACCGCGCAGCAGATATCCACAGGCGCCGCAGCGACCGAGCGTCAGCAGCGCTGCGCGCGCCGCATAGCCGCGGTAGCGCCACACGCAGCGCTGTCGAACGAGCGCGTAGGCCGCGGCGCCCGCGAGATATCCTGTGAGAAGCGCGAGGAATACTCCGTCATCGGTGCGCGCACTGGACGCGGCACGCGCGAGAAGCGTTGCGGCTGCGAATGCGACCGCGATCGCGGCTGGATTCGCAAGCTTGCCTGCGGGTGTACCGACGAGTTCGACCGCTGCGCGGGCGGCAACCGCGTTCATGGCTCGGACGGCAGCCTGATCGGGGTCGGGAGCCGTGCCATGCGCAAACGGTGTGAATCGCCGCTCATTTCCCGCGACATCAATGGTGAATGTCGCGAGTGGCGGGATCGACTCTGGCCGATGCAGATCGGTCACGGCTTCTCCCCTCAGTTTCCATCAGTCGAGCGGGCGCCCGTCCCAGCGGACGAATGCCTCGATCGCCTCGTACTCCTGGAGCCCGAGCCCGTCGTAGACCTTCGCCGTCTGCGCGTTGCGCTGCTCGGCGCGCTCCCAGAACTCGCGTTCGTCGGCGCCGGGGAAGAGCGCGCGGTCCTTCTGCGACTGGTGCTTGAAGATCGCAGCGCGCTTGCGTGCGACTTCATCGGGCGACAGCGGCACGGCCATCTCGGTCTGCTCGACGTCCCACTCCTGCCACGCGCCGCGGTAGAGCCACGTCGTGCAGTCCTTCATCCACGGGTCGCTCGCGCAATCCTTGAGCGCGCGGAAGATCGCGGAGAGGCAGACGCGGTGGGTGCCGTGCGGGTCGCTGAGGTCGCCCGCGGCGTAGACCTGATGCGGCTTCACGCTGCGCAGAAGCGCCTTGACGATCTCGATGTCCTCCGCGCCGAGCGGCTTCTTGCGCACGCGGCCGGTCTCGTAGAACGGCATGTCGAGGAAATGCAGGCGTTCCTCGGGGACTCCGCAGTAGATGCCGGCCGCCTTCGCCTCGCCGCGGCGGATGAGCCCCTTGAGCCGCTGCACCTCGGGAGGATCGACCTCGCCGGGGCGCTTCGCCTTCAGCTTGCGCGCGATGTCGTGCTCCATGCGCTCGGTCTTCGCGCCCTCGAAGCCGAACATGCCGTTGAAATCGCTGGCAAAGTCGAGGAAGCGCAGCGCTTCGGCGTCGAAGACCGCGATGTTGCCCGAGGTCTGGTAGGCGACATGCACCTCATGCCCCTGGTCGACGAGGCGGATGAGCGTGCCGCCCATCGAGATGACGTCGTCATCGGGGTGTGGCGAGAAGATGAGCACGCGCTTCGGGAAGATGTCGTCGCCGAGGCGGTGGATATCGCCCGCCTGCTTGCGTTCCGCGGGCTTTCCGCCGGGCCAGCCGGTGATCGAGCGCTGCAGCTCGCGGAAGACGGAGATGTTGAGGTCGTATGCCTTGCCGCGACCGGCGAGCAGGTCCTGCAGGTGGTGCTCGTTGTAATCCTCGGCGGTGAGCTTGAGGATCGCCTTCTTCGTCGTGCGCGCGAGCCAGATGACGGCCTTGCGCGTGAGCGCGTCGGTCCACTCGAGGTCATGGTTCGCGCTCGCCCACGGCGCCTTGCAGCGCTCGAGCTCGGCGGCGGCGGCGAGGTCGAGGTAGACCTGCGCGTTGGCATGCTCCTGCAGGAAGCTCGCTGCGATCGAGTTGGTGACCGCGCCCTCGATCGCGCGCGCGACGACGGGCGCCTTGCCCTCGCCGAAGGCGACCATGACGACCCGCTTCGCCTCGAGGATCGTGCCGACGCCCATGGTGACCGCGCGGGTCGGGACGTTCTCCTCGCCGAAGAAGTCGCTGGCGGCATCCTTGCGGGTGACGCGGTCGAGCGTGATCAGGCGGGTGCGGCTGGAGCGGCCGGAGCCTGGCTCGTTGAAGCCGATGTGGCCGGTGCGCCCGATGCCGAGGATCTGCAGGTCGATCCCGCCCGCGGCCTTGATCTCGCGCTCGTACCGATCGCACATGGCGCGGACGTCGTCCTCGCTGCAGGTGCCGTCGGGGATGTGCGCGTGCTGCTGGTCGATGTCGATGCGATCGAACAGGTGCTCGCGCATGAAGCGGTGGTAGCTCTGCAGCTCGTGCGGCTGCATCGGCCAGTATTCATCGAGGTTGAAGGTGACGACGTTCTTGAACGAGAGGCCTTCCTCTCGGTGCAGGCGGACGAGCTCGTCGTAGACACCCGTGGGCGTCGAGCCGGTGGCGAGGCCGAGGACGCACTTCTCGCCAGCCTTTGCCTTGGCGCGGATGAGATCGGCGATCTCGCGAGCGACGGTGGCGCTGACGTCCTTGGCGCGCTCGATGACGCGGGTGGGGACCTTCTCGGCGGGCGAGGGGATCTCCCAGTAGGCGGGGGTGCGGGAGTTCAGGTTGGCGGCGGACGGGGCGGAGGTCGTCGAGGCGATGGTGGCCATGGTGCAGGGGCGATGCTATCGGAAGTCCGAGGTGCGGAAGAGGCGAGCGCGAAAGGGAAACTCGTCGTCCGCGCACATCTTTCTGGTGCCAGGCACGTGCCGTGCAGTGCCAGGCACTGCATGGCACGTGAACGGCACCCCAGCCAGACCACGCAAGGGCGGAGCAGACCGACGGTTGCACCTGCGCGCCACGGTGCCAGGCACGTGCCGTGCAGTGCCTGGCACTGCACGGCACGTGCCTGGCACCGTCTTCAGATCGCGCGCGCCGCCGCGAGATACGCCTCATGCGCGCCGCGCACCTCGCGCATCGAGTCGCCGCCGAACTTGTCGAGGAACGCCCGCGCGATCTCGAACGCCACGACGTTCTCCATCACCACGCTCGCCGCAGCGACCGCGCTGACATCGCTCCGCTCGTACGCGCTCTGCACCGGCTCGTGCGAACCGAGCTCCACGCTCGGCATACCGCGCAAGAGCGTCGAGATCGGCTTCATCGTCCCGCGCACGACCACCGGCATGCCGTTGGTCATGCCCCCCTCGAGCCCGCCCGCGTTGTTCGTCGGGCGCTCGAAACCGAGGCTCGCGCCGCTCCTGCGCGCTTCGTCGTACGCGATCGGATCGTGCACCGCGCTCCCGAACCGCGCCCCGCATTCCCGCCCCAGCCCGATCTCGACCGCCTTGAACGCCTGGATGCCCATCACTGCGAACGCGAGCCGCGCATCGAGCCGGTCCTCCCAGTTCATGCATGATCCGAGCCCTGGCGGGCATCCGAACACGTGCACCTCGCACCAGCCGCCGACGGTGTCCTTCTCCGTCTTTGCATGGTGGATCAGATCGACGAGCCGCGCATCCGTCGCGGGATCGGGGCAATACACCTCGCTCGCATCACGCGCCGCCGTCAGCGCCGCGAGTTCCGATTCGCGCACCGCGATCCCACTGACCGCATCGCACGCCCCGCGCACGAAGCCGAACACGCGGATACCAAACGCATCGAGCAGGCAACGCGCAACCGCGCCAGCCGCCACGCGCGCCGCCGTCTCGCGCGCACTCGCGCGCTCGAGCGTCCCGCGGCAATCGGGCGTCAGGTACTTCAGGCTCCCCGCGAGATCCGCATGCCCGGGGCGCGGACGCGTCACGGGCGGCGTCTTCTCAGGATCGTCGATTCGATTGTCCTTGTTGGCGATGCGCAGCGCGATCGGCGAGCCGATCGTCCGCCCCTGCCGCAATCCGCCGAGGAACTCCGCCACATCCGTCTCGATCTTCTGCCGAGCGCCGCGACCGTAGCCGCCCTGCCTGCGCGCGAGTTCGCCGTTCACGCGCGCGGCATCAACCGCGAGATCCGCGGGGAGCCCGTCCACGATCGCGACGAGCCCAGGCCCGTGTGATTCACCTGCGGTCTGGTAGCGGAGCGGCCGTCCCATCGCGCCTCCATCGGTTGATTCACTGCGCGGTCTCGACAAGCTTCCACAGCGTGCCGGGATTGCCCTTCTCCTGACCGCCCGTGAACGCGCTCACGACGAGCGTGCCGTCATGCATGGCGTCGATCGATGAGATGAGCTCGCCGCGCTTCTGCGCGATGATCGCGGGCTTCGTCGGCTTGCCATCGACCATGCGGATGCCCCACACGTTCGACGACACGAAATCGGCGTAGATGTACACACCATCGAGCTTCGGCATCGCCTTGCCGCGATAGACCTGCCCGCCCGTGATTGACATGCCCTCGCGGTGGTGATACTCGACGATCGGCTCCTCGAACGGGCCATCGCCCTTTCCGCCGGGGAAATCATGGAAGCCCTCGCGCGCGTTCCATCCGTAGTTGCCGCCCTTCTTGATCAGGCTGACTTCCTCCCAGACGTTCTGCCCGACGTCGCCCGCCCACAGGTCGCCGGTCTTCGGATCAAACGCCATGCGCCAGATGTTCCGCGTGCCGTACGCCCAGATCTCCCCGCGCGCACCGTCCTTGCCGACGAACGGATTGTCGGCGGGAATCGCGTAGGGATCGCCGTTCTCGCCCGCCTTGTTCACGTCGATGCGGACGACCTTCCCAAGCAGCGACCCGAGGTTCTGTGAGTAATGATGCGGGTCGTTCGCCGCACCACCGTCGCCGTAGCTCAGATAGAGGAAGCCATCGGGCCCAAAGAGCACCGTGCCGCCGTTGTGGTTCGAGTACGGCTGCGACTGGACGAGGATCACCTGCTCGCTGTTCGGATCCGCGCTCATCCCGTCGCCGCTCACCGTGAAGCGGGAGAGAACCGAGCGCCGCGGCTTTGCGGCGGTGTAGTAGCAGTAGACCTCGCGCTTCCTCTCGAAATCGGGATGGAACGCGATCGACAGCAGTCCCTCCTCGTTGCCGCCGTCGTTCACACGCTCGCGGATATCGAGGAAGAGCGCGCCCTCCTTCGTGTCGGGCCTCGCCGGATCGGCGACGAGGATGCGCCCCGGCTGCTCGACGATGTAGAGGTTCGCGGCATCGCCCGGACGCTGGATGGCCTGGATCGGCCGCACCAGCGGCAATTCGGGCAGAAGCCGGTCGAAGCGCAGCTTGGGGATCGGATCGCCCTTGGCGAACTCCTGCGTGCTCTCGGGAACCTGCTGCGCGCGCTGCCGGGGCTGCTTGCGCGGCGATTCCTTCGCCGAATCGGCGGGGGCGGTCTTCGGGGCGTCCTGCGGGACGAACACGATCGATGCGACGGCGAGAAGGACGGCAAGCATGCTGCGGCTCCTGGGATGGGCTGACTCCGATGGTATCGCCGCGCCCGCGCTCTCCGCACCGCGATTTCCCTACACTTTCGCACATGCACGCAACGACCATCGTCCTGTTCGCCGTTCTCGCCGCCTGCGCGCCCGCGACGCTGCCGCCGCCGGCCGCCGAGCCGAAGCCCTTCGCCGCAGATGCAGCGAAGGAGAAGGGCGACGGCTTCATCGCCCTCTTCAACGGCAAGGACCTCGATGGCTGGACGGGCGATACCAAGGGCTACAAGGTCGAGGAGCTCGGCGGCGCCGCCGCGATCGTCTGCCAGCCCGGCGGGACGAATCTGTTCACGAAGGACGAGTACGCGGACTTCGAGTTCCGCTTCGAGTTCATGCTCACGCCAGGCGCCAACAACGGCATCGCGCTGCGCGCGCCGACTGCGGGCGATCCCGCCTATGCAGGCTTCGAGTCGCAGATCCTCGACAACACCGCCGACCAGTACAAGGGCCTCAAGGAGTGGCAGTACCACGGCTCGATCTACGGGATCTCCGCGGCGACCGCGACCGCGCTCCGCAAGACGGGCGAGTGGAACCACGAGACGATCACGATGAAGGGCCGTCAGGTGAAGGTCGAGCTGAACGGCGTCGTCATCGTCGACATCGACCTCGACAAGGTCGCGCCGGGCGGCAAGACCGTCAGCGGCAACAAGGTCGAGGGACTCACGCGCACGCAGGGGCACATCGGCTTCTGCGGCCATGGCGACCGCGTCGCGTACCGCAATCTGCGCGTGAAGCGAATCTGAGCGCTCGCGACTTGACGCGCCTTGCCGGCAAGTCGGTCGGATGACTCGCCCCGCTTCCCGGAACGCGCCACGAGCCCCGTCGCCATCTACTCGCGCGAGCGCTCAAACGGCATATTCCGCGCCGAAGCGGTTCTTGATGAAGGCGTCGTAGGAGACGTCCTCCATCTTCACGAAGCCCTTCTGCGGGACCTGGCCATCCTTCAGCATGTCGAGCACGGCGCACACGCCCGCGGCGGTCGTGATCTGGATGCCCGTCCAGTGCTTGCCATTGATGAGCTTCGCGGGTACGCGGCGCGCGTCGATCTTCTCGACAAGCTTGCCGTTCTCGACGCCGATCGCGACGCACAGGATCACGATCACGTCGTCGGCCGTCGAGGGGATCGAGCGATCGAAGATGTCGCACAGCTGCTGGCGGTGATCGATGAAACCGAGGTCGTTCAGCAGGAACTTGATGAGCTTGCAGTGCCCGGGATAGCGGATCGTCTTGTAGTTGACGTTGCGCGCTCGGCCCGCGAGCGACTCGCCAAGCGAGCCAAGGCCACCCGATGTGTTGAACGCCTCGTACTGGATGCCGTCGAGCGTGAACTCCTCGAGATGCTCGAGCGGCGGAACGAGCGTCATCTTGCCGTCGACGAGAGCCTCGCACGGATTGCAGTACTCGTTGACGAGGCCGTTCGTCGACCACGTCATGTTGTACTTGAGCTGGTTCGTCGGATTGCGCGGCAGCGCGCCCACGCGGCAGCGAAGCTCGTGGATCTCGCTCATCGGCGCCGCGAGATGGTTCGCGGCGATGGTGATGTAGCCGGGCGCCAGGCCGCACTGCGGGATGAACGCGGTCGACGCGCCCTCGGCGAGCGCCATGACCTTCTTGGTGACCGCGACGTCCTCGGTGAGGTCGAGGTAGTGCACGCCGTGCGCCTTCGCGCGCTCGGCGATCAGCGGATTGCAGAAGAACGGCGCGCAGGAGATGAGGCCCCACTGGCCCTTCAGCGCGGCATCGAGGTCCGACTGCTTGGAGAAGTCGGCGGTCGCGCCCGTCGCGCCCGGCAGGCCCGCGATCGCGCTGCGCCACGACGTCTCGTGCGAGTCGATCACATGGACCTTGTAGTCGCCCGAGTGCGCGAGGAAATGCGCAGCCATGCGACCGATCTTGCCAGCTCCGATGATGAGGACGTTCTTCATGTTGCGCGCCTGCTTCCGTTCTTCCTGCGTTCGGGACACCCCGCCGCGGGGCGGACAGGGTAGGCAGGTTTGATCGGCAGCAGCGCGGGGGTCAGTTGAAGCGCAATTCGATGAGCGAGAAGTCGTCGTCCCACGTCACCGAGCGCGCGGCGGCAGCCATATCGGTCGCTTCGACGCCCCGGCCCTCGAGGGTGATGCGCGTGGTCTCGCGCACGACCTCATCGAGCAGCACCGCGCCCGTCGAAACGGCAGATTTTGCCCGCACCATCTCCTCGAGGCTATCCAGGCCCCAGATCCCGCCATCCCGCATGTGCAGCTCGAACACGCCGTCCGAGAAGAGATAGAGCCGGTCGCCTGGCTCGATCGCCATGCGCATCGTCGGCGCCTCGTACTCATCGACCGCGCCGACCATGAAGCTCGTCGAGTCGAGGCGGATGAGTTCGCCGCCGCGCACGAGGAACGACGGCGGATGCCCGCCGCCTGCCCACGCGAGCTCGCGCGTGCGCTTGTCGTAGACGCCGTACCAGATCGTGAAGTACATGCCGTCGTGCCGCGACATCTGGAACGCCGCGTTGAGCGCCTGCAGCGTGCGCGTGGGATCGAGCACCTGCTCGCGCTCGAGCGATCCCGAGCGGATCAGGTTCATGGCCGACACGCCCATGAGCGCGGGCCCGACGCCGTGGCCGCTCACGTCGATCACGTACGCCGCGAGGCGGTTCTCGTCGATCCAGTGGTAGCCGAAGACATCGCCGCCGAGAGCCTCGCACGGGACGAACCGCCAGTCGGCGAGCACGTCGCCCGACTCGAGCGGCGGATCGAGCAGCGAGCGCACGTAGGCGGCCGCACGCTGGATCTCCGACTTCATGTGCGCCTCGCTCTCGCGCAGGGCCTCGAAGGCGGCGTTGCGCTCGAGCTGGTAGCGGTAGCCGCGCGAGTGATGGCGGATGCGCGCGACCAGCTCGACCGGATGCGGGAGCTTGACGAGGTAGTCGCTCGCGCCGCGCGCGAAGGCATCGGCCTTGACGGCGGGATCCTCCTTGCCGGTGAGCATGATCACGGGCACGTCGCGCAGCGCGTCATGCGCGCGGTACTGCGGGAGGAGCTCGAGCCCGCTGATCGCGGGCATCTCGATGTCCTGCAGGATGACGGTCGGCTTGAACTCGACGGCGATCGCGATCGCCTGCGTCGGGTCCTGCACCGAGCGGAACTCGACGGCGCCTTGCGAGGCGATCATGCGCCGCACCGCTTCGCCGATGATCGCCTGATCATCGATCAGGAGCACGCGGTCGATGGTCTCGATGTTCTCCATGGTCATTCGCTCCTCGACGAAATCACCTGATTCTCCGCGCAATCGCACCGGCAATCGCGGTGATCGGCAGCACCTCGCACGCAGCGCCGCCGTCGACCGCCGCGCGCGGCATGCCCCACACGACGCTCGTCGCCTCATCCTGCGCGATGGTGTGCCAGCCCGCCTGCCGCAGGCGAAGCAGGCCGGCCGCTCCATCGCGGCCCATTCCCGTCAGGAGCACGGCGACGCCCGTGCGCCCCGAGCCCGCGAGCGAGACGAAGAGCTCGTCCACCGCGGGACGGTGCAGCTGCGGATCGGGCTGCAGCGCGGCATGCTCGCGATAGGCGATCCGACCCTCTGCATCGAGCACCATATGGCGGTCTTCCGCAGCGACGAGCACGTCGCCAGGCTGTGGCGCATGACCCGCGCGCGCGAGCGTCACGCGCGCACCGGTCTCGACGACGAGCCATTCGGCGTAGCCCTTCACGAAGACGTGCGACACGTGCTGGACGATGAGCACGGCGCCTGCGAAGGGCTTGGGCAGCGCGCGGATCACGTCGGCGACCGCGCGGGGTCCGCCTGTCGAGGCGCCGATCGCGAGGATGGGCGTCGCCGCCGCGAGCGGCGCGCGTGGTGCGGCGACAGGCGCCCGCACGGTGGCTTCCGTGACGGTCACCGCCTCGACGCGCGCGATCAGGCGGATGCGCCGCAGGAGCTCCGCAGCGCCCTCGATTTCCGCTCCACGCGCGAAGGTCGGCGTGTTCACGGCATCCAGCGCTCCCGCGCCGAGCGCCTCGTACACCAGCGACGCGTTGCCCGTGACCGTCGCGGTCACGACGAGGATCGGGCACGGCGCCACGCGCATGATCTCGCGCGTGGCCTCGACGCCATTCATGCGCGGCATGATGAGGTCCATCAGGATCACGTCCACGCGCTGCCGCCGCGCGCACTCGACGGCTTCGGCGCCATCGCGCGCGATCCACGCCACCTCGAGCGCGCGGTCCTGCGCCACGGCGCGGCGCAGCGCCTCGCAGGCGACGGCGAGGTCGTTCACGATGCCGACCTTCACGCCCGTCCTCCGCGCGCGCCGCGCGTGAAATCGACGAGGTCGCGCACCGTGTCGCCGAACGTGCTGTCCTGGAACGAGCCTTTGGTGAGGTAGGCCGTCGCGCCCGCCTGCATGCCGGCGAGGCGATCCTCCTCGCGGTCCTTGTAGCTCACGACGACCACGGGCACCGAGGCGAACCGCGGATCGCCTCGCAGCGTGCGCACGAACTCGATCCCGTTCATCCGCGGCATGTCGATGTCGCTCACGACCAGGTCGAAGCGGCCTGCTCGGAGCACGTTCCAGCCATCCATGCCGTCGACGGCGGTCTCGACCTCGAAGCCCATGCGCACGAGCAGCTGGCGCTCGACCTCGCGCACCGTCGCGGAATCATCGACGACGAGCGCGCGCAAGGCAGGACCAGCCGACGCCGCCAGCGCGCGGCGCGCGCCGCGGAGCGTGCCCTCGCCAAGCGCCTGCCGCACCGAATGCAGCACATCCTCGGTGTCGACGATGAGCACGGGATCGCCGTTCTCGCGCACGGCCGCAGCCGAGAGATGAGGGACCTTGCCGAGCCGCTCGTCGAGCGCGCGCACGACGAGGTCCTCCTCGCCCGCGAAGCCATCCACCGCGATGCCGTAGCGCTCCTCGCCCGAGCCGAGCACGACGATGCTCTCTCGCGCGCGCTGCGTCCGCCCGCCACCCAGTCCGAGGAGCGCGACCGAGTCGATCACGCCGACCGACACGCCCTCGAGCATGAACTGCGTCCTTCCCTCGACCGCGAGCAGCGCCGACGCATCCGGCTGCACGACGCGCTCGATGCGCGCGAGCGGAAACGCCAGCGTTTCGCCCGCGATATCGACGAGCAGCGCGCGGATCACCGAGAGGGTGATCGGCAGCTCGAGCTCGAAGACGGTGCCCTTGCCGAGCGTGGTCTCGATGCGCGCGGTGCCGCCGATCTCGCGCGCCGTCGTCTGCACCACGTCAAGCCCGACGCCGCGCCCCGAGATCTCCGTCACCTGCTTCGCCGTTGAGAATCCAGGGAGGAACAGGAACTCGAGCAGTTCCTGGCGGTCCATCGCCTGCGCCATCTCCTGCGAGGCCAGCGACCGCCGCACGATCCGCTCGCGGAGCGCATCGAGATCGATGCCGCGCCCGTCGTCGGAGACGCGCACCTGCAGCATCCCCGCGTGGTGCCGCGCCTCGACGCGCAGCACGGCCTGCGGGTTCTTGCCGCGCGCGCGACGCTCGTCGGGCATCTCGACGCCATGATCGAGCGCATTGCGCAGCAGGTGGTTCAGAGGCGCGTCGAGCCGCGCGAGGATGTCGCGGTCGACCGGCACGTGCTCGCCGCCGATCTCGAGGCGCACATCCTTGCCAAGCGACCGCGCGAGGTCCCGCACCGTGCGCGGCAGGCCGCCCGTCGCATCGGAGAACGGCCGCATGCGGCTCGAGAGCACCTCGTGGTAGAGCGCGCCGGATGTCTCCTCGTCGCGACGGATCGCCGACTCGATCGAGAGCAGGTGCGACAGCACGCCGACGCGCGAGCGCTCCGTGAGCGAGCGCAGCCTGTTCACGGCCGCAGGATCACCGCCGTTCTTCCGGAGGTTCGCCCGAAGCAGATCCAGCTCGTCCTCGATCTCGGTCACCAGCCGCTTGAGCGCGAGCGCCTCGTCGCGGATCCCGGTGAGCCGGCGCGCCTCGAGCATGCTCTCGCCGGCGAGCTGCAGCAGCCGATCGAGCTTCTCCGCGGTCACGCGCACGCTTGACGCGCGCGCCGCCGGCGCGGGTGGCTGCGCTGCGGAAGCGACGACGGGATTCGCTGGCGCTGGCGGCTCGGGTCGCACGACCTCCGTGGGCGCAGCAGGCGGTGCTTCCGCAGCTCGCGCGGCGGCCGCCACGGCTGGTGCAGCGACCGCGGGCGGCGCAGCGCGCAGCTCGGCGACGAGCGCGTCGACGGCTGGCTCGTTCGACGACGTCCACGCGGGCACCTCCGCCTCGCCGACGCGGGCGAGCGATGCGAGCAGATCGGTGCCCTTCAGCAGCTGGTCGATGCGCGAAGGCAGAATCGCCTCCCTGCCCTTCTGCATGGCGACGAGGACGTCCTCCATCGCATGCGCGAGCTTCACCGCGACATCGAGCCCGATCACGCGCGCGGCGCCCTTGATCGAGTGCGCCGCGCGCATCAGCGGCTCGACGACCGCAGGGTCGCTCGCGCCCTCGAGCCGCACGAGCCCCTCGCTCAAGGCGGCAGCGTGCGTCTCCGCTTCGCCGCGGAAGAGCTCATGGAGCGAGAAGCCGCCGAGGTCGCTCACGTGAGGCTCCTCGAGAGCTGCGCGATGAGCTTGCCCGCATCGAGCACCGCGACGATGTGCTCGCGGCCGTCCTCCTCGAGCGGGACGAGGTACTGCGTGCAGCCATCGGCTGCATGGCGCACCGTGGTCGGCGCAGCCATGATGCGCTTCTCGTCCACGCGCCGCACGCCGCGAAGATGGCCCACGCCGAACGCCCAGCGCGAGCCGGCGCCGCCGATCACGACGAAATGCGTGTGCTCGTCCTCGCCACCGACGCCGAGCGCCGCGCCGAGCGCCGCGACGGGCGTCAGTTCTCCCGCGACGTTCGCGAGCCCGCGGAAGACGTTGTTGGTGCGGTGCGGGACCCTGCGCACCGCGCTGCATGGCACCACGCGATGGGTCTCGTCGGCCTCGAGCGCGAGCATCTCCCCGCCGATCGCGAAGACGAGCACGCTGCGCAAGCGCACCGCACGCGCCTCGGCCTGCGCCGCGACGAGCGCGGTGTTCTCCTCGATCTCCTCACGCGGCAACGGCCGGTCGAGCAGCGCGCGCATGCGCTCGAGCGAGCCATCGCCGGTTCCGGCGAGGTCGGTCCGATGGGGTTGTTCGCTGTTCTTCGCCATCGTTGCCGCCGAAGGGTATCAGCCCCGCTCCTCGTCGCGCATGCGCCCGAGATGCACGCGCAGCGCGCGCTGGCGCAGGCGCTCCGCGTCGGCGGTCGCTCCCCGCGCATCGGCGAGGCGCGCCGCCAGCAGGAGCGCATCCTCGTTGAAGCGATCGAGGTAGAGCACGCGCTGGACGCTTTCGGCAGCGCCCTCTCGATCCCCGGCCGCGTCGAGCGCGACGGCAAGCCTGAGGTGCGCACCCGCATCGGCGGGCTGCGCGGCGACCGCTGCGCGAAGCTCCGCCGTCGCGTCGGTCCCGCGGCCCGCGGTCGGCCCGGGTGGCGGCTCAGCCGCAAGGCGCTGCGGCGAAGGCGCCGGCCTCTGTGGCGAAGGCGCCCCGCGCTGTGCGGGTGCCACTGGCAAGGCGCCCGTCGGCGCCGGCATCGGGAGCGCTGCGCGCTCGAGCGCGAAGGCTCCCTGCGCAGCGCAGGGCTTGAAGCCGAGCTCCTGTGCAGCGCCCTGCACTTCGGAGTGCCCGACGAGGACAAGTCCGCGGTCCGCGCAGAGCGACGAAATCGCTCGGTAGACCTGCGCCCTCGTCTCGCCATTCAGGTAGATCGATGCATTTCGAAAGGCAATCACATCGAAGCGCGTGCCCGTCGCAACGTGCCGTGCGCCGCACTCGACCACGTCCGCGATCGTCGGACTGACGGCCGCGAGCAGCTCCGCGTCCGGCTGCACGGCGTCCGCCGTGCGCGCGAAGAAGCGGCTCGCCCAACCGGGAATCTCGCCGCGGAGATCCGCGCCTGCGAAACGCGAGGGCCGCGCCATCGACTGCGCGTTGCGATCGACCGCTTCGATCGACGGACGCACGCCGCTCCCATCGAGCAGCGCGCATGCGATCGAGACCGGCTCGCACCAGCCGCCCGCTCCGAGCACGAGCACGCGGAGCCGTTCGCCACGGCGCTGCTGCGCCCACGTCCGCAGCAGCGAGAAGCTCTCGGGATAGCGGAACAGCCAGGTCTCCGGCGGCGCGAAGTGCGCCTCGATCCGCGCGTACTCGTCGGGCCGATCCAGCGCTGCGAGGGCCGCCGACTCCGCGTCGAGCCCGAGTTCGCGCCCGCGCAGCTGAAGCCACGCGCGCAGTCGGTCCTCCGTCAGCGCCTCCGTGGAGAATCCGCTGGCGCCAAGCAGGCGCGCGAGCAGCATCCGCAGTCCTGAGTCGCGGTCAGGCGACACGCTCACGGCTGAGTCCACGCCGCCAGCGGCAGTTCCCGCAGCGCCGCGTCGCCCTCGAGGAGCCGCCTGCAGCGGAGGAGCTGCACCATGCCGTCCGAGTCGGCGATGGTCGGTCCGAGGTGCGACGCTCCGGCGAAGGCGAAGCCCGGATGCGCGCCAGCTCCCGAGAAATCGCGCTCGAATGGCCCGGCGAGCTCCGGCACGAGCAAGCCGACCTTCGTCGCCATGCCCTCGAAGAGCTCGCCCTCGAGCCGAAGCAGCACGATCCGCGACGCGAGGCGCAGCTCGGTCGGCTTGTTCTCGACGATCGCCGAGAGATCGACGAGCGGCAGCAGCTCGCCGCGCACGTTGATCAATCCGAGAAGCCACTGCGGGCCGACGCCGACATGGCGATGCGCCACCACGGGCAGGACCTCGATCGTGTCCGCGCAATCGATCGCATACCTGCGGTTGCCGACGAGCGTGAAGAGCACCTGCATCGCGTCTGCCTTTCCGAATGGGCCCGCTCAGGGCTGCTGGTCCTCGCGCAGACGGAAGCGCGCCGCCGCGTCCTGAAGCACGGCGACTGCGTGCGCGAGCTCGTCGGCGACTCGGCTGAACTCCTGCGCCGAAGCCGAGGATTGCCGCGCGCCCGCGGCGACCTGCATGACCGCCTGCTCGATCTGCGCCACGCCCTGCGACTGACTGGACATTCCCGTGCGCACATCGGAGAAGCGGGTGGATGACGACTCGATCTCGCTGATGATCTCGCCAAGCTCGCCCGCGATCGCCTGCACGTCTCCGGTGCCCTGCCGCATCTCGCCCGCGAAGCGGCTCATCTCGGCCACGCCGGACGAGACCGAAGCCTGCATCTGCGAGACGATGCGCGCGATGTCGTGCGACGCGCCCGCGGTCTGGTCGGCGAGCCTGCGGATCTCGCGCGCGACCACCAGGAACCCGAAGCCCGCATCCCCCGCCTTCTCGGCTTCGATCGCCGCGTTCACGGACAGGAGGTTCGTCTGCTCGGCGACCTTCGCGATGGTGGTGACCACCATCGAGATCGCAGCCGCCTTCTCCGCGATCGTCGCGAGTCGGTCGGAGATGTCGCGCGTGCCCGCGTCCAGCCTCGACATCGTGCCCGAGACAGCGTCGAGCCTCGCCCGACCCTCGAGCGCCGATGCCGCGGTGCGCCGCGCACCAGCGTCGATCGACTCGACTGCGCGCAGCAACTCCGTCCCCGTCGCCGCGATCTCGCGGATCGCAGCGGCGATCTGCGACGTCGACTCGCCGAACGACCCGACGGTCACGCGCTGCTCCTGGCTCGTCGCCGCAAGCTGCGCGCTCGTCGCCGCGAGGCGCGCGCAGGCGCCGCGCACGGCGCCGACGATTCCCTGCAGCTGGGCGTTCATGTCGTTCATCGCGCGGATCAGCTCGGCCGACTCATCGGCTCCCCGCGCGTCCACCGCGTCGCCCGAGAGATCTCCCCCGGCGATGCGGCCCGCCATCGCCTTCGCCACGCGCACGCGGCGTGCGAGCGCCGCGGCGCCGAACCAGAGCACGACGACGAGCACGATGATGCCAACGAGCCCCGTCGCGAGATTCCAGAACACCACCTGCGCGACGCTGCGCGTCACCTCGCTCGTCGGCTTCCGCAGGAGCAGCGTCCACTCGCCCGTGGGCACCATGCCCGCGACGTAGAACGCCTCCTCGCGCAGCATCGGGTCCTCGGCGGTCCACGATGCGCCGAGATTCGACGCAGCGACCTTGAACACGGGCGCAAGCGGCGATTCGGCGACGGGCGTCGTGCGCAGGCTGGTTCCCCCGCGCGTATCCGAGGTCGCGGCGATGAAGAGCCCGCGCGTCGCCAGGAAGAGATCGGCATCGAGCCGCCGCGCCTCCTCGAGCAGCGTGCCCTGCACCTCGGACAGCGTGATGTCGAGGCTCATGATGCCCTTGAAGCTGCCGTCGATGATGATCGGCGCGACGTTCTCGATGATGTCGGTCCCGAGATACGAGTACGGCTTGGTGATGACGGGATCGCGGGCGCCGGAACGCGCGAACCGCTCCTTGGGATAGGCGTACCAAAGCCCTTCGTCGTCCTCGGTGTCCTGCAGAGGCTCGAGCCGCAAGCCCGTCGGCGCCTTCGGATCGCGCTTGAGGTAGGCGAACATGCGCCCGCCGGGCCCGAGCGCATTGGCCGGGACGCCCTCGACCGCGCCCGCTGCATCGTTGCCATCGGCGTTCGGCTCGTAGGCGATGCCCGCGCCGTAGGCCTGCGGGTTGTCGCGCATGATCTTCTCGATCCAGCGGAGGCTCTCCGCGCGCCGGCCGAACTGGCCCGACTCCTGCGCGCTCGCCATGACCTGCGCGAGCCGCACGTTCCGCTGGTTGAGCGCATCGATCTTCTGCACGATCAACTCGGCTGCGTGGCGAAGGTCGCCGTCGAGCGCCTCGGTCGAGCGCGTCCATGCGCGGTAGCCGTTGGTTCCGAAGGCAAGCAGCAGCACCGCGACCGCGGGCAGCACGCCGAACATCATGCTCCGTCCAAGCAGCGTGCGATGGAACGCGGGCTTCCGAGCCGTCGTCGTGTGAGCTTCTGGCCCTTGCACCATTGGTGCAATGTAGCCTCAATCCGCCGCGGATTCGTCGGTCCAGCGCACCAGGATCCGCTCGGGGCGATACTTGTCGTCGATGAGGGCGCGGATCATCTCCGCGACGGTCGTCCTGGACTTCTCTCGCACCTCGAACATGGCGACCGGGCTCGAGGCCTGCCGCACGACCGACTCGCGGATCGCCGCAAGCGCGGCATTGCGCGCGGCATCGTTGCGGATCAGATGGTCAGCCCAATCGCGGTCCAGCGCGATCTCGATCTTCGCAGGATCGCTCTCGACATCGACGACGGCCTCGTCGACGACCGGCGGCGGGAGCCAGACCGTGACCGCGCCCTGGGTGTCCGGTCCCGTGATCCGAGTCCGCTCCATCCGATCGATGGGCACGACATACTGCACCGTGTTGCTCGGCGACGTCACCGTCGCCTTTGTCCGGCCGACCTCGACATCGACGCCCGGCCCGACCGGAATGACCCACGGCCTCCATGTGACCTCCGTCGGTACCTCGACCTCGACCTGCACGGCGATCTCGCGCGTCGCGACACGCAGCGCAGGCTTCTCCGCAAGTTCGCCAAGCGCGCCGATCACGCGCGCCTGCACGGTCCGCTGCCGCTGACCGAAGTCGAACCAATCGGGAAACAGCGCCCACAGCACGACGAGGAGAAGCGCCAGCGCGACGATCGCGAGCGTGAGCACGCTGCCTCCGAGGCAACCCGCGACGGTCAGCCACGGCCGGCTCGTCTGCAGCGGCTTTGCCGAGTGTTCGGCGGATTGCTCGGGCGATGGCGCCATGCGGTCATCCTATGCAAACCGCTGAATTCTCGCCGACTTCACGCACGGATTCACTCAAAGCACCGCGCAGCGCAGCCCCACGGGGTCGGGCTCGAAGGCGAACGCCCGCGCGCGCTTGTGCGGCGGATCGCGATCGATGCGCGCGCGCAGGGACTCCGCCGACTTCGCGTCCTTGGCCACGAGCAGCATGAAGCCGCCCCCGCCCGCGCCGGCGAAGCACCAGCCCGCCAGCTCGCGCTTCCAGCGGTCCGCAAGCTCATCGAACGACTTCGGCGAGCTCCCGGGATCGATCTGCCGCTTGCGCTTCATGTACTCGGCGACCTGCGCCACCACGCCGTCGAGATCTCCCGCTGCAAGCGCTGTCCGCATGCGCTCCGCGTTCGTGCGGAGGCGCTCGACCGCCTTCACGGCGCTCGGCTCGCGCACGAGCCAGTTCCAGACGACGTTCTCCAGGATGTTCTTCGCCATCCGCCGCTCGCCCGTGAAATAGAGCAGCGAACGCTCGCGCAGGTCGGCGAGGAGTGGCGCGGGAACGACGATCGGCTCGACCGCGGGCTGCTGCGCATCGCCTGCGACCGTCCGCGCGATCTTGAAGCCACCGAGGACGCCGCCGACCTGGTCCTGCCAGCCGCCGCGCGTCGAGAGCATCTGCTCGAGCGCGCTTGTGGCGGCGAAGAGCTCGTGCGGGGTGCGCTCCCTGCCGAGCACGCGGTCGAGGCACTGGATGGTCGCAGCGCCGAGGATCGAGCTGGTGCCGAGGCCGGAGCCCTTCGGAACGGCGGAGAACATGGTGAGCGAGATGCCGCCGCCGACCTTCTCCAGCCACTTCGCGAGCGAAGCCTTCGGATCGCTCGGCGCAAGCCCGGTGAGGACGAGCGCCGACTCCGCGAGCGACGACCAGCGCGTCGGATCGCCGCGCTCGGCGAGATCGGCCATCGTGCGGATCTCGCGCGTCTGCCCCGCATCGGTGCTGGTGATGCGGATCACCGGCTCATCCTCGAGCTTCGCCACGACCTGGATCGGCAGCTGTCCGCGCAGCGTGACCGCGACATTCACAACGCTCCCGCCGACTTCGTTGCAGATCGGGGGCGTGTCGCTCCAGCCGCCGGCGAGATCGACGCGGACCGGCGTCGATGTCCAGACCGCCTGATCGTGCAGGATCGCCGCTTCGCGCGGCTTGGTCGGAAGCTCGAGCCGCGCAAGCACGGCCTCGCCGACCGAGCGGAAGGCGATTCCGCGCAGCGCGGCGCCATGCTCGGTGTCGCGCCCCGCCATCTCGGAAAGCGTCGCCGCTGCGTGCGCGCGTGCGATCGGCGCAGCGATCGCCAGCAATTCCGCGGCGCCACGCTGGAGCGCCACCAGCCGGCCTGCCTCGCCCAGGTTGAGCAGGCAATCATGGATCGTCCGCGCATCGGACGCGTCGACCGCCTGCGCAAGCGCGCGCATCGGCGCCGCGCACATGGCGGCATGGGCGAATCCGTCGCGGCGTGCGGCGATTTCCTCGAGATCCGCGTGCTCGACGAGCTCGCGCATCGAGCGGCGCTCGCCCTTGCGCCATGCGTCGGGGGCAGCGCCGTCCTCCCACATCCAGCGCACCGTCGAGAGTGGATCCTTCGCAGGTCCCGCGCACCAGAGCCGCGCATCCCACAGCGTGCCGTCTCCGGCAACGATGTCATCGGCACCGACGCCCGCACGCAGGACGAACGCGCCGATCGGCTTTCCGAACAGCGTTCCGCCGCGCGCGAACGGCGTCTTGAAGTCGTCGTCGATGCCGCAGGCGACATGGATCGTGTCATCGTCTTCCTGCGGAATGCCGACGAGCGCCACGCCGCGCGGCAACTCGAGCACGTCCGCATCCACGCCCACGACGACGTTGTCGCCCGCAAGGCGCGCTTCGCCGAGCGCCACGCGATCGACGACCGCGCGCCCGCCCGCCTTCGATTGCTCGCCGACCATTCCGTCGAGGACGAGCAGGTCGCCGCGCGCGGGCCAGTCGGCTCCGATCCCGAACACCCGGCATGATGCCTTCGGGCCAGCGAGCGAATCGAGCACCTCGCGCGTCGATCCGATGTGCAGGAACTCGCTGGCGGACGTCGTCTTCACGCGAAAGCGCACGCCGCGCATGGCATCGAAGTATGCGCCCAGAGGCTTCGCCGAGGCATCCGCGCCACAGGCGGCCAGATAGTCCGCGCGCGTCGCAGGCGCCGGCAGCGCCATGAGGATCTCGCGGTAGAGGTCGATGCCCGGCAGCTCGGCGCGCGATGCGAGATCGGCGAGCCCGCCCTTGTGCAGCGTGATCTCGCCTGTGCGCGCGAGCTGCACGCCCGCGCCCTCGAGCAGTGCCGCGATCGCCGGCGCATCGAAGGACATCAATCCGGTGTCGACGAGCGCAAGCCCATCGTTCGCCACCGCTCGTGCGGCGCGCAGCTCCGCCTCGCTCGGCTTCTGCAGGAACTCCGCGACCTCCTCGCCGCCGCGCGCGCAGACGAACACGCCGTGTCGGACTGCGCGCTCGACGCCTGCACGCTGTGCGACGCCGATCACGCCCTCGCCCTCGAACCGCACGGGATCGCGCGCGATGCCGATCACCGCATCGCCCGCGGCGATCAGCACCTCGCCGCCCTCGCGCGGCGCAAGCGACGCGAGATCGCGCAGGAGCACGTCGAACACCGTGGCGCAGCGGGCCGCGGCGCCCTGCGCGGGCACGCTTGCGAAGATCTTGCCCTCCGCCGCGTACATCGGCAGCCGCCGCGAATCGCCGCCTGAATGCACCATGAGGATGCGCTCGCCCGCGAAGATCTCCGCAAGTCCGCGTGCCTTCTTTCCGCCCGCGACGATCTGTCGCGCCAACTGCACGAGCGCGAGCACCGTCGCCGCTCCCGATCCGATGCGCTTCTCACACGCATCGGGCACCACGAGCATGCCGTGCGCGCGCGCCAGGACGCCGTGCTCGGCGCGTGCGGCGACCTGCGACGCAAAGGCGCGGGCCTGCCGTCGGTTCGCTGCGGTCAGGACGAGCCAGTCGATCGAGCCTGGCATGGCGGTCGGCGAAGCCTTTCTTCCGCAGTCCATCGGCAGTTCGGCTACCCTCCTTGCATGAAGTTCTTCGCCCAGGCCCTTGATCTCGAGGACAACCCCGAGCGGATCGCGGAGTACATCCGCCACCATCGGGCCGTCTGGCCCGAGGTCACCGACGGCTTGCGTGCGATCGGCATCCGCAGCATGCGCATTTTCCGCGGTGGAACGCGATTGTTCATGGTCATCGAGACCGAGGACGGATTCGACCCCGCCCGCGACTACCAGACCTATGCCAACGACCCGCGCACCCGCGCGTGGGACGAGCTCATGCGCGGGTTCCAGCGCCCCGCGCCCTTCGCGAAGCCCGGCGAATGGTGGACCTCGCTTGAGGAGATCTTCGATCTTGGCTGGTTTCCTGCGGATCGAATGAAGCGTGCGGAGGCAAGGTCATGAGCGGTACCGTGGGCGCAACCCTCGAATTCCATGGCGCAGCCGGCGAGGTGACGGGAAGCTGCACGCTGCTCCGCACCGCGAAGGCGCGCGTCGTCATCGATTTCGGCATGTTCCAGGGCTCGCCCGAGGACGAGGCCCGCAACGCCATCGCACCCGAGATCGACTTCGCGCTCGTCGACGCGATCGTGGTCACCCACGCGCACATCGACCACGTCGGGCGGCTCGCGATGGCGACCGAGCTCGGCTTCCGCGGCAAGATCTACTGCACGACCGCCACGCACGAGCTGCTCGGCAAGGTCCTGCGCTCGAGCGCGCGGCTCCAGCGCGCACGCTTCTACGAGCGCGCGAACGGCTCGTCGCCATGGGCGCGCGCGCTCATGCCCGGCGAGGAGCCTGGCCCGGCGCCGACCTTCCCGCCGGCGGAGCGGCTGTTCGACATTCCCGAGGTGCGCGACACCATGGAGCGGATCGAGGGCGTGCCGCTCGACCGCGAGGTCAAGATCGCGCCGCTGATCTCGCTGATCTTCCGCAACGCCGGACACATCCCCGGCGCCGCCAGCGCGGAACTCTCGATCGGATCGGGCGCGAACCGCAAGGTCGTCCTCTTCTCGGGCGACCTCGGGCCCGAGCGCTCCGCGCTGCTTGCGTCGCCCTACAAGCCCGCGCGCGCCGACGTCGTCGTGGTCGAGAGCACGAATGGCGAGCGCCGTCGCGACGCCGCCTACGACGCCGACGCAAAGCTCGCGGAGATCGTCGGCCGTGCGTCCCAGCGCAAGGAAAAGGTCATCATGCCGTGCTTCGCGCTCGGGCGCGCGCAGCTCCTCGTGCATCGGCTCGCGCGCCTGCACGGGCGCGGGCTCCTGCACGGGCTCAACGTCTACGTCGACAGCCCGATGGCGGTGCATGGAATCGAGGCGCTCTACCGCCACCCCGAGTACCTCACGCCCGATCTCAAGGCCGCGGTGCAAGCTGGCGGTGCGCCGCTCTGGTTCCCCGAGCTCCACTACGTGCTCTCGAAGCGCGAATCGATGGCGATCGACCGCATGGTGCACGGCGGCATCATCCTCGCCGGCAGCGGCTTCATGGATGCTGGTCCAGTGCTGAGGCACCTCGAGGAATCGATCGACCGCGAGGACTGCACCGTGGTCCTCTCCGGATACCAGCCCGAAGGCGGATTCGCCTGGAGGCTGCAGCGCGGCGCGAACCGCGCGCAGTTCAACGGCGTGCTCCGCGACGTGCGCGCGAGCACGGTGCGGCTCGAGGGGCTCTCGGGTCACGCCGACCAGGACGATCTGCTCAAGTGGTTCGGCGGCTTCGCGGAGAAGCCCGCGCGCGTCCTCATCAATCACGGCGTCGACAGCGCGCGCAATGCGCTGGCGACGCGGCTGAAGACCGAGCTTGGGATCGAGAGCGCGCTCCCCGTGCGCGAAGTCCCCATCGACATCTGATCCGCCTCTGACCGCATGCCTGGCTGGACCTTCGAACTCCCTGCGATCCCCACGCGCCCGCGCCGAGTGCTGCTCTTCATCGCCATGCGCAGCGAGGCAGAGCCTGTCGCGCGCGCGCTTGGCGCTGTCGGCGGCCTGACGGGCGGCATCGCGCGCGTCGGCGATGCGACGGTCGAGCTGCTGGTGCCGGGCGCCGATCCTGTCCTCTGCGTCGATCGGCTCGGCCCCGTGCACGCTGCCTCGGCGCTGGCGCGTGCGTTTGCCACGAACAAGCCGGACCTCGTGGTGAACGTGGGCACCTGCGGCGGATTCCGGTCGCAAGGGCTCGGCATCGGCGACCTCGTCGTCGCCCGCGACACCATGTTCCACGATGCCCGCGTCGCCTTGCCCGGATTCGACGCGCTCGTTCGCGCGCATACGCGGCTTTCGCCGAGCGATCTGCAGCTCGAGCGGATGGCGGAGAAGCTCGGTGCGCGCATCGGGCTGGCCTCAAGCGGCTCGAGCCTCGATGCAACGGCGGGTGAGCTTGAGTTGTTCGCGCAGGCAAAGACGCTCGCGAAGGACATGGAGCTTGCGGCGCTTGCCGTCGTCTGCCGCGAGGCACAGGTGCCCCTCGCCGCGCTGAAGGGCGTCACGGATCTCGTCGACCATCACGAGCCGACGCAGGAGGCGTTCCTGCGCAATCTCGCGCGGACGACCGAGCGGCTCGCGCAGGCGACGGCTGCGTTCATCGCATGCACGGCGTGACGTGTGTGAGCGGTCGCGGCTGCGGCCGCTCCCTCTGGTGCTCGCTTGCCATGAGTGCCCGCAGATGAAGGCAACGCCGAAATCTGCGGAACCACTTGCGTGAGGAGTCGACTCACCGTCTTTCGGATTGACTCCTGAAGCAACCCGTTCCGCAGACTTCGTCTGCGGGCACTCATGCTTTGAGCGGTCGCGGCTGCGGCCGCTCCCTCTGGTGCTCGCTTGCAGGGGAAGTCGACTCCCACGCAAACCGTTCCGCAGACTTCGTCTGCGGGCACTCATTGCCTATGGAATTCGTTTGATGGTGTCGGCTCTCGCGTCGGGACTCCAGTTGATCGGGTGGTTCCCGTCCGGAGTCCGCTTGCTGTGAGTGCCCGCAGATGGAGGCAACGCCGAAATCTGCGGAACCACTTGCGAAAGGAGTCGACTGGACTGCGCTCGATCCACGAAGCAAGAACGCCGCGCTCTCGCGCGGCGTTCTTTCGATTCATCCAAGCACCAAAGCGAGCAAGGTTGCGAGCGCTCCTCTTGCATCCGCTCAGGCGCCGAGGATTCACTCCGAGGTGCCGTGCCAGAGCGACGAGGCGGCAAGAGCCGCCGAGGAGCGCTCCTAATTGTCCTGCTTCCCGCCCTTCTCGACTCGGGTGATCGAGAGGTTGTAGAGCGGGTTGCCGCCGTTGCGGCCAGCACCCACGATCAGGCGCAGCGGGTTCATCGAGCTCTTGCCGCCGTTCACGGCGACGCGATCCTGCGCGACGATCCAGCGCTCCGTGGCGCTGCCCGCGTAGAGCTGCAGGTCGACCGAGCCCCAGTTGCCGAACATGATGGTGGCGTTGCCATCGTCATCGGTGGTCGCCATCGAAGGCTTGTCGCTGCGCATGCGTCCACCGGTGCCGGTGGCGATGATCTCGACGCCCTCGACGGGCTTGCCGGTATCCGCGTTCTTGACGGAGATGAGGTACGTGCCCTCGCCCTTCGGCACCGCGGCGCAGCCGCCGAGGAGACTGGCGACGGCCAGCATCATCGGGACGATCGCGGGAAGGAAGGCGCGGGGAAGACGGAGGTTCAGGAGAGCGATCGAAGCCATGGGGGACACCTTTGCGCGGAGAATACCGCAAGTCGCGCAGTCTATGCAGCCCGCTGCAGCCGCTCAATCCTCGTTGAAATCGAGGTCCGACGCGTAGCTCTCCTTGAGCCAGAGCGTCGCCAGCATCGCCAGCGGGAGCACCACGACGCCCACGGCCAAGGCTGCCTTCCACGGCGAATTCCAGGAATCGCTGAGCCAGAGCCACGCGCCGCCTGTCCACGCCGTCGACCAGCGCACCACGTTGGGCGCCGTGGTCGCCGCTGTTCCGCGCAGGTTCGTGCCGAACTGCTCGGCGGAGATGGTGGCGAAGACCGCCCAGTAGCCGCTCGCGAAGCCTACGAAGCAGATCACGGCGTAGAAAGCGTCAATCGACCGTGCCGCCACCGTGAAGTAGAGCGCAAGGCTGACGATCGTCAGCAGATGGAAGAGGAAGATCGCCTTGCGGCGCGACTTGATCCACTGGCTCAAGAGCCCGCTTCCGAGGTCGCCGAGCGCAAGCCCGACGTAGCACCACATGATCGCCCGGCCTGGATCCGGCTTCTGATCCATCGGCAGCCCGAGGCTCGGCATGATCCGGTCGCAGTACTTGACCAGCGTCCCGACCACGAACCAGATGGGCACGGCGATCATCACCATCGCCACATAGCGCCGCAGGCGCTGGGGCGGCCAGAACAGCAGCCAGAACGCGCCGCGGTGGCGCACGTGCGCATGCTCTCCGCGCAAGAACATCCCGCTCTCGACGACGCCGATCCGCAGGGCGAGGAGCGCCAGCCCGAGCACGCCGCCGATGATGAATGCCGTGCGCCAGTCGACCCAGACGGTCACGAAGTAGCCCGCCACGGCGCCGAGGATGCCGACCGCCGCCACGAATGTGGTCGCGAAGCCGCGGCGCTCCTTGCTCACGAGCTCCGACACCAGCGTGATGCCGGCGCCAAGCTCGCCCGCGAGCCCGAAGCCGGCGATGAACCGCAGCACGCCGTACATCTGCACGTCCTGCACGTAGGCGTTCGCGAGGTTCGCCAGCGAGTAGGCCAGGATCGACCCGAAGAGCACCTTGAGCCGCCCGAAGCGGTCGGCGATGATGCCCCAGACGAGTCCTCCCACGAGAAGCCCCGTCGTCTGCAGGACGCTGTCGAGCCAGATGCCCGTCACGCTCAGGATCCTGTCGACTTCCTCGGGGGACTTGCCCGCGAGCTCGGCCTGCATGATCTCCATGAGGGACTTCTTGCGGACCAGCCCGAAGAGCAGCAGGTCGAAGATGTCGACGAAGTAGCCGAGGGCGGCTACGAGGACGACCAGCATCACGGCTCGACGCGAGGGCGCTGATGGCTCGGCGGCGTCAGTCATGCGGCGCAAGGTAGGGTGCGTCCGCACCACCCTGCAACTCGGACGTGGAGCTCCTGAATGGAGCCAGCGATCGGCAGGCGCGCCGCAGCGCGGCCCGTCGCATTGGACAGGCAGGCCGCGTCCATTTCGCTGCATTTCCGCATCGGATTGCCATCGGACTTCGGGCGCAGGCGTAGTAGGATGTTGCGCTACGAAAGGCGCGGCCGCCGCCGCGAACCCGCATGCAGCACGCCTTCCACCTCCGTCACCCGAAGCGCGCGTTCACGCTCGTCGAGCTCCTGCTCGTCATCACGATCATCGCGATCGTGCTCGCGCTTATCCTCGTTGCGGTGCAGTCGCTCCAGAACTCGGCGCGCGCCACCGCGTGCCTCGCGAACCAGCGCCAGCTTGCGCTCGCGAACCAGACCTACGCGACCGACAACAACGGTCGCCTCTCGAGCCCGCGCACGGACTCGAGCGCGATCGTCGGAGGCGGCCTGCCGACGCTGCCGAACTGCTGGGTCGACACCAACAACACCGTCTGCTCGGGCAACCGTGAGACCGACGCCGCGCTCAAGAAGGGCTCGCTCTGGACCTACCTCGGCGAGAACTCGAAGGTCTACGTCTCGCCGATGGATCCGACCGCGCGCCGCGACTTCACCGACACCTCGCCGCCGGCGAACTGCCCTGATGGCCGCGTGCGCTCGTATTCGTTCAACGCCTTCGTCGGCGTCGGAGCCCTGAACCCTGCCGTCCGATGCGACGACTTCTGGACCTTCCCCGATCCCGAGAGCCCCGACTACCCCGACATCTACCGCGGCTCGCAGTACAAGACCGTCACGATGTCGCAGATCCCGACGCCGTCACGCACGATGGCGACGATCGCCGAGGAAGACGCCTACAACTTCAACCTTCAGGGATTCTGCATCCGCGTGCGTCCGCCGGGCGGCCTGCTCGGCGACTGGATCGACACGCCCGCCTTGTGGAACCCTGGGCGCGTGAACATCTCCTACATGGACGGCTCGGTCGAGGCTCCGAACATCATCTACAAGGAGCTCGCCGAGATCATGCAGCCGAATCCGAATGCCCCGCCGATCCACTTCGCGCAGGAACTCGGCGAGCGACCGGCGCACCGCTTCATGACGGGCATCCTCCTGCCTGGCATCCTTCGTCCCGACCTGCAGTGATTCGGTTCGCTGGCGACTGCCAGCCCGCGGTCACGGCGCCTTCGGCGCAGCCATGCCCTTCACCAGCGTGTTGATCTGCTCGTCGCTCAGCGACATGATCAGGTCCGCGATCCGCTTGTCCTCGCCCTCCCACTGGGCCTCGGCCATGATGTCGGCGACCTTCTGGCCGGCGTTCGCTGTCTTCGCGAACAACTCCTTGTACTTCTTGCCGCCCGCCTCATCGAGCCCACCCTCGCCGAACTGCGAGCGGAAGTTGCCAAGATCGCGTGCAAGCTTGCGCTGCGCCTGCAGCGCCTGCACAAGTGCGTTGAACTTCGGGTCCTTCGCCTTGTCGACGTCGGTCGCTGGCGGGTCGAACGGCTTCGGACTCGGCGCAAAATCACCCGTGTCCCCGCCGCAGGCGACGAGCATGGTGCTCGCCACAATGCCTGTGACAAGGGCCGCACGAGCGAAGACGCGGTTGGTCGCGCGAAGCATGGAGGGGGAGAATAGCGGAAGACAGCCGCTCTCTGAAGGCTTGATCTGTCCTGATTGAGCCACGTGGCGTCGTGCTTGTGCGGACGCGGGCGGAGGGCAGCCGATATCGGGCGGGTGCTGATCACGGTGCACGGTTCTGGAGATGCGGTTGTGCTGCAGAGCCCCTTGCTCGACGCAGCAGGCTTCATGCATGCGTTCTCGACGCGACTCGGCGGGGTGAGCGCACAGCCGTTCGACACCCTCAACCTGCAGAGCGTGCAGGCCAACGCGCGAATTCCCGAGGGCGAGGTACGAGATTCGGACGATGCGATCCTCGAGAACCACGCCCGCTTCTCGGCCGCGGCGGGGATCGGGCGCGCAGCCACCGTCGCCGATGTGAGTCAGGTGCACGGCTGCTCGGTCGCGCGCGCGAACGATGCGCTTCGGTCGCGCGTGTCTGCCGACGCGGTCACCAGCGCGCGCGGCGGATGCGCGGTGCTTGTTCGCATCGCCGACTGCGTTCCCATCCTGATCGGCGATCCGCGCACGGGCGCGGTCGCAGCCGTGCACGCAGGCTGGCGCGGCGTGGTCGCGGGCGTGGTGCCCGCTGCGTTTGCGGCGCTGCGCGAACTCGGGGTCGATCCACGCGCGTGTGTCGCTGCGGTCGGTCCGTGCATCTCGGCGAAGCACTTCGAGATCGGACCCGAGGTCGCGGATGAACTCGCGAAGGCTGATCTCGCGGCGTGCGTCGTCGCACCCGGAGTCCACGGGCCGAAGCACCATGCCGACCTCATGCTCGCGGTGCGAACGCAGCTTGAGCGCTGCGGCGTCGCGCACGCGAACATCGACGCCGAGCCGCCGTGCACCTATGCCGATCGCGCGCGATTCTTCAGCTACCGCCGCGACGGCGCGCGCAGCGGACGGCTCGCGGCGATCATCGCGCCGAGCTGACCTCGCCTGCAGGTACACGCGCCAAAATGATCCGCATCCAGCCGGCGGCGCCCGACTTCCACCAGATACGCACGTGATCGCCGTCCCCGGCCCCGATCGCGTGTGGATCGACATCCGACACCGGCTGCGTCGGATCGAGCGGCGCGTCGGCCGCAACACCCGACGCGGAGCGGGAGCTGCTTCCACCGATCGTCTCCCGCCGGTCCGCGGTTGCGCTCGAGAGCGACACCATCCTCGAGTTCGCATCGTGCGCCGGCAGTCCGTCCGCATCGCGCGGTCCGGCATCGACCGCAAGCGGTGCGCGCGCACGGTCGTCGAAACCATCGACGCCGATGTCGTAGATCAGCGGACGACCGTCGACCAGCGCGTACCTCCATGACGCACGCTCGTGAGCATTGGCATCGAGAGTCCATCCGAGGAACTTCTCGAGTTCCACGCGATCCGCCGGAAACCGTCCGTTCGCTCGGCGGAAGCGCTCGATGCCGATCGCTGCCGCCGTCGTGTCCTGCATCGCGCGCAGCGCCCATGCGGTCGTCGCCGACCTGCCCAGCGCAGGCATCATGACGCCGAGCACTGGTCCCGCCTTCTCGCGATTCGTCTCGAACGCGCGGTCGGCGGCCTGCATGCTTGCAAACGCTTCCTCCCTCGACGGCGATTTCGCCGCCGCGATCATGGCATCGAAATGATCATCGAGCAACGCCATCGCCTCGCGACGGCCGGGCATGGCGTGCGCCGCGATCGGTCCACCCAGGAACGACGTGACGAGAAGCACTCGCTCGCCGAGCCCGCCAACCCGCGCCCTTTCCGCCATCGGCGCCGCTTCGCGCATGAAGTCCGTGTATGCATGCGCGAGCAGCACGCCGTCGCCGTTGCCATCGTCGCTGTAGCAGCGCTGGATGATGTCGTCGATGCCGAAACGCTCCGCTTCGAAGGCGCGCACGAGACCGATGTCGCCCATGCGCACCAGCGCCTCGAGCCGCGCGAGCTGCGCATCATCGAAACGCTCGCCATGATTCTCGATCGCCGAGAGGATGGTGCCGAGCACCAGCTCTCGAGTGCCCGCCTCGACGAGCGCGTTGATGAGGAATCCCGATTCTCCCGAATGCGTCGCCATGATCGATGCGGCCTCCATGTCGGCCATGAAGAGCTCCGTACGACCATCGTGGATCGCGAGTGCCGCATCAGCACACATGAGCTTCGCCGTCGAACGGAGCATCGCACACTGCGGCAGCAGCGCGCGCAGGAGTGTTCCCGTGAAGAGCGATGATTCACGCGCGTCGTAGAAGGTGTCGACGCGGAAGAACTCCGCGACGCGACGATCCGGCCATCGGTCGACCGCGACCGCCACGCCGAGCACCGGATGATCCTTCACCTTCCGCAGCATGTCGAGGCGCGGCGCAAGCAGCGCGAGGTCTTCCCTGACGCGTGCGAGCGCCGCGGCGTCGTACTCCATGCGCGGCAGGTCCTCCTCGATCCGCAGGCGCGCACTCGTCAAGGCGCTCGGCGGATTGCTGCTGTCGATGATGATCGAGATGCCGGCGTCGTCGGAAAGGGCCGAGACATAAACGTCGATCGCCGGACCCTCCGGGCCCGGTCTCGGCATGCGCGCATTGATGGCCGCCTTGGCGTCGAGCGAGATCACGGGGCTGCGGAAGAAGAGCGTCGACGCGTAGAGCAGGTAGCCGCCGACGAAGCACGCCGTCGAGACAGAGCCCCACTTGACTATGCTTCCGATCGCGCGGTCGAGCGCGCCGCGCTTCGCGATCGCGCTCCGGCGCAGGTCGCGCGCGCTCGCCTTCGGGTCGCCGTAGGCGGCGATGAGCTGCGCTTCGCCGCGCCCCGCCGCGATTCCCTCCGCGAAATGCGAGACGAGCTCGGCCGCGACGTCGACCTGCTCGGCGCGGCGCAGGCGCGTGCGCCGCACGACATCGGTTACGAACCGCGCGATTCCGTCCGGGAGTCCCGCCTGCGCGATGCGCGCGCGCACCGCCCGCTTCTTCGATCCGAACATCGGATGCTCCTTCCGTCGGTTGGTGGTTCAGCAGAATGCGAGCCTCGGGAGACCAAGCTTCGAGAGACCAAGCGACGCCATCGCCTTGGTGATCTCGCGCCACTGGTCGGTGTCCTCGGCGAGCCGCGTCTTTCCCGCCTTCGTGAGCGAGTAGTACTTGCGCGGTCGCGCGCCGCCATCCTCCCAGCGCGACTTCACGAGGCCCTTCGCCTCGAGGTTGTAGAGCATCGGGTAGACGGTCGACTGCCCGAGGTGCAGCGCCTCGCCCTTCGTCTTCCCGAGCGCCTCGACGATGGCGTAGCCGTAGAGCTCGCCGCCCTCGAGCACCTTGAGGACTGCGAGCATGCCTGCACCGCGGATGAACTGGTCGTCGGCCATGGTTGGTCTCCTATGCTATGTTCGACATAGTATGTGCCGTGGATCTAATTCTGCAAGCAGATTTCCCGAGACATTTTCCCACCCACGAGTCCGAACCGACCTCCATGGAACGCTTCCGCCCGCGACGCGCCCATCTGGGCGGCGGAAAGTCGCTGGAGCTCTGCATGTTTTTCCGACAGCCGTGTGCGGCGCAGTAGCCTTGCGCCAGGGCTCCCTGCGCGCATGCGACCACAATCGATGATCGACATCCTGAACAAGCAACACGAAGAGACGCTCCGCATCCGATGCTCGAGCGGGGCGGAGTACGAAGTCTCCGCGTGGACCGTCTGGTACTTCGACTCGGTCGGGAGGACGCTCTCCTTGGTCCTCGATGGGCGCACCACGATCAGCCTTGATCCGATGCTCGTTGAAAGCGTGCAGGTTTCCGAGCAGGAATCGCCCCGTCGCAGCGTAGAATCGACCGAGCCATGAAGCCGACGAAGGATCAGCTCATCGCCCTCCTGATGCAGCCTGGGGCAACCACGCCGGACGACGCGATGCGTCCATTTCGTCCCTTCCGCCTGGTCTTCCGTACGGCGGAAGGCGTCCAGAGCTTTGAGTTCCGCGAGCGCGGCTGGGTCGGCTATCTCTGGGAGGTCGGGCGATTCCACATCGTTCGCCCCCAAGGCGGACGCGATACCCGAGACTACGACGACCTCCTCGAGGCGGGCTTCGTCGACGAGCTCGATTCGCGCGGCGAGACCCGCGCCGCAAGCTGAGAGCAAACGCCGAGAGCAGAAACTGCCAGCACGAGCCCAGCGATGAACGCCACCACACTCGACGCGATCCCCCCGCTTTCCGCGAAGCCGACGGCGCGCGAGAAGTCGACGGGCATCGTGCGCGTCGGCGCGCGCACCGTGCTGCGCTTCGCAAACGACAACGACGGCACGGAGTTCATCGCCCTCCTCAACCGCTCCCGCGAGCACCTCGCACCGTGGATGCCGCGCACCGCGCGCGGCTCCGAGCCGAGCTTCTCAAACCGCTTCAAGCGCATGCTTCGCCCGCAGTCGGACGATGGCACGCGCCTGCGCCTGCTCGCATGCGCAAAGGACGACGGGCGCATCGTCGGCGTGGTCAGCCTCGGCGGGATCGCGCCGTGGCCCGCGCTCGACTGCCACACCGGCTACTGGCTCGGCGAGGGCGAGCCCGGCAAGGGGCTCATGCGCGACGCGCTCGCGGCGCTGCTCGACCATGCGTTCGAGGAACGCTGCCTGCACCGCGTGGCCGCCAACATCCTGCCTGCGAACAGGCGGTCGCTCGCGCTCGTGCGCGCGCTCGGCTTCACGCGCGAGGGCGTGCTGCGCGGGCTCATCGAGATCGACGGCGCCTGGCGCGACCACGAGTGCTGGTCGGTCCTCTCGACCGAGTGGCGCGGCGGCAAGCTCAACCGCTCGGCAGACGCGCCGCGGGCGCCGCGCCGCGCGCCACGGCTCAGATAACACGGCGGCTTTTGGTCGCCGATCCCAAAACGCGGCTCACGCAGCGCTTGCGGGCAGCCGATGTTTCCCCTACGCTTCCCGCCCCGTCGCGGGATTTGCGCGTCGGCGTCTGCACATATGGGCCTGTAGCTCAATTGGGAGAGCGCTTCCATGGCATGGAAGAGGTCGTCGGTTCGAGCCCGATCAGGTCCACTCAAGAGAACGCCGCAGGCAGCCGCCTGCGGCGTTGTCGTTTGCACGGGATCCCGACCGGGTTCGGGCGCAGCGCCACCGGCGCCGCCGTCAGACGATCGGAGCGCCCTTCATCCGAGCGAAGAGCAGGAAGACCGGCGTCACGATCGCCATGTAGAAGATGCCTGTCGCGATGACGGCGGCCACGCCGCCGAGTATCGCCGTCCACCAGCTCGACGCAAGCGTCTGCCGGACAACCCAGATGAAGTACGCGATCATCAGGAGCATGCACAGCGTGTAGGCGCCGGCGAAGACCGCCATGCCGAAGGATGCGAACGCGAAGATGGGGGTCACGAGCAGCGTCTGCATCCCGATGATGTACAGATTGATGGTCAGATGCTCGGCGAACGTGTGGCCGCGCGCGGGGAAGAGCAGGCGCGTTGCCAGCGCGATCAGCGGTGCCGCGAGCAGCAGGAGCGGCTGGCCGAAGCGCTGGGAGAACTCGTTCCAGAGCTCGACCGCTCGCTCCTCGTCGGCGCTCACGCCCGCGGGAGTCGGCACATGAAACACCCCCATGGCGATCAGGTAGATCGCGCCGATGGTCAGCGCGAACTTGACCGGACCGATGTACACGACGCGCTTGCCCCCGAGGTAGTCACGCAGCATCGCTCCCGGGCGCGTGCAGAGATCGACGACGGTGTGCAGCCAGCCGCGCTCGAGGCTGAACGCCCGCAGTGCGGAGCGCTTCATCTCGGCGAGCGTCACCGCGCCCGACGCAGCTTCCTGTCCGCACTGCCCGCAGTACGGCGTCTCGAAGTCGCATCCGCAGTTCATGCATTTCATGCCAGGCCACAATTCTACGGACATGGCGCGTGTGCAGCAGGACATGTCCGCCTGCAGGAAAGTGCGGCGGCGGGTCGCGGTGGCCGACGAAACGGGTCGACCTCACCCTGCATCTCGCGGCAGGGCGAGGTCCACCTCGCAGATGGCTCTGAATCAGAGTGCGCCCGCGTGACTCGCTCACCAACCGTTCATGGTGCCGCTCGTGCGGCTCTCGATCTGCCCGATGCCGATCGTGCCTTGCATGCCCGCGCCCTGGATGTACATCTGGATGTCGCGCAGGTCGACCCAGCCGTCGCGGTTCAGGTCGGCGACCGCGAGGTGGCCGTAGCCCGCGCGGCGCAGGTCCTTCACGCTTACGCGGTCGCGCGGCATTGATGCGTCCGCGTTCGGCGTGCAGGTCTCGCCCGACGCGAAGAAGTTCAGCGCGATGTAGGTGAAGTCCGCGTTGCCGACCGCCGTGTCGCCATTGAAGTTCGCGATCGCGTTCGTCGCCTTCCCCAGGCCACGCTGCGACACGAAGATCGCGTAGTCGAAGATCTCGACCATGTCGTCGTCGTTGCAGTCGCCCTGCGGCAGCGAGGCCACCGCCGCGTAGCGGACGCCCGCGACCGATGCCGACATCGCGTCGGTCACCGAGTGCGACGGGCACTTCACCGCGAGGCACGGGTACGAGGCTGCCACGGGCACCTGGACGCCCGTGACGCTGCCCGAGTTGCCCGTCAGGTTCACCGTGTGCAGCGACGACTGTCCGCCCGCCGTCACGCGGATCTGGCGGCTCGAGGTGCCCTGGATCACGCCCACGAAGCCGACGGACACGTCGAGCAACTGGTGGTTCGCGACCGTCACCGTGTGGACGTCGGTCGCCGTGTTGCCGGCCTGGTCGGTCGAGCTCCACGTGATCGTCGAGACGCCGACCGGGAAGCGGACGGGCCACGAGGTGACCGTGCCGCCGCCTGCGAGGGCGATCGAGAGGCTCACGGGGCGCGACTCGTTCGCGCAGGCGTCGAAGGCGGTCACGCTCGGCGCGGTCACGGCCGCTCCGGCGATCGTGCCTGCATCCGCGGCGAGCGCCGTGTCCGCGAAGGCGTTCGTGATCACGGGCGCGGTCTGGTCGAGGTAGATCGCGCCGAGGTTCGAGACCACGGGGCTCTGCGAGCCGCCGCCCGAGTACGAGAGCGAGGTGCCCAAGCCACCCACCGTGCCGAAGGAGACGAGGCCAGTCGTGCCGCACGCCTCTGCGCCCGAGACAGGAGCGAAGGCGAGGTCGACGAGGTTCGCAGCCGACTGGGTCGCGGTCTGGCTTCCGCCGAGCGCGAGCGTGTAGCGGAGCCTGCCGAGCACGTTGTCCGAGGACACCACCGAGCCCGACGAGAACGGTCCGCCGGCGACCGGGGTCGCCGACACGAACTGGAGCTTCGTCGCATCGAACGCCACCGACAGGCTCGCGCCCGAGATCGAGTAGATCGCGGAGGCGCCCATCGAGACGCGCACGGTGAGCGTGCCCGATGGCCCGATGTGGGTCGAGAGCGGCGTCATCGCGAGGGTGACGTCGGCGCAGTCGGCGGTGCCCGAGTTGTTTCCATCCGTGTCCGCGTTACCGCAGCCGCAGACGCCGGGCGACTGCTTGAGGGGGTCCGTCGAGCAGCCATCGGTGTTGTTGGCGACGCCGCAGGCCGCGGGTGCACCCGAGCCAAAGCCGTCGCTGTCGGTGTCGGCGTAGAGCAGCGCCGAATCATCGCAGTCGGTCCCAGTTGTGACATACCCCGACGGAGCCGTGCTCGCGCACGACTGCTGGGTGACCAACGCGCTGCCGAAGCCATCGCCATCTGCATCGCGGTAGTACGTCACCTGATTGATCAACGCACTGCTGCCCGGGCACTGGTCGTTCGAGTTCGACACATAGCCCGTGGGCTGCGCGCACGCATTCTGAACGACCGCGGGATCACCCGCACCATCGGCATCGCTGTCGCCGTAGTAGTCTGAGAATGTGAGTCCGCTGTCGACACCACCCGTGCAGTCGTTGTCGAGGCCGTCGCAGACCTCAGTGCCGCCCGGCTTCACGGACGACCGCGTGTCATCGCAGTCGACCGGCGAGGAGAGGTTCGCGAGGTACCCGGTCGGCGCAGTCGATGCGCAGAACTGAGCCGTCGTGCTGATCGAGTGGCCGTCGCTGTCGGCATCGACGTAGTAGGTCGTCGAGTCGATGGCCTCCGCAGCCGTGGTCACGCCGTCGCAGTCGTTGTCGACCGCGATGTTCGCGCAGTTCTCGAC
>JBEGLX010000012.1:0-56197 GCA_041183345.1 Planctomycetota bacterium
TGACGGGGGTGGTGGGGTGGCACCGCCGCCGCCGAATGCGAGCGGCGGGATTTCCGAACATTCTTGATGGAGGCGGACTCGGGCTCCGGCGATCTCGGCTGTTCATGGGTTGCCTGAGCCCGGACCTGCCCCCGTGACGGGGGAGTCCTCGCCTGAGGATTTCCGCAGTGCCACGAGGATGCTGGCGCGGAGGCTCGGCGGCAGCGATGGCCATGCGTGGATCAGCGCGAAAAGCTCGTCGGGGCGAGAATCGCCGTCGTGCGGGTGAGCTGCCCCAGATTCCGCCCCGCCGTGTGGCGAACACGCGGTTTTCTCGGGGTTTTCGGGGGGTTGTCGAATCCCTCTCCGCCCATTTCCGCAGCACCCCGCCTCCTCGCGCCGCGAGTAGAGCTCGGACACGGGCGCTCCGCTGGGCTCTGCGCGGGCTTGCGTCGCAGTCGGGATCGACCTGCGCGCTCCGTCGTCCCGCGGATTCTCGGTCACGCCACGCCGACAGCATTCAGGTCGAGACCGTGGCCGCTTCGCCTGTTGCGGCACGCGAAAGCGCGAATTGCGCGGATTTTCCAACGGCGCAGCCTGAGAGAGCGGTCACGCTTGGGTGTCTCCGTGGAATTCCGATCAGTGGCTGGCTAAACCAGTCGACTCACGATCATGCGGGCTGCAGATGGTCTGCCGCGACGCAAGGGGTCAGGATTGGCGATCCACGGACGGAAACCGAGGGAACCGGCATGGTCAAGCACCAGACAACCTTCATCCTCTTCGCTTCAGTCGCGCTCGCTGCTTCGACCGCGCACGCCGAGTTCTATCAGTTCAACGGCACCCTCACCAAGGGCTACTCCGTGCAAGGCGTCTTCGAGACGAAGCCCGCCGCGCCGGTCGCCTTCATCGAGAGCAATCCATCCTTCCCGAACGCGCCTTTCGCCACGCAGTACATCCAGTATGCGAGCCTCTCGGTGTCGCTGCACGGCAGCACGCTCGCATCAGGTTCTTCCGTGATCGCAGGCGTCTCGTACGACCCATACCTCTACACAGCCTTCGATTCCTCCACGTTCAGCCTCTCGGCGGTGGATCTCCAGGCGCGCAGCCCGGGCGCGGGTTCGGACCCGTACTACTTCATCTCGAACGGCGTCGCGCCCGACGCGACGACCGTCGCATACGGCTCGACGACCTTCAACCTGTTCCTCTTCAACCCGAACGGCGCAACGTACACGTTCCTCGGATCGACGAACGTGCTGTCCGTGACCGCGATCCCCGCGCCCGCAAGCGTGCTCGCCTTCGTTCTGCTCCCGATCGGGCGACGCCGAAGGCGGTGAGCCTCCTCGCCGTCACGAGTGGAGGGGCCAAGTGCTCAGCTCTCCCGCTTCGGCATCTCGCTCATCTGGTTGAGCGCGCGATCCATCGCGCGGCGGTAGATCCACGCGCGCTCGGATGCGTCCTCATGCGATGATCCGCGCTCGAGCGCCTCCTCGAGGTCGCTCTTCGCCTTCGGGCTGATGGCATCGTCGGCAAGCAGCACCACCGAGGCGATCGCCATCTCGTACAGCGCCGCGCAGGATGACGCGTCGCCCGCGTTGAAGCGGGGGACGCCGCGCTCGATCGCGAGCTCGAAGATCGCAGCCGCCCGCCGCGCGCGCTGCGGCGCGGAGGATGCCGTGGCGGCCGCCTCGGGCGCTGCGCTCCGTGCGGGCAGCACGCGGTCGATCACATGGATGATGCCGTTCGCTGCTTCCACGTCCGCCACCTCGATGCGCGCGCCGTCGACGGTGATCGCGCCTGATTCGAGCGCGAACTTCACGACGCCGTCGCCCATGAGCGTGCGCGCCGAACCCTGGGCGAGCATCTCGTCACGCCGGATCGCAGTCGGAAGAACGTGCGCGGCGAGCACTGCCGTGAGCGCCGGGCGATCCTTGAGGAGCGCGTCGAGCGCATCGGCGGGCACGGCCGCAAACGCCTTGTTCGAAGGTGCGAGCAGCGTCCACGGACCGGGATTCCGCGCACCGAGCTGCGGGCCAAGACCCGCGGCACCGATCGCCGCCCGCAGGGTCGCGAAGCGATCGTCGGCGGCGACGATCTCCTCGATGCTGCGGGTCTCGGGCAGCATCACGCTGTCGATCACGTGGACGAGTCCGCCATCGAAGGCGACATCGGTCGCGACGAGACGGGCGCCGTCGATGGTGAGCGCAGTCGGGTCGATGTCGAGCGACTGCCCGGACAGCGCGCGGATCCTGCGGCGATCAAGCAGCGCCGAGCTCTCCAGCGACTGCCCGACGACATGATGCTTGAGGATCGCCTGCAGCGTCGACTTGCCCTTGGCACTCGTCAGGAACTCGACCTGCTCGCGCGGGAGCTTGGCGAACGCAGCGTTGGTGGGCGCGAAGATCGTGACCTTCGCATCCTTCGGCAGCTCGAGCTCCGCAGCCTTCACCAGCGCGAGCAGCGTGGTGAGATTCGCCTTGGTGGCGACCGCCGCGAGCGATCCTGCCGACGCCTTCTCGGCCGACGCACGTCCCATCGGGCGGATCCAGTCGACTTCGATCGCGAACGATCCCTCCTTCTTGTCGGCGAGGGTGATGCCCACCGACTCGATCGAGTTCGCATCGAGCACGGGGGCATTGCGTACGCGCCGACCGAAGCTGTTCGCGACGCATTGGTCGAACGGCACCTCGACCTCGATCCACTCGCCAGCCTTGGTCGCGAAGTCACGCTGATAGCCGCCCGCCATGAGGCGCAGTCGCGACGAGCGGATGTCGCACTGGTAGGTGCGTCCATCGCCCTTCACGCGCAGGACGAGTCCCGACGCGCCTTCGAAGGTGCCCTCCGCGACCGCTGTGCGGATCTGCGAGAAGCCGCCGTTGTTCTCAAGCGACAGCTCGCCGGTGAAGCGCAGCGTGCCGCCTTCGCCCGCCGCGATCTCGCCAGTCGAGAGCCCGCCCATCACGCCATCGAGGACCGTCTGCCAGCCCTTGGTGCCGCTCTCGAACTCGAGGTTTGAATCGAGGTTTGAGCCCTCCGCGGCGGCACAGGGGACGCAGACGAAGAGGGCGGAGGAGACGGAGACGCGAATCGAGTGGAGAAGAGTCATGGACCGTCGCGTTCGCCCAAACTTGGTCGCTGGATGCCGAATCGGAGGTGAGAAGGTCGGGTTGAGCAACGCTCGGCCGCCCGAAACCGCCTTCCGAGCGTCCCGAGCGGGATTTGATCGGTGTGCGGCGCGATGACCCCGTGGCCCCTCGGGGGCAATGGCGCATCCCCGCTGTAGACTCCCGTGCCTGCGGGATCCGCCCCACCCCGCGTGACAAGCCCCATGCGCCCCATCGCCGCCTTCCTCGTCGCCGCATTCGCGTCCTTGCTGGTCGCGGTGCACGCACATGGGGATGACGGAGCCCCGTGGACCGGCGACTGGGACCTCACGTGGAGCGCCGGCAGCGCGCACGCGCGGCTCATCCAGACTGGCGACACGGTCGCTGGCGAGGTCCTCCTGGTCGGCTCCAAGATCGAAGGCACCATCGCGGGCGATCGATTCACTGGCGCGCGCATCGAGGCTGGGCGCGCGCATGAACTCGTGCTCCTGCTCGAGAGCAGTGGCAAAGCGCTTGTCGGTTACGACAACTCGCGCGGCTGGATCACCGCGACCCGGATCACTTCCGACGCCATTCCTCCAGCGCCCTCCCTCGATAGCCCGCGCGCGGCATTCGCGGAGTTCACCTTCGTCGCCAACCAACTGCGGCTCGGGCTGGACGGCTACTGGAACCGCGTCATCGGCAGCGTCGAGTTCGCGCCGGAGGCGCTCGCGCTTGTTCCCGAGGAGCGGCTGAGCCAGCTCCGGAGCTACTTCGACATTGTTGACCTCGCCACCTTCGATGTGCGGGAGATTCCGGCCGAGTCGACGCAGGACGAGGTGACGGTCCCGCTGCGGCAGCTGCGGTCCGACGTGGTGCTTCCAATCACCCTCCGCCGCGCCGCCGACAGGACCTGGCGTGTGGTCGTGCCCAATGAAGACGGCATCGTCGCGCTGCGGAAGGCGCTGCTCGCTGTCTATGGCTCCAAGCCGCCGACCGAGCAGTCGTTCCGGGCGCTGCAGTCGCCGCGGGATGTCGTGCGCACCTTCCTCGAGGGAATGGTCAGTTGGCACGAGGGCGGCAGGGAGCCCGCGCTATCGACGCTTGACCTTGGCGTCCTTCCCGAGGCGCTTCGACAGCTGGATGGGCGGCTCGCTGCGGGCTATCTGTGCCGCTCGCTCAATCACATCGGGTTCCGCGAACTCCAGTCGATCCCGAACGATCCCACCAACCGCGATCCCGTGGTGCTGTTCCAGCATCCCGAGGGCTCCATCGTGATCGCGCCAAGCGGACCAGAGGCCGGCGCGCCGTGGAAGTTCACGGGAGCGACCGTCGACACGATCCGGCGCGTCTACTTCCTGACATCGGGGCTTCCTGCGCGACAGGACTCTTCGATTGGGGTGATTCCCACGATGCCATCGTTCGCGCTGCGTGAGTTCTTCGGAGAGCGTTTTCCGTTCCTGCTCGCCCGCAGCATCGGATTCGAGGCATGGCAGGTGCTGTTGCTCGTCGTGTTCATGACCTCCTCGATCGGGTTCGGTCGCATCATCGCGGGCATCATCTGCTGGGCAGTTCGCCGCATCACACACTCGATCGCGCCGATGCCCGCGCCGCTTCGCGATGCCATCTGGCTGCTGTGCACGGTGGCCATGCTGTATCCAGTCTCGGGCGTCCTCGGTCTTCCTCATCGCTATCAGTACGAAGTCGTGCCCGTGGTGGGCACCCTTGTGAGCATCGCCTTCGCGATCGTGGCGTGGTATCTCGTCGCCGTCCTCTGCACGCTGCTTTCCCGCGCCGCAGGCCGCGCCGACGACCTCGCGCTGAACCTGCTGCGGGGCTGCCTGCGCGTCGGCGTCGTGGCGGGCGCGTGCGTCGCTGCCGCGTACTTCTGGTCGATCCCTGCGACGAATGTGCTCGCGGGGCTCGGGATCGGCGGCATCGGCATCGCCTTTGCGTCGCAGCAGACGATCGCGCAGTTCTTCGGCGCGGGCGTGCTGGTCGGCGACCGCACCTTTGGCGTCGGCGACTGGATCCAGTGCAGCGGAGGCCTCGCGGGCACCTTCTCGGGCGTGGTCGAGGGCGTCGGCTTCCGCTCGACCCGCATTCGCAGCGCCGACGGCTCCGTGCTCACGGTGCCGAACGGAGCGCTCGCGGCGGTGACCATCGTCAACTTTGGGCGCCATCGCCCGCGGCCCATGAGCCTGCAGATCACTGTCACGCAGGGCGCGACCCTCGAGCGCGTCGAGCGCTTCATCACCATGCTGCGCGATCGGATGACAGCAAGTCCCGCGTTCCTTACGGGCAGCGTCGCGATCGGCGTCGCGGGCATCGTGCGCGACGGCATCCTCGTCCAGTGCAACGCCTACTCCGCTGCGAAGACCGACCAGGAGGAGGCCGATGCACGGCACGCGTTCCTCGTCGAGATCATGGCGCTCGCCGACGAGCAGGGGCTCGGTCTCGGCCCGCAGCTCGCGCGGCTGGCAGAGGCGCCCTCGAAGGCGTAGCCGAGCATTCCAAACGCAACAGCAGAGAATCACCGGATGCGTCCCATCATGAGCCCGATCACTTGCCGACTCCTCTTCGCATGCTGTTCGCTCGCCGTACTCGCTGCCTGCCAGGCCGAGAAGCGGGCCCTGCGCAACGACTTCGCCGACTACAACGCGATCCTGCAGCACAACCAGTCCGAGCAGATGCTGCTGAACATCGTCCGCATGCACTACCGCGAGGTGCCGTTCTTCATGAAGGCGGGCACGCTCACGGCGTCGTACGACACCAGCGTGTCGGCCGGCGTCGACGCGACGCTGCAGGAAGGCGAGCAGTCGCTCGTCGGCGTAAGCGGGAACTACAGCTTCTCCTCGAAGCCGACGGTGTCGTACACGCCCGTCGAGGGCAAGGAATTCGTGCAGCAGCTCATGGAGGAGATCTCCCCGCACACCTTCGCGCTCCTGCTGCGCGCTGGCTGGTCGGTGCGTCTGCTCGGCGACCTGATCGTCGAGCGGGTGACGCTTGACGGCGGCGAGCTGCTCGTCGGGCGCCCGACGTCCGCCTCGTTCGCCAAGTTCCGCGAATTCATGCATGCGATCGAGAAGGCCGAGGAGGCGGACGGACTCAAGGTCGTCACCCGCAAGGACGGCGGTCTCGACCTCGAGTTCGATGGGAAGTCGGTTGGCGTCGAGCAGTTCCAGCTGCGCTCGCTGTATTCGGCCATGTTCATGGCGTCGAAGGATGTCGAGACTCCCGAGGCGAGGAAGAGCGAGATGAAGCCGAGCGTGGGGACGGGCGAGATGCGCATCCGCGCGAGCGAGAAGCCGCTCCTGGGCGCGCTTGTCTCGGTCGAGTATCGCGGCTGGCACTACAGCATCGCCGCCGACGACATCCGCTCGAAGGACACGCTCGCGCTCTTCATGCAGCTGAGCCGCATCCAGGCCGGGCCGCCCACGGCTCCGCCCACGCTCACGATTCCCGCGCGATGAGATCATGCCACTCCCCGTGACGGCGACCACCGCACTCGTCCGCGGCATCTCCGCGACCTTCCGCGACGCCATCGTGCGTCACGAACTCGCGTCGCCGATCGATGTCGATCTCGCGCGCCGCCAGCACGCGCAGTACGTTGCCGCGCTGCGCGAGGCTGGGCTTGCGGTCACAGAGCTTCCGCCGCTCGACGCCCACCCCGACGCCTGCTTCGTCGAGGATTGCGCGCTCGTCGCCGGCGACGCGGCGCTCATCACGCGCTCGGGCGCGCCGACGCGCGTGGGCGAGGCGGACTCGATCGCACGTGCGCTCGCCGCCACTCATCGCGTTGCACGCACGCCCGCACCAGCCACCATCGACGGCGGCGACTGCCTGCGCGTGGGCAAGACCTGGTTCATCGGCCGCTCGGCGCGCACGAACGCGGAGGGCGCGCAGCGCGTGCGCGAGGTCTTCGGGCCGCTCGGATACGCGGTGGTCGAGGTGCCCGTGCGCGGATTCCTGCATCTCAAGTGCGTGGCATCGCGCATCGACGACGGGGCCGTGCTCCTCGCCGAGGACACGCTCGACCCTGCGCTCTTCCGCGGGTTCGAGATCGTGTCGATCCCGCGCGCGGAGGCGTATGCGGCGAACGCCGTCGTCGTCAACGGGACTGCCATCATCGCAGCGGGCTACCCGAGCGCCCGCGCCGTGCTCGAGCGCCGCGGGCTCCGCATCGCCGAACTCGCGCTCAGCGAGATCGCAAAGGCTGACGGATCGCTGACCTGCATGTCGATTTTGCTCGACTGAATCCGCTTTTGCGTACGCAACAACGCAGTTGCGGTCGTCGGAAGCGAATCCGATCGGGGCGGTGTGAACGAACTGCGTGCACCTGCGGGCTCCGCCCGCACTCCTGATTTGTCTGGGAGCACGATGGCTCGCGACCGTCTCGTCGACGGCGCGGTGCTGTGGCTCCCCATGAACGCACACCAGAGGAAGCTCATGCTCACGTCGATCGCCATCTCAGTCGCTCTCGCCTCCACGCCGCTCATCGCGCAGACCGCGCCCGCCAAGCAGGCCGCGAAGCCGACCACCGCCACCACGACCGCCACCGCGAAGTCGACCATCGTCGAGACCGCTGTCGCCGCCGGCAGCTTCAAGACGCTGGTTGCCGCCGTCCAGGCCGCTGGCCTCGTGGACACCCTCAACGGCACCGGCCCCTTCACCGTCTTCGCGCCGACCGACGAGGCGTTCGCCAAGCTGCCCGCGGGCACCCTCGAGATGCTCCTGAAGCCGGAGAACAAGGCGAAGCTCGCCGCGATCCTCACCTACCACGTCGTCCCCGGCGCCGTGAAGGCAGCGGACGTCGTCAAGCTCAAGAACGCAGGCACGGTGAACGGCCAGCGCGTCGACATCAAGGTGGACGGCGCGAAGGTCACGGTCGACGGCGCGAACGTCGTCACCACCGACATCGCCTGCTCGAACGGCGTCATCCACGTGATCGACACCGTCATCCTGCCGGTCGACGGCAACATCGTCGACGTCGCCGCGAAGAACGGCTCGTTCAACACGCTCGTCGCCGCCGTCAAGGCCGCTGGTCTCGTGGAGACGCTCTCGGGCAAGGGTCCGTTCACCGTCCTCGCGCCGACCGACGCAGCCTTCGCGAAGCTCCCGGCCGGCACGCTCGAGATGCTCCTCAAGCCGGAGAACAAGAAGCAGCTCGTCGACATCCTCACCTACCACGTCGTCCCCGGCGTGGCCGCGTACAGCGATGCCGTCGTCAAGATGACCGAGGTCCCGACCGTCCTCGGCAGCCCGATCGCCGTCAAGGTCGTCGGTGGCAAGGTCATGCTGAACGGCGCCACCGTCGTCATCGCCGACGTCGAGGCGACCAACGGCGTGATCCACGTCGTCGACACCGTCATCCTCCCGTCGCAGGCGGGCGCCACCAAGCAGCAGGCGACCGCGAGCGAGAAGAACTGAACTCGCTGCGACTCGCAAGACGCCATCTCGACGCGACCCCGCTGGCTTCCAGCGGGGTCGCGTTGCTTTCCGCGACACGGACGCGCCATCGACGCGATGCAAAAAGCGAATCACCGCCGGTAAAGGCGGTGATTCGTGGATGGCGTCGCGGAAGAGTTCGGCACCGAGGGGACGACTCCCCGGCGCCCAATCCCGCGTCAGCCTCCTGTCGGAGCAGCAGGCTTCTGTGCCGCGCGAGGTGTCCGCCCGCAGCGCTTGCAGCGGACAGCCTCGAGTGCGATGCAAGGCGCACGCGATGGGGACAATGCCAACAGGACCGCTTGGAATACGGCGACTGCAGGAAACATGGGTCACCTCTGCGACGATCGAAGCGAGCTGCGAAGGACGAGTTCGCGCTGCTGGACCTTGAACAAGCTCTCCGAAGCAGGCCCATCCCTGCTGCGGCGCGACGCCCATCCCGCATTCGCAGGATGAGCGACAAATCAAACCTATGCCTCACCTTAAGGTGCGTCAAGCAGTTCTGCGGAGACGTACCGAGTGTTCGGATTTGCGTGGAATTCTAAGAAGCCCGAGGGACGGAGCTGGGGCGAAGAATGGATCTAAACCTCTATCTTGAATGGTATTGCGGGTTTTTCTGTCCCTTGAGACCGCTGAACTCCTGCAGCGTTGGCGCCGTCGCTGGCGGGTTCCACCCGCTCAGCCCGCCGTCCGCCTTACGGGCAGCCGCCCCAGGCGTTGAGCAGAAGCGACAGGTCCGAGCCATCGATGATGCCGTTGCCGTCGATGTCGCCGGGGCAGCCCGCGCAGGGGCCCCAGCCGTTCAGCACCAGCGCGAGGTCCGAGCCATCGACGGCGCCCGAGCCATCGACGTCGCCTGCGCACGGCGTGCTCGCCTTCAGCACCGTCACCGACATGTAGTCGTGGAACGTCTCGTCGTTCTGCCGCTCGCCGTAGACGAGGAAGCGGATCGATCCGTCGGCCGCGATGAAGTTGCCGATGTTGGAGCGGATGCTCGCCTGCAGCCGCTCGTCGCGGTTGCCCGCGAAGCAGTCGAGGTAGCGGTTCTGCCCGACGAGCCCGCTGGCGTCGCCCCAGTTGCCGAGCGCGTTGTTCCAGACGTAGAGCTCGACCTGGGTGCAGAAGTCGGCGTAGCCCTCCCAGACGACATCGATCTGGTCGATCTCCGCGGCAGGTTCCGCGAGCACGAAGCGGAAGAGATGGGTTGACTCAGTGCCCGCCGTGAGCGCGGGAGAGATGTAGCGGTTCGCGTCGGTGATGCCGCCGCTTGCGTTCGAGGTCGCCATCGACGTGTAGTTCGCGGCAAGCAGTGCGGTCGCGACCGGACTCGAGATCGCGTTCACATTCGCCCACGCGGTCGTCTGCCGACCGAAGCCGAACTTGTTCACACCCGCGCCCGTCGAGAAGTCGTATACGGTCGCGGCACCCGCGCGCTGGCGGAACGGATTGCTCACCGCCACCGCGGTGTCGCCATCGGCTGCACGTGCGGTCACGCGCACGAGCGCAGCGTCGGTCGCCGCGGCGGGAATGGCCCAATCGAATGAACCTGCGTCGGGGATCGCGGTCGCGATCGGCGTCCAGTTGGCGCCGCCATCGGTCGAGTAGTCGAGATCCACGCTCGAGAGCGCGCCGTTACGGGTGTCGGTCGCGTTCCATCGGATGGTCTGCGTCGAGCCCGCGAGCCAGAGCTCGCCGCCGGCGGGCGAGATCACCTGCGCTGCGGGAAGCGCGTCGGTGCGGCGGGGCACCTGCTTCACGATGCAGTGGATGGCGCCCGCCGCGGTGATGATGCTCGAGCACTGGATCGGCACGATCTGGACGCCCGGTCCCGCCGCCGCCTGCCACTTCGCGAGCGCATCGGCGTCGCGGTCGTTGTAGGCAGCGTTCCCGCCCGGTGCGAGCAGCGTGCCGTAGACAGGGATGAAGATGCGGTTGTTCACGCGGAAGGCGTTCGCATACGTGTAGTGCGTCGCGCCCACGTTCCAAGCCACCGGCCGGATGACCTCGTATCCGAGCGCCTGCATGTAGGGCACGGCGTTGTTGGTCACGCTGAGGGCGGTCGCGTTCGAGCCGGCGATGAACTCGCTGATGACGACCGTGTTCTCGTCGACGAGGTACATCCACATGTCGACGTGCCCGGTGCCGTCGACCGAGAAGGGCAGCTGCGGCATGATGTGCAGCGTGTCGATGCCCTGGAACGAGCCGTGCAGCTCGCGGATGAGCGCCTCGTTGTGCCCGCCCGTCGCCGGGTTGTCGAGATTGACGAGCGCCGTGCAGAAGCCAGTGCGGTTCGGACCCGGCTGGAAGTTGCCGCCCGAGTAGTAGAGCCCCTGGTCGAAGGTCGGTACGCCGAGCGTGCCGTCGCCGACAAGGGTCGGGATGAAGTTGTCGGCGGGGCGCGTCGGGTAGTAGTGGCTGTCGACGACCGCGAGCGTGCCGTTCTGCCAGATGAAGTGCGGTCCATAGTCGCGCATCCACACCGAGTTGTTCGGCTGGATGATGAAGACGACCTTGCTCATGTTCGCGCCGGCGGCGACGAACGCCGTGGTCGCTGCGTTGGCCGTGGTCTGGTTGGCGACGACGACGTAGGCGATCTCGTCGAACGCGGCGCTTCCCGTCAGGCTCGACACCAGCGCTGTGACCACCGAGTTCCAGGTATTGCCGTACTGGAAGAGCACGCCGTGGGTCGGCCCGTACTCTGGCGGCGACGCGATGAGCGCGCCCGCGGGGGAGTCGGCGACGCCGCCGTCGCCGCCGGCGGTCAGGTCGATCGCGTACGGCGTGAGCGGCTGCTTCGGGTCGTAGGGCGTGCCGCCTTCGCGCACCCGTGTGAGCGTCGAGCGGTGCTCGACTTCAGCCTTCGCCTGGGGCAGCGCGTAGGTGGAGTTCGCGAGCGCTGCGACCGACAGGACGGTGGCGGAGCGGCAGAGGAGATCGCGGCAAGAGGTCATGATCGAGGGATTCCAGATGAACCGAACTGTGGGGTCGGACGTGCCGTGGGATTCGCCAACAGGCGCAGCCAAGGTGCACAAGTGCCCGAAGATTGCCGCGAAATCCGAGGAGCGCAAGGGGTGGTCGCGGCCGGTCGAAAGGGCGGTGCTGCTCGAGCCGATCGGCGCAAATCCAAACAAATCCGTCCGTTACGATGATGCGGATGACCCGTCGAGTCGCCATCGTCGCAGCTGTCCGCACACCCATCGGCCGCCATGGCGGCAGCCTCGCCTCGGTCCGGCCGGATGACCTTGCCGCGCACGCAATACGCGCCGTGATGTCGCGCGCGGGCGTCGAGCCCGCCCTCATCGATGACGTCTACTTCGGCGATACGAACCAGGCGGGCGAGGACAACCGCAATGTCGCGCGCATGGCGGCGCTCCTCGCTGGGCTGCCGCCGACCGTGCCTGGCGCGACGGTGAACCGCCTCTGCGCCTCTGGTCTCGAGGCGATCAATTGCGCCGCGCGCATGATCGAGTCGGGCGCGGGCGACATCATGGTGGCGGGCGGCGTCGAGTCGATGAGCCGCGCGCCGTATGTCCTGAGCAAGTCGGACCAGGCGTTCGGCCGCGAGCAGCAGATCTTCGACACCACGATCGGCTGGCGCTTTGTGAACCCGCGCCTTGCGGCGATGTATCCGCCGATCTCGCTGGGCGAGACCGCTGAAAATGTCGCGCGCGCGCACGGCGTGTCGCGCGCCGACCAGGATGCGTTCGCGCTCGCGAGCCAGCAGAAGTGGGCCGCCGCGCACGCTGCCGGGCGCTTCCGCGACGAGATCGCGCCCGTCGAGATCCCGCAGGGGAAGAAGCCGCCGATCGTCTTCGACACCGACGAGCATCCGCGACCCGACACCACGCTCGAGAAGCTTGCGGCGCTCAAGCCCGCCTTCTCGAAGGCGGCCGATGCGACCGTGACCGCGGGCAACTCGTCCGGCATCAACGATGGCGCAGCGGCGCTTCTCCTCGTCGAGGCCTCGCGCGCGCAGGCGCTCGGGCTGAAGCCGCTCGCCTATGTCGGCGCGAGCGCATCGGCCGGCGTCGACCCCGCGCACATGGGAATCGGGCCTGTCCCCGCGGTGCAGAAGCTCCTTGCGCGCACGGGTGTCGCGACGGGGTCGATCGACCTCGTCGAGCTCAACGAGGCGTTCGCCGCACAGGCCGTCGCCTGCGTGCGCGGGCTCGCGCTCGACCCGGCGCGGGTGAACGTCAACGGCGGTGCGATCGCGCTCGGGCACCCGCTTGGCGCAAGCGGCGCGCGCATCGTGGTCACGCTCGTCCACGAGATGAACCGCCGCGGCGCGAAGCGTGGACTTGCGTCACTGTGCGTCGGCGTCGGGCAGGGGCTCGCGACGATGTTCGAAGGCGCGTGAGCCGCCGCAGCCGCGCCAGCCTTCCTCACGCCGTCATCTTCTTGAAGCCGCTCTCGAACGCGGCGACGAGCGCGTCGATCTCCGACTCGGTCATCGGCGTCGACAGCATGCCCGTGCAGGTCCCGACCATGAGGAATCCCTCGGCGAAGAGATGCTCGAGCATCATCTTGAGCCGCTTGTTCTCCTCGGGGGTCGTGTACGCCTCGCGATAGTTCGCGGGCACCGCCGCCTTCATGTGCACGCGGAACATCGAGCCGCCGCCGGTCACGCTGGCCGGCGCCTTCGTGCGCTGGATGGCCTCGGCGATGCCGTGGCGCACGCGGTCGCCGAGCGCGTTCAGGCGCGCGACCGCCTTCGGGTCGAAGTGCTCCATCGCCACGCGGCCCGCGGTCATCGTGACGGGGTTCGCGGAGAAGGTGCCCGACAGCGGGAAAAGCAGCTTGGGCGCGCCCGGATCGAGCACCGCCATCACGTCATGGCGGCCGGCGAGCGCGCCGACGGGGAAGCCGCCGCCGATCATCTTGCCGAGCGCGGTCAGGTCGCCCTCGATGCCGTAGCCCTGCTGCGCACCGCCGTACTCGGTGCGGAAGGTGATGACCTCGTCGAGCACGAGCAGCGCGCCGTTCTTCGCCGTCCACTCGCGCATCGCGGTCACGAACGCCTTCGACGCGGGCTTCAGGCCGACGCGGTGCGGCATGAGATCAAGCAGCACGCAGGCGAGGTCGCCGCGGTGCTCCTCGAGGATCGCAAGCGAACGCTCGATGTCGTCGAACGGAATGATCACGACGTCTTCCATCGCCGACTGCGGCGACCCGTGCACCAGCGGCACGCGGTTCGGATGGTCGACGCTGCCCCAGTTCGCGGGCGACGAGCCCTGGCTCGTCTCGACATAGTCGTAGCCGCCGTGGTACGCGCCCTCGACCTTCGCGATCTTGGGGCGGCCCGTGAACGCGCGCGCCGCCTTGAGCGCGGCCATCACGGCCTCGGTGCCCGAGTTCACGAAGCGGATCTTGTGGAATCCAGCGCTGCGCGAGCAGATGTGCTCTGCGTGCAGGACCTCCTGCTCGGTTGCCATCATGAACGCCGTGCCGTGCGCGAGCTGCGCGGCGACCGCCTCGACGACGGGGCCGTAGGCGTGTCCGTGGATGAGCGAGGCGACGTTGTTCGCGAAGTCGACGCGGGTGACGCCGTCGATGTCGGTCACGCGGCAGCCCTTGCCGTACGCCACGTAGGGCGGCACCGACGACCAGAGGACGGTGTTGCGGCTCACGCCGCCCGGCATCACCTTCTTGGCGCGCTCGAAGAGCTCTGCGCTGCGGCTGGTGGTCGCTGTGGCTGCGTTCGGTGCCATGTGGGTGTCCTGCTTAGCGCGATGGATTCCGCAGGATCGGCGCGCCCGTCCGCTCCTGCACGAAGTCGAAGGATACGCCCGGGGCGAGCTCGACGAGCTCGAAGCCGCGCGGCGTGACGTCGATCACGGCGAGATCCGAGTAGACGCGCGTCACCACGCCGCGCCCCGTGAGGGGATACGTGCAGCGCTCGACGAGCTTCTTCTCGCCTTCCTTGGTGACATGCGTGGTCATCACGAACACGCGCTTCACGCCGGCGACAAGGTCCATCGCGCCGCCGACCGCGGGAATCGCGTCATCGGCGCCGGTCGACCAGTTGGCGAGATCGCCGTTGGCAGCGACCTGCAGCGCGCCGAGCACCGAGAGATCGAGGTGCCCGCCGCGGATCATGGCGAAGCTGGTCGCCTGGTCGAAGAAGGCTGCGCCCGGCATCATGGTCACGCGGCGCTTGCCGGCGTTGATGAGCTCGGGGTCGCCCTGGCCAGCGGCAGGGGATGGACCCATGCCGAGGAGGCCGTTCTCGGTGTGATAGACGAGCGTGCGGCCCGCGGGCACGTAGCGCGCGACGAGCTCGGGAATGCCTATTCCAAGATTGACATATGCGCCATTCGGAATGTCCTGCGCGACGCGCTCGGCGATGCCCTCGCGGGACCAGCCCGTGGGCGCCGCGGACGAAGGGGAAGTCGTCATGGGTAGCTCGCTCCTGCCTCGTTCAGCGCCGACTCGAGCGCGGGCGAGGGCACATGCACGACGCGATCGATGAAGATGCCAGGGGTCACGATCGACTCGGGGTCCAGCGTGCCAGCATCGACGACCTCCGCGGCCTGCACGATCGACACGTGTCCCGCCGTCGCCATCATCGGCGCGAAGTTGCGCGCGGTGCGGTGGTAGAGCACGTTGCCGTGCGTGTCGGCGGCACGGCCCTTGATGAGCGTGAAGTCGGCGCGCAAGCCGTGCTCGAGCACATGCTCGCGGCCGTTGAAGACGCGGAGCTCCTTGCCATCCGCGAGCGGCGTGCCCGCGGCGGTCGGCGTGTAGAACGCAGCGACGCCCGCGCCGCCAGCGCGGATCCGCTCTGCGAGCGTTCCCTGCGGCACAAGCTCGAGCTCGACCTTTCCCGCGCGGTAGAGGTCGGGGAACACCGTCGAGCCCGCCGTCTTCGGGAACGAGCAGATGACTTTCCGCACGCGCCCCGCGCGCAGGAGCGCGGCGAGGCCGACGAGTCCGGTGCCCGTGTTGTTGCTGATGACGGTGAGGTCCTTCGCGCCCTGGTCGATCAGGGCGTGAATCAGCTCGATCGGGCTGCCGGCTTCGCCGAAGCCGCCGATCATGACCGCTGCGCCATCGAAGATGTCGGCGACCGCCGCGTGGGCGCTCGCTACGCGCTTGTCGATCATCGGCAGGCGGGCGACGGTGCGCCGTGGGTGACGCGCGCGCTCTTCACACGCGAGTAGTCGTAGAGGCCGGCCTCGTCGAAGAGCACGCGGTCGGCGTAGTCGTCGAACCAGAGCGCCTCGGGATTGCGGGCCACGATGCACACCTTGCCCTTGTCGGAGGCCTTGCCGGCGCTGCGGAGGATCTTGAAGATCACCACGCCGTTCTCGCTGCCCTTGAGGCCCGGGATCGGCTGGCTGGTGACCGCGTTGACCTCGGTCTTGCCCTTGTAGTGGGTGATCGAGAGGCGCGCGTGGCTCTCGACGCCCGAGAGGCCCTTCTGCGACTCGTTGAGCACCTGCCAGGCGCGCTCGATGGGCACGTTGAAGGCGCGGTACGCGATGATGTCGCGTCCACAGAAGAAGTAGTGGTTCTCGCCGCCCGCGCGCTTGAACTCGCGCTGCATGATGCGGAGCGCATCGGGGTCGTCGTTGATGTCGCGCATGATCGGCGTCTGGTTCTCGACGCTGAGCCAGCCGCGCTGGGCGAGGCGGCGCATCGCTGCGCCGGTCGCGGGCACCCACTGGAGGAAGCCCTGGCTGCCGCGGATGTAGTTGCCGCCCGGATCCTTCGCGAGGAACTCATCGGGGTGCTCGAAGTGCACGACGATGTGCAGGCCCACCTCGGGGTACGCCTTGTGGAAATCGTCGAGCATGGCGACGAACGCGTCATCGAAGCGCTCGGGGTAGAAGGCCATCTCCTTGGTGCCGATGCGGATCGACTCGACGCCCGCCTCGGCGAGCGCCGCAAGCCAGGCCGCGATCTTCGAGTTGTTCAGCACCATCGGGTCGCCGCCCGACATGAGGATCTCGCGCAGCTTCTCGCGGCCGCAGGTGGGGTGGCGCCCGCCGTTGGCAGCGACCTCCGCGTTGAAGCGCTTGATGTAGGGGATGACCTCGGGAATGTTCGCGAGGCCCTTCTTGGCCACGGTGCCGTCCTGGCGCTTGACTTCCTTGCGCGCGATCAGCTCCTCGCGGTAGCAGAAGCGGCAGTGCGCCGAGCAGGTCGACACGACATACAGCAGGCCCATCTCGTACTTGTGGAGCATGCCCTCGACGGGGCTGTAGTCCATCTGGAAGCCCGGGTCCTCGGAACCCGCGAGGTCGCGGGTCTCGGCGGGGTCCGCCTTCACGATGCGGCGGATCGGCGCGCTGTTCTTCGCGAGCTCGAAGTAGTGCCGCGTGAGCTTCACGGGCATGCGCTTCTCGACATCGCGCTCGGTGCCCTTGAGCACGCGGAGCTGGACGAGCTCGTTCGACGTGTACAGACCGAGCATGTCCTCAGGCACCTTGTCCTCGAGGAACGGGGCGAGGCCGTTGATGATGTTGCGCTCGTGGCGCGAGTCTTCGACCTTGGCGAGGAACGCCTGCTCGCGCTCCGTGGGTGCATACTCGTAGGACATGGATCGACCCTTGGTTCGGTGTGCGGGGCGCTGTGTGCGCCTGCCGAAAACATACCCCACGGTTCTCGCGGAGCTCACCGTTAGGATCGGACTTCGGGAGGGGACGGGTGGAGAAAGGGTCTGGCTCGCCGCGAGATGGTCGTGATTCCCCGACTCTCGTGTATTCTCGGACTCTACGTCTGTGGTTCACCCCCGCACCCGTCGCAGAGTCTGCGTGTCACATCGACTCGATTCAGAAGCACGCGCGCTCGGGTCACCCGCACCCCGCCTCTGGATACCCGATGCAGACCCCGTCCGTCGGTCGAACTTCGGTAAATCCGCCCTAAGCCTCGTCTCTGTCGTGAATTCGGTCGCACGTGAGGTCATGGACTCCCATCGCACCGCCGATAGAGACGATCCGATGTGGTGGCTGGCAACACGGATGGATGTCCCGAAGGAATCACGCACGCCTCTTCTAGATTGAATCGCTCATGGCTCGACAGTGCTTTGAGTACCACCCTGCGACAGCGTTCCGCTTCGTGCCAGGGGTCCGCGCCCGGATCCCCCATGAGTCGGGTGGCTATCTGCTTCGGGCGAACGAGCAGGGCTTCCGCTGCGATCGCGACTTCGTGATCGCGCGCAACGGCGCGACCCGCCGCGTGCTTGTATTCGGCGACTCCTTCACCGCCGGCGACGGCGTCTCGAATGGCAAGCGCTACTCCGACGTGCTGGAGTCGCTCCTCGCGGACACGGAGACCTACAACTTCGGGCTGCCGGGTTCGGGCACCGACCAGCAGTACCTCGCCTGGCGCGAGTTCGGGCAGGGGATCGAGCATGACGTGCTCGTGATCGCCGTCCTCGTTGAGAACGTGCGCCGCATCATGGCGCGCTACCGCCGTTTCCAGGACGACTCGGGCAACACCGTCGTCTTCGCCAAGCCCTACTTCACGCTGGACTCGAAGGGCGAGCTCGCCCTTCACCATAGCCCGCCAGAGCGGATGCCTCTGGCGGAGGATGCGCTTGCGCCCGAGGAACGCGCTGGCGTCGATCGCGGCGGACGCTTCGAGTCGCTCCGCAAGATCATCCGCAGGTTCGGTCTTCAAGCTGCGGTGCAGAAGTTCACGCGCTACCAGCCCGTCGCCGAGTACAACTCTCGGTCAAATCCCGGCTGGCTTCTCATGCGCGCGATCCTCGCGCGCTGGGTGCGCGAGCACGGCGATCCATCGCGGGTCGTGCTCATGCCGATCCCGCTCTACCAGCACGTCGAGGGCACCGCGAGCGGGAAGGCGTACCAGGCGCGCTTCCGCGAGCTGTGCGCCGACCTCGGCTGCACGCTGCACGACCCGCTGCCCGACCTCCAGCGCCACTCACCCGACGAGCGGCGCGCCTTCCGCTTTCCGATCGATATCCATCCGACTCCCGCAGGGCACGAAGCCCTCGCGCGTTCGCTCGCACCCACCGTCGAGGCCATCCTCGCCCGCGGGCGCAGCCCATTGACTCCCGGAGCACACTCCCGATGAGCACCACCGTCCTCGGCATCTCCGCCTTCTACCACGACTCCGCGGCGGCCATCGTCCGCGACGGCGAGATCGTGGCCGCAGCGCAGGAGGAGCGATTCTCCCGCAAGAAGCACGATCCGCGCTTCCCGAAGCTCGCGATCAACTATTGCCTCGAGGAGGCGTTCATCGATGCCTCCGAGCTCGACGCGATCGTCTTCTACGACAACCCCGTGGCGACCTTCGACCGCGTGCTCCGCAACGCGCTATCGGTCGGTCCCGCCGCGCGCGGTCAGTTCCAGAAGGCCGCGTCGGCCGTGCTCGGGCACAAGATCTGGCTCGACAGCCATGTGAAGCGCGCGCTCGGCACGCTCGGCAAGGCGGGGCGCGTGCTCGTCGCCGAGCACCACATGACCCATGCAGCCAGCGCGTTCTTCCCGTCCCCATTCGATTCCGCTGCGATCCTCACCATGGACGGCGTCGGCGAGTGGGCGACCACGAGCCTTGGCGTCGGCAAAGGCAACTCGATCGAGCTCCTCTCCGAGATCCACTACCCGCACTCGCTGGGACTGCTCTACAGCGCGATCACCTACTACTGCGGCTTCAAGGTCAACTCGGGTGAGTACAAGCTGATGGGCCTCGCGCCCTACGGCGAGCCGAAGTACGCCGACCTCATCATGGAGAAGCTGATCGACGTGCGCGCCGATGGCTCGTATCGGCTGCACACCGATCATTTTGGCTACCTCGACGGGATGGTCATGACGAACGACCGCTTCCACGCGGTGTTCGGTGGTCCGCCGCGCCAGCCTGAGAGCCGCATCAGCCGCAAGGAGATGGACATCGCCGCGAGCGTGCAGAAGGTGACCGAGGAGGTCGTCCTGCGCACCGCGCGCCATCTCCGCAAGGAGACGGGCGAGCGCAATCTCGTCATGGCAGGCGGCGTCGCCCTCAACTGCGTCGCCAACGGCAAGCTCGAGGCCGCGAAGATCTTCGACAACATCTGGATCCAGCCCGCTGCCGGCGACGCCGGCGGCGCCCTCGGCGCTGCGCTCATGGCGCACCACGTCTACTTCGGCAAGCCGCGCACGCCATCGGTGCCCGGACGCGACCGGCAGAAGGGCAGCCTGCTTGGCCCGCGCTATCCGAGCAACGAGGTGCGCGCGTATCTCGACCGCAACAACCTGCCCTATCAGCGCATCACCGACCAGGGGGAGCGCATGAAGGCCGTCGCGCAGGCGATCGGCGAGGGCAAGATCATCGGTTGGTGCTGCGGGCGCATGGAGTTCGGTCCGCGCGCGCTCGGCGCCCGCTCGATCATCGGAGACCCGCGCAACAAGGACACGCAGTCGGTGATGAACCTGAAGATCAAGTACCGCGAGAGCTTCCGGCCGTTCGCGCCGAGCGTGCTCGCGGAGCGCAACAGCGCCTACTTCGAGATCGACTGCGACAGCCCGTACATGCTGCTCGTCGCGCCCGTCCGCAAGGAGCGCTGCCTGCCGATGGACATGGTGAAGTTCCGCGGCGGCGACGACGACATGCTGTCGGTCATCAACCAGCCGCGCTCGGACGTGCCCGCGATCACCCACGTCGACTACTCGGCGCGCATCCAGTCGGTCACCAAGGAAGACAGCCCCGACTACTACGCGCTCATCAAGGCCTTCGAGGAGCTCACCGGCTGCGGCCTCGTCGTGAACACCTCGTTCAACGTCCGCGGCGAGCCCATCGTGTGCACGCCGAAGGACGCGTATCGCTGCTTCATGCGCACCGAGATGGACCTGCTCGTCCTCGAGGACTGCCTCGTGTGGCGCAAGGACCAGCCGAAGTTCGACGACGACGAGAACTGGAGGAACACCTATGAGCTCGACTGACAAGAACCACGACGTGATCGACCGCTTCTTCGACGGAGAGCTCATGCCCGCTGCTCAGCGCCTGCGCGCGAGCGATCCCGGCGTGTTCCTGACCAAGCCCGATCCCGCCGCGCAGAGCTACTACATCAAGCGCACGAAGGGGACGATGTCGAAGGCCGACTTCGAGGTCGCCGGCTGCGCCGACGGCGCGGAGCTCGCCCGAAGGCTCGCCGCCCACTGGAACGCATGCGGATGCCAGTCGCTCGCGCCCCTCGCGCCGGGCCTTGGCAAGATCGCCGATGCCGTGCGCGTCGAGGAGCACGACAGCGCCGACGTCTCGCCCTTCGTCTACGTGATGTTCTAAGGCGCGCCGCCGATGAGCCTGCATGCGGTCAAGGACAAGCTCTCCGCCACGCTCGGCGCCACCGGCGTCACGGGCGGGCTGCTTCGCTTGCAGAGGCTCGCGCGCGGTCCGCGCTTCATGCGTGCCGTCAACTATCACGGCACGCCGCCTGAGCACCGGTCAACACTCGATCGCCAGTTCGCCTATCTCGCCCGCCATTTCCGCGGGGTCAGCCTCCCTGAGCTCGAGGCGTTCCTGGCCACGGGCGAGTGGCCGCACGCGAAGCCGGGGCTGATGGTCACCTTCGACGATGGCCTGCGCTCGAACCATGACATCGCCGTGCCGCTGCTCGAGAAGCATGGCTTCGTGGGGTGGTTCTTCGCACCGGTCGCCTTCATCGACACGCCGCCCGCCGAGCAGGCCCGATACGCGAACAGCGTGAGCATCCGACCAGGATCCGTGCCGCCCGATGGACGGGTGGCGATGACCTGGGACGAGCTGCGCTCGCTCGCGACGCGCCACGTCGTCGGGTGCCACACCATGTCGCACTGCCGACTGCACGCTGGCGTTCCTTCGGGCGTCATGCGCCGCGAGGTCGTCGATGCGCGCGCGCTGATCGAATCGCGCATGGGGCGCGAGATTCCCGTCTTCTGCTGGGTCGGCGGCGAGGAGGAGAACTACTCGCGCGAAGGCGCGCGGCTCGTGCGCGAGGCCGGCTATCGCGTCGGCTTCATGACGAGCAGCGGCGTCGTCCGCCGCGGCACGAACCCGCTGCAGGTGCAGCGAACCAACATCGAGTGCGACTGGCCGACGCATCTCCTTGCCTTCCAGCTCTGCGGGTCGATGGACCTGCTGCACGCCGCACGAAGGCGGCGCGTGAACGCGCTCACGGCATCCTGACCAATCCACCGATCGAACGTCGAACACGAGAACGCCATGCAACGACCCGCCACCCTTCAGCTTGCCGACGGAACCTCGTGCGCGGGCGCATCGTTCGGCGCCGACCGCAAGGTCGCCGGCGAGGTCGTCTTCTGCACCGGGCTCACCGGCTACGTCGAGACGCTCACCGATCCGTCGTACCGCGGGCAGATCCTGGTGCTGACCTATCCCCTGCAGGGGAACTACGGCGTTCCCGATGGCGAGGACGCGCGGCGCGCGATGGAGTCGGGTCGGATCCAGGTGCTCGGGCTCGTCGTCTCGCGGCACTGCACGGGACCGAGCCACCACGCCTCGCGAAGCACGCTCGGCGAATGGCTGCGCCGCGAGGGAGTTCCTGCGATCGAGGGCGTCGATACGCGCTCGCTGACGAAGCACCTCCGCGCCTACGGAACGATGGCGGGCACGCTTGACCCAGGCACGCTCCCGCTCGGCGCGGCAGCCGATCGCGTCGATGGCGACTTCGTGAAGGCGGTCGCGCCGTGCGAGACCACGCGCCACGCGGGCAGTGGTCCGCTGCGCATCCTCGTGGTCGACACCGGCTGCAAGGAGAACATCGTGCGCAGCCTCGTCTCCCGCGGCGCGAGCGTGATCCGCGCGCCGTATCACGCCGCATGGGAGTCGCACCTCGCCGATGTCGACGGCATCCTGCTCACGAACGGTCCCGGTGACCCCGCGGAACTCGGCGCGCTCAGCGCCCGCATCCGCGCCGTGCTCGAGCGCGGCATCCCGACCTTCGGCATCTGCCTCGGGCACCAGCTCCTCGCCATCGCGGCGGGCGCGCGCACCTACAAGCTCAAGTTCGGGCATCGCTCGCAGAACCAGCCGGTGCTCGAGACCTCGACCCAGCGCGCCTACGTAACCAGCCAGAACCATGGCTACGCCGTGGATCATGCCTCGCTGGGGTCCGACTGGGAGCCTTGGTTCGTGAACCTCAACGACGGCACCAACGAGGGCATCCGCCACAAGTTCCGCCCGTTCCGCTCGGTCCAGTTCCACCCCGAGGCGGCCGCAGGTCCGCAGGACACCGCGTACCTCTTCGATGACTTCCTGCACATGGTGGGCGAAGTGAAGGCGGTGAGGGCGTCATGAACCGAAACCTCCACTCCCTCCGCACGGAGCGCCCGCAGCGCGTGCTGCTGCTCGGCTCCGGCGCCCTCAAGATCGGGCAGGCCGGCGAGTTCGACTACTCGGGCTCGCAGGCGCTGAAGGCGCTGCGCGAGGACGGCGTGAAGACGGTGCTCATCAACCCGAACATCGCGACCGTGCAGACGTCGGAGGAGCTCGCCGACAAGGTCTACTTCCTGCCGGTCACCCCGCAGTTCGTCGAGATGGTGATCGCGAAGGAGCGCATCGACGCGATCCTGCTCAGCTTCGGCGGTCAGACCGCGCTCAACTGCGGACTCGACCTCGAGGCGTCGGGCGTGCTTGCGCGCTACGGCGTGCGCGTGCTCGGGACGCCGGTCGCGTCGATCCGCGCCGGCGAGGACCGCAAGATCTTCGCGCAGAAGATGGGCGAGATCGGCGTCAAGGTCGCACGCAGCATCGCCGCGAACTCAGTCGACGAGGCGATCCACGCCGCGCACGCGATCGGCCTGCCCGTGATCCTCCGCGGCGGCTTCTCGCTCGGCGGGCAGGGTTCCGCGATCGTCCGCGGCGAAGACGAGCTGCGCATGCGCGTCGAGCGCGCCTTCGTGGGCAACCCGCAGGTGCTCGTCGAGGAGTGCCTCTCGGGCTGGAAGGAAGTCGAGTACGAGGTCGTGCGCGACGGCGCCGACAACTGCATCACCGTCTGCAACATGGAGAACGTGGACCCCATGGGGATCCACACCGGGGAGTCGATCGTCGTCGCGCCCAGCCAGACGCTGTCCGACGCCGACTACCAGATGCTGCGGAACCTCTCGATCAGGATCGTCCGCCATCTCGGGATCGTCGGCGAGTGCAACGTGCAGTGGGCGCTCGACCCGCATTCGAGCGAGTACCGCGTGATCGAGATGAACCCGCGCCTCTCGCGAAGCTCCGCGCTGGCGTCGAAGGCGACGGGCTATCCGCTCGCCTACGTCGCCGCGAAGATCGCGCTCGGCTACGACCTGCCGATGCTGACGAACGCGGTGACCAAGACCACGAGCGCGTTCTTCGAGCCGGCGCTCGACTACATCGTCTGCAAGGCGCCCCGCTGGGACTTCGACAAGTTCGCCGGCGCCGACAAGCGGATCGGCACCGAGATGAAGTCGGTCGGCGAGGTCATGGCCATCGGCCGCTCGTTCGGCGAGGTGATCCAGAAGGCGCTACGCATGCTGGAGACGGGTGCGGATGGGCTCGACCCGGAGGCGTTTGCGTTTCCCGATCTTGAACGCGAGCTGCGCGAGCCATCGCCGCGGCGCATCTTCGCGGTGGCGAAGGCATTCGCCGAGGGAATGACCGTGGACCGCGTGCACGAGCTCACCGCCATCGACCGGTTCTTCCTGCGCGAGATCGAGCAGGTTGTGCGGATGCGCGCGGATCTCGCCGCGAAGGGGGGCGGGCTTGACGCCATCACGCGCGACGAGATGCTCGCGGCCAAACGCAGCGGCTTCTCCGACCGCGCCATCGCCCGCTCGGTGAAGGCGGGCGAGCGCGACGTCCGTGAACGGCGCCGCGCGCTCGGGGTACGCCCGCGCCTCGCGCAGATCGACACGCTCGCCGCCGAGTATCCCGCCGACACCAACTACCTCTACTGGACCTACTGGGCGTCGAACCACGACGTGGCGCCGAGCGGCAGGCGCAAGGTGCTCGTGCTCGGTTCTGGCTGCTATCGGATCGGCTCGAGCGTGGAGTTCGACTGGAGCTCGGTGGGCGCCGTGCTCGCCGCGCGCGGTCTCGGGCTCGAGACCATCATGCTCAACTGCAATCCAGAGACGGTCTCGACCGACTACGACATGTGCGACCGGCTGGTCTTCGATGAGATCTCGCTGGAGTCCGTGCTCGAGCTCTGCGACGCCGAGCAGCCCGACGGCACGATCGTCTCGATGGGCGGGCAGACGCCGAACAACCTCGCGCTCAAGCTGCATGATGCGGGCGTGCGCATCCTCGGGACGCCGGCAGCGTCGATCGACCGCGCAGAGGATCGCCGCAAGTTCTCCGCGCTGTGCGATGAACTCGGCATCGACCAGCCGCAGTGGTTCGAGGCGACGAGCCAGGAGACGCTCGCGCGTTCAGTGGAGGAGATGGGCGGGTTCCCCGTGGTGGTGCGGCCGTCATACGTGCTGTCCGGCGCCGCGATGCGCATCGCCCACAGCGCGCCCGAGCTCTCGGAGTACCTGCGCTCGGCGACCACGCTGTCGCCCGAGCATCCAGTGGTCATCTCGAAGTTCGAGTCGCACGCGCGCGAGATGGAGTTCGACGCGGTGGCGCGCGATGGCAAGATCGTCCTGTGGTGCGTCGCGGAGCACATCGAGTACGCGGGCGTCCACTCGGGCGACGCGACGCTCGTGCTGCCGCCGCAGGAGCTCAACGTCGAGACCATCCGCCGCGTGCGCATGGTCGGCGCGAAGCTCGCCGAGGCGCTGCAGGTGACGGGACCGTTCAACGTGCAGCTCCTCTGCCGCGACAACGACGTCAAGGTGATCGAGTGCAACCTGCGCGCTTCGCGGAGCCTGCCGTTCGTGTCGAAGGTGCTGGGGCGCGACTTCATACGCGCCGCGACCCGCATGATGCTCGGCGCCGAGCCGGAGGCGGCGATGAACGCAGATACGCTCTTCGACCTTGGCTTCGTTGCCGTGAAGGCGCCGCAGTTCTCCTTCGGACGTCTCTCGGGCGCGGACCCCGTGCTCGGGATCGAGATGGCATCGACTGGCGAGGTCGCCTGCATGGGCGATGACGCGGATGAGGCGCTCCTGAAGGCGATGCTCGCGACCGGCTTCCGCTTCCCGCAGAAGGGCGTGCTGCTCTCGCTCGGGCCGATGGGCGACAAGTACCGCTTCGCCGACGACGCGCGCGCGCTCGCCCGCACGGGGCTCGCGCTCTATGCGACCGCGGGCACCGCCGAGGTGCTGCGTGCCGAGGGCATCGAGTGCCAGGTCGCAGGAAAGTCGGAGCAGGGCACGGATGGCGCCGATGGACCGGACGCGCTCGACCTGATGCGCTCGCGCGCGGTCGACTTCGTCATCAATATCCCGCGCGAGTTCGATGAGCGCGGGCGCCCGGATGGCTATCGCATCCGTCGCGCAGCGATCGACATGAACATCCCGCTCGTCACGGACTTCTGCGTGGCGCGAAAGCTCGTCCGAGCTCTGGTCCGCCGCGGGATCGCCGACTTGCACCCGCGCCCGCTCGGCGAGTACCGCGGCCGGGCGCACGGGCGGTAGCGGAGGTCCGCAAACTGCAACCACGGTCTGCGAATCGCACGCGCTTGGAGGCGAGTTCGGCCCTGCAGCGCCCGCGGTCGATTTCGGCGGCATAGTGTCGACGGCGTCCCGCCTCGTCCGCGGGAGCCTTCACGCGTCGCGCGCCCACTCCGCGCGAAGAGGTTGCCCATGTTCCCGAACTTGAGTCGTCGTCCACTCGAGTGCGCCGTCGTCGCCGCGTGTTCACTGCTTGCCTGTGCGCTTCCCGCGCATGGACAGGGCGCTGTCTGCCAGAAGGCCATGCCCGCCGCGGTCGGCGAGACGCCATTCGCGAACCAGCCCGGATTCGCTGCGCAGCTCAGCCGCACATCGACCGGTTTCGGCGAAGCCACGATCTGGCGCGCAGGCTGGTTCTCCTTCACGCCGACCGAGTCGGGGCACTACGTGATCGGCGTCTGCGGTGCGAGCGTTGACACCAAGATGGCGCTCGGCGTGGCGTGCCCTGCGTCGCTGTCGATCGCGTGGAACGTGCTCGGCTACAACGACGATTCCTGTGCGTTCGGCGGCGGGGCGGGGCTCTGGGCGAGCCAGCTTTCGCCGCTCAACAGCGGGCTCGCGCTCGCTTCGCCGCTGACGGCGGGCCAAACCTATCTCATTGCCGTCGGCGGCTACTCGGCCTCGACCGCGCCCGCGGAGGGTGCGCTCTCGATCGCGCTCGTGCCGCCGCCGAGCGATCCCTGCGCCGAACCGCCGAGCGCCGTGATCGGCATGAACGCGCTCGCGTTCGATGGAAACACCCCGTCGCTCGAGGTCGATTGCGCGGGCAATCCAGCGCTGCTCTCGCGGGCGAACGTGCTGCGCTTCACGGCGCCCTACACCGGTGCCTTCGCCGTCAACACCTGCGCGCAGGCGACCGATACGGTGGTCGCCGTGCTACGGACTTGCGGCGATGCCGCGTCGATCGTCGGCTGCAACGACGATGCCTGCGGGGCCGCCTCGCGCGTGGTCTTCAGTGCAGCGGCGGGCGAGGTGCTCTCCCTCGCCGTCGGGCTCTACGGCATGACGACGCCGGCGCCGTCGGTACTCGCGGTCGAGGTCGAGGAGATTGCGCCGCCCGCCGATCCCTGCCAGTCGATCGCGACGATTGCGCTCGGGGCGAACACCGTCGCGCTCGATCCGGCGCGTCCCGACCTCACCGTGCCGACGATGCCTGAAACGGTCGTCCACAAGGTGAACTACGTGCGCTTCACGGCGCCGCAGGCGGGCGTGTACCGCGTGTCGAACTGCGCCGACAGCCTGTTCGACAGCATCTTCATCCGCACGTCGGCGTGCAACGACCCCGCCGCGGTGCTCGCCATCGATGACGATGGCTGCAACGCCGTCGGTGGCCCGTCTCGGCTTCAGTTCTTCAGCGAGGCGGGCGCGACGACGCTCATCGGGATCGGTGCGTGGAGCTCGATCGAGCCACCGCCCGCGACCACCGCGGTGTCGGTCGTCTTCGTCTCTCCGCCCGCGGATCCATGCGCTGCCGCGAATGTCCTCGTCGGAACCGAGGGCGCGGTCACGAGCGTTCCGATGAGCATCGCCTACCGCGGGCTCGACCTCGCGGGTCATTGCGATCTCGGGCTGAACGGGACGGACACGATCGCGTGTGCACGCATCGTCCGCTACATGGCGCAGACTACGGGAGCGTGCACGATCGGCACCTGCAGCGATACCGATCCGAGCGGACTCGGTCGGGTCGATTCGCGGATCGCGGTGCTGGCTGCGTGCGGCGATCCCGCGAGCGTGATCGCCTGCGACGACGATGGCTGCACGGCGGGCGCTGCGCCATTCACCAGCCGACTGACCTTCGACGCCGTCGCCGGCACGACCTACTACATCGCCGTCGGCGGCTTCGATGAGTTCGTCGCCGGGCCGTTCCGACTCGAGATCGGCGTGCCCGTGCCGCCCGCGAACCCCGCCGACATCAACGCCGATGGCGCGGTCGACGGAGCGGATCTCTCGATGCTGCTCGGTGCGTGGGGCTCGACCGATGCCGCAGCGGACATCGACGATGACGGTCTGGTGAGCGGATCGGATCTAGCCCTGCTCTTGAGCGCATGGCAGTGACGAGGGACGATCTGTCCGGTTCAGTAGGCGCGAATCAGATTGACGCGCCCACATTCATCACCTTACCCAACCTTCTTCCCCTCGACTTCCTCGAGGTACCTGCGGGTCGCCGCGGGCAGCATCGTCCACATCTTGATGGCGAAGATCAGCCCGATGATCGTGAACGGGAAGAGGAACATCGGCCAGTAGGCCCAGCCCTTGGTCGTGAGGATGCCGATCGCGAACGCCTGGATCGCGCTGCCGAGCTTCGAGAATGCGTCGGCGATGCCGGTCGCGGTCGCGGCCGACTTCTTGCCGCCGAAGTCCGCGGTCGCCGTGCCCGACATGATCGAGTGCACGCCGATCACCGCCATCATCGTCGTCACCGCGCAGATGCCGATCACCGTAGGGCGCCACGACAGCGCCAGCGCGGCCAGCGAGCCCTCTGCGGCGCCGATCGATTCCGCTGTCGCGTCGAGAGGCTGCCACATGAGCATCAGGAGCATCACGCCCGTGGTCGCGAACATCACGCACTGCATGAGCGCCGCGCTCGGTGACCGCCGCGAATTGAAGAACTTATCGCTGATCCAGCCCGCGGCGAAGCCGCCCATGATGCCCGTCACGCAGTTCCAGAAGCCCCAGTTGTTCGTCACCGTCCCGAGCCCGAGCGGCGTCTGCTTCGCGAACAGCAGGTACCAGTTCAGGATGCCGTCGCGTAGCACGCCCGAGGTGAGCTCGACCACGCCGATCATCAGGATGATCGGGTTCGACAGCACCCTCCAGATCGTGCCCCAGTAGCTCGTCTTCTCTTCGGGCGCGTCGTCGCTCGACGCGTCGTGGGTGTCGAGCGGGTCGAAGCCGGCCTGGTCGGGCGTGTCGCGCAGGACCGCGACGTCGATGAGCGCCCACACGATCATGATGCCTGCGGGGATTGCGAAGATCAGCCATAGCGCGGGCACCGTGCGCCCCTCGAGGGCGAACAGCGTGTCGAGCAGCCGCCGCGTGAAGGTCGGCTCAGCGGGCTGCTCGAGCTGCACCGCGCTCGCGATCGCGCGGCCCCAGTCGAAGGCAAAGTAGACGCCCATCGAGATGAGCGTGCCGAAGATCGCACCGAAGGTCCCGCGCTCGCGGACATGGAACCAGTAGCTCTTGACCTTGATCGTGCTGACGGCGCCGAAGCTCTGGAACAGCATGTTGATGCCATAGAGGACGCCGAGCGCGAGCGCCATGCTCACATCGAGCCGTCCGTTCAGCTTCAGGTAGATCACGCCCGCCATGCACAGGTTCATGAGCGCCGAGCCGAGCGCGCCGAGCACCATGCCACGCTTGCCGCCGAGGAGGTCGACCGCGGGACCGACGAACAGCAGCCCGAGCGCATACGCCGTCGCGCCGGCGCTCGCGATGTAGCCGAACTCCTTGTTCGTCATCAGCCCGCCCAGCGCGACGGCCGCGACGGTCAGGTTGTAGCGCCCCATGTAGAGGAACGCATAGGTCATCCCGAGCGGGAACCAGTTCACGAACCGCCGCACCATGAACTTGCGCGTGTGCTTGAGCGGGTTCGTCAGGAAGTAGACGGTGATGATGTAGGCGAGCGCCAGGCTGACGAGGAACAGCGTCATGCCGCGCAAGGTATCGGAGGGGCGGTTTCCGCGCCGCGCCCGTTATCATCGGGCGCATGAGCCAGCCGAAGAGCGAGCCGGGATCCCGCGAAAAGTCCGACATTTCCCGCCTGCAGGACGCGATCACGCGCTTCGCGGCCGAGCGCGACTGGCACCAGTTCCACGATCCGAAGAACCTGTCGATGGCGATCGCCGTCGAGGCGGGGGAGCTCATGGACCACTTCCGCTGGGTGCGCAACGAGGACGCGCTGAAGGTCCTCGACGACCCGCGCACCCGCGCCGAGGTCGAGTCCGAGGCGGCCGACGTGATGATCCTGCTGCTCGAGTTCGCGACCGTGTCGGGCATCGACATTGCCGCAGCCGTCGAGCGCAAGATGGCGCGCAACGCCGAGCGCTATCCGGTCGACCTCTCGAAGGGGCGCGCCGTCAAGCACGACCGGCTGCACGAGCCGCCTACCCCTTGACCACCAGCGTCCTCGCGAGGCGGTCATGCCAGGTGCGCACCTGGCGGTCGCTGGTGGCGGCCAGGTAGCCCATGTAGATCACGATCATCGAAAGCAGGCTCGCGAAACAGCGGGCCATCGCCCGAGACCAGCTGATGCGCCGTCCAGCGAGGTCGACGATCTTGATCCCGAGCGCCTGCTTTCCCACCGTTCCCTGCCAGCGGCTCGAATCAAGGGCCGTGTGGTAGAGGACGCTGGCAGCGATCAAGCAGAGGGTGCGCGTGTTCCGCGCCAGCCGCGACTGCGTGCCTTCGTCAATCCCGATCGTGATGAAGAGAGGAACCGAGAGCACGTACCAGACGCCCGCGATCAGCACCGCGTCGATCAGGAAGGCGATGAATCGGTCGCCGAAGGTGGCGTACGCCATGCCTTCATCCGCAACTGGATGTGGCGGCTCCGTTGGGGGCGTGGCAGAACCAGTCATGCGCGGAGCCTACAGGAACCCCGCAACCCAAAAACCCCGCAACCCATGTCATCGACATGGGCTGCGGGGCGTGCTCCAGGTAGCTGGTTGCCGCGATGCGCGGCGCCGTTCTTACGGCGCGATCGCGTCGGGCGGAATCTCGTGGGTGACCTCGTGGACGATCGCGCCGAGTTCGTCGCGGGCGATCAGCTTCACCGAGGTGACGCCCTTCAGGGGCAGGCCATCCTCGCGGAAGCGGTAGAGGCTCAGGCCGGGGATGGCCTTGTCGGGCGTGGTGGGCAGGAGGAACGTGATCCCACCGACTTCAGCCCAGAGCGTGAGTCCCGTCGAGGGGATGAACGCGCCCTGGAACTGGATCGCGCCGTCACCGACCTCGACGCGGAAGCGATCCGCCGAAATGGTGATGCCGTTGGCGGGGTCGTACATGCCGACCTCGATCTCCTGAGCCATCTGCAGGTGCTCGCCGACCATGAACCCGACGACGGCGATCTCCGTGTCGGGAGCGAGGTTCGAGAAGAAGTACTCTCGATTGACCTCCGCACCAGCGATGCCGATGATGGTCGCGCTGAAGCGCGGATCCTGGTTCATCACGACGGCGGTGTCGCCGACGATGAAGCTGTCAGGCGTGAAGGCGTCGCCGAACTGCACGCTGCGCACCTTGCCGATGCACACGTTCTCGGAGAGCTCGACCGCGCGCTCGAGATCAGGGATGAGGTACTCGTTACCCTGATCATCGACGTAGATCGAACCTGCCGACTTCAGAGTGGCACCCGTGGTGAACGGGTAGCGCCAGTGGCGGCGCAGCGGGAGCTGCGTGGCGCTCTCCGGGTAGCTGCCGTCGGCGTTGCGGATGCCGATGCGGCCGAGCCACGAGAGCGGCAGCACGTCGACGTGACGGTTGAAGATGTTTCGCGCGATGAAGAAGTAGTTGTCCTCGATCACGCGCTGGACGACGGGCATGCGGTCGAGGTAGTCCTCACCGTCGTTGACAGCATCGCCACGAGCCTCCGACGTGCTGAAGAGCGAGCGGGTCGGGCCGAGGCGGATCGGTCCGCAGCTCGGGCAGGCCGGGTGCAGGACGCGGTCATCGTTCGCGGCGCGAATATCGGTGATGCGGTCGAAGTTCTCCGCATTGATCGGACCCAGCAGGTTTCCTTCGGCGTCGAGCACCTGCGTTCCCTCGATCTCGAACGGAATGCCGTTGACCGAGGCGGGGATGGTGACGTGGCGGCCGGTCACGCGGAGCGTCCGGTTGGCCAAGTTGATGTCCCAGATGGGACCTTCGGTAGCGTAGATCTCCAGCGGCACCTTCTGGGTGACCACGCGGCCATCATGTAGAACAGCGATTTGGGCAAGTGAAGTGGCGGACACGCAGAGCGTCGCGCCAACGATCATCCAGTTCTTGGAGTACACAGCACACCCCTGGACGGCACGGTCCAATGAAGCGAGTCCTGCCAGAGAGGACGACGAGTAGTACCCCGGCAGGACGATCCCGGAAAGGCGCGGCGGGGAACGATCCGTCGCGCTGCATTCAATTCGTGCGATGGAATGCATGTGCCATGCAGGCTTCACGCGAAATTTGTTGGTAGAACGCCTCGCCGTGCGCTGAAACGCGATATTCCCTGACCAACATGCCTCCAAAGTCCCTTGAGGCCGACGGTTGCGCTCGCACGATCGTGCGCCGGATCGGAGGTCCTTACGATCTTGACCCGCCCTCGACGCCGCTCACGGACAGGCTCCCCAGGCGCCGAGGAGCAGGGCGATGTCGGGGGACCCCACGGAACCGTCGCCGTCGAGGTCCGCGGTGCCCGACGAGCCCCACGCCCCGAGCAGGGCGGCAAGGTCCGGTGCGCCGACCTCGCCATTTCCATCGAGGTCGCCCGTGCAGGGCGCGCTCCACGGCGCGAAAGCCAGTCCAGAGAAGCCACTGCTGTTTCCGATGGCGACGCCAGTGCGACCGACCAGCACGAGATCAAGCGCAGCGAAGTCGTAGCGGTAGAGCTTGGCTGTGCCGCCGAAGTCGCCGTCCGCCACCAGCAGTGCTCCGGTGCGCGGATCGAAGGCAAGCCCGCCGACGGTTCCCAGCGACACGGTGGTGGTGAATATCTGCTCGATCGCGCCGGTCGCGGCATTCAAGCGGTAGATGCGCGCGGGTCCTGGCTGCGTGGGGTAGCGGGTGTCGAGTGCCCAGAGTTGTCCCGCGCCATCGAAGGCGATCGCGCTCATGTCGAACTGGATGCCCGCGCCAGGCACGACGTCGGCGACGATCGTGCCTCTCCCCGTCGCAAGATCGACGGTGAACAGCCGGGCGAAGTCGACGCGCGTGGTGACGCCCCAGAGCACGCCGGTCTGAGGATGGAAGTCAAGGTCACCTTCGTAGACGGCGAGCGCGCCGGTGCTGGAGGTGTCGGCAGGATCGAGTTGTCCCACCGCCGTGCACTGTCCCGTCGGGATATCGACGCGGAAGATGAGGTTCTTGCCGCCGGTGCCAGACTGATTGTTGATGCGTCCGAGCTGGTCGGTCAGCCCGTACATCGCGCCCGTCGCGGGATCGATGGCGATCCCGACGGCGATGTTCACATTGAGCTGACGTCCGTTCGTCGACGCACCCGTGCCTGGATCGACGTCGAAGAGCCACGGGCCGAGCCCGGAGGTCTGCGAGCCCGTTCGGAACATGACGCCGTAGAGGGACGGCGGGCCTCCGTGCGACGCCGAAGCGATCGCGAGCGTGGCGACCGATGCCAGGAGGTGGCGAGCAGGCTTCATGACCCGAAGGTAGGGATTCACGGGGGTGAGTTCAACCGCGCCCGCTGCACGGCTCGAAATCACGGCAATCCGGCGGCTTCTCGGATCACTTCCGTGCTGCCGGCAGATAGATGCGGAACTCCGTGCCCCTTCCAACCGTGCTGGAAGTCTTGATGTGGCCTCCCGCTGCGGTGACGATTCCGCTGACGGTCGGAAGTCCGAGCCCGGTTCCCCGATCCGCGGGCTTGGTCGTGAAGAACGGCTCGAAGGCGTGGGCGAGGATCTCCTGCGACATCCCTTCGCCGCAGTCGATGGCGCGGATCAGCGTCCAGGTTCCTTCGGGCATGAGATCGAAGCTTGCGGGAGAGTCCTTGCCCTCGAGGGTCGACACATCGAAGACGAGCTCGCCGCCGTTCGGCATGGCGTCGCGCGCATTGACCGCGAGGTTCAGCGTGACTTGGGTGAACTCGGTCGGATCGATCCGCACGGGCGCGATCGCCCGCCCGTCGCCGCCGTGGATGATGCGCAAGCGCACCTTCGTACCGATCGCCTGCTTGAGGAGCGGTTCGTCCCGGCGAAGGAGCTCAAGCGGCGAGAGCACCTGCGGCGTGCCTGCCCGGCGCCGGCTGAAGTCGAGCAGCCGGCGCGTGAGCGCGCTCGCGCGCTCGAGCGCTTGGTCGACCATCGTCGCATGCTGCCCACGCGCGATCGCGTGCTGCCCAGCGTCCTCGAGCTCGCCACGGAGGAGCTCCATCGCCCCCGCGATCACCATGAGCACGTTGTTGAAGTCGTGGGAGACGCTGCCGGCCATGCGGCCGAGCGCCTCGAGCTTCTGCGTCTCGCGAAGCAGCGCATCGCGGGACTGGCGGTTGATCGCAGATCCCAGCACCAGCGTCGCGATCCGCAGCGTGTCGACCTCGACGCGCTCCCATGACTGCACCGAAGCACAGGCGTCGAAGCCCATGAAACCCCACCAGCGCGTCCCCTCGACGATCGGCTGCACGAGCAGCGACTTGATCTCCTGCATCTCGAGCAGGGGGCGCTCCGATTCCGGGAAATCGCCGACATCACCGAAGACGGGCTCGCCTCGCTTCAGGAACTCGGCCCAGCGGGTGAAGCCCGCGGCCTCGAGCGGCACGTTCTGGAGCTCGGGATTGTCGATCTGCGGCGCGACCCCTTCCGCACACCATTCGAACCGCTGGCTGACCACCTCGGTCCCGTCCACCCGCTCGACCTCGAAGACGTAGACGCGGCTGACGCCCGTTGCCTCGCCCAGGATCCGCAGGGCATCGGGAACAAGCGATTCCCACGCATGCGGCTCGCTCAGGCGCGCTGCGGCGCGGGCGACCGCGGCCAGGATTGCGTCTCGGCGAGCGAGACGCGCATCGGCCGGCGCAGTGCCCTTGTTCGGATCCTGATCCATCGCCTGCAGCGTAACCGCTGGCGATGGCGGGTGCGGTCAGGACGGGTTCCGCGAGCACGAACCTGCAGGTAGGCATGCGGGAAAGAAAGACGCCCGCGCGGGTCACGCGCGGGCGTCGGTGTTTCTGGCGAGGCTGGGTTCGCTCAGCTGGCGGGAACTTCGATCTCGGTCGCCACGCCGGCGGCGTCGCGATACTCGATCTTCCAGAGGATCGCGCTGCTCTCGTCCTCGAGCTCGACCTCGTGGATCGTCGCACCGGGGATGCTCGCCATCGCATTCGCGACGGCGGTGGCAGCATCGATGGTCACGCCCGACAGGTAGCCCATCTTCTCGATCTCATCGAGATCCGCAGCGCGGACGATGTTCGAGGTGACGGTGTTGGTGGTGGCGCTCACACGGATGACGCGCACATTCGCGGCGTCTTCCTTGAAGATGAACTCGACGCCGCCGTCCTCGGCCTCGGCCTCGAGAAGGTCGGTGTCGATCGCGCTCGCGACGGTCCATGCAGCCGCGAACTCAGCGGGTGAGACGAACGAGCCTTCGCCGCCGCTTCCGCCGTGGTCGTCGGAATGGTCGTCCTCGTCGCACCAGTCGTCATCGTCGTCGTCGCTGTCGTCGTGGTCGAAGTCATCGCCGGAGTGGCTGATGCTCTTGAAGGTCGACGTGAAGCCGTAGTTGGCGGTCGAGTATCCGATGAGCGCGCTACGGATGCCGCCGCGGCGGCCCGAGAAGACGTCCTCGACGCCATCGAGCGTGAGGATGGGGACGAGCGTTGGCGCGGCGAGATCGAACAACTTGACCGACACGGTGCGCGCGACGGGATCAGCGACCCAGCTCACCTCAAGGTCGCGCGCGCCGCCGATGTACTCGACGCGCGGGCTGGAGGCGATGATGCGCCCGCCCTTGCGGGCGACAAGCTGGATGGTCAGGCCATCGGCAGCGCTGCGGATCTCGACCGAGACGCCGGTCTTGTAGCCGACGGTCAGCGGCACAGTGGCCGGGCCCGCGACCCCGAAGGTCACGCCGGTCACGGCACGCTGGCGCACGTCGGTCGTCCCCGCTGCGGCGAGGTCGACGTTGAAGCGCATGCTGAAGCTGTCGTTCCAGTCGGTGTGCCAGTTCGAGACCAGGGCCGCGCCGCCGCTCTTTCCGCGCGTGCCGTTGACCTTGATCTCGCCGTTCGTGCGGGAGACGTCCGGGCGCAGCGCAGCACGCCCGATCGGGCGGTACTGCTCGCGCTCGGTCCAGAGCGCATTGTTGGCGGGAGTGTCGCTGCCGTCGTCATCGCGGCGGTCGGCGAGCGCGTTGGTCGCGGCGCCGAGAGCGATCGAGGCAAGGGCGGTCCAGATGAGTCTGTTCGATGCCATGCAGTGTTCCTCACATCAGAAAGCGGGATTGTCGGTGGAAGTCCCCGGACGATGGGGCTCTCCGCTCTGTTCATCGACGCGGGCGGATCCCCGAGTTGAGGAATGATACGCGGCTCCGCAGATCGAGGTGCGCGCGCAGCAGCGGATTTGGTCGAGAAATACGGGGATATCGAGGTGCAAGCCGCGACGCCCGCGCAGGTTGCGCGGGCGTCGCGGGATGTGCTGGAGTTGCGGCTTAGACATCCGCGCGAACGGAACGCTTGATGATGATTCCATCGCTCGTGATGAGCTTGGCCTCCCACCAGATGCCGTCGTTGCTCGGGCTATCGTCGTCCTCGTCGCTATCGCGCTCGTCCTCGAGCTCGAGGCCGTGCACGGTCGTGCCAGGGTTCTGCGCGATGATCTGCGCGAGTGCCGCGGCCGGCGAGACGGTCGTGAGTCCCGCCGCAGCGAACTTCTCGAGTTCGCCCTCATCGGCGAGGCGCGAGAACGAGCTGGCGATCGACGAATCGCTCAGGCGCACGCGCACCACGAGCACGTTCGTCGCGCTCTCCTTGAAGATCGACTCGATGGTGCCGTCCTCCACCTCGGCCTCGATGAGGTCGAGCGAGGGATTGGCATCGATCGCGACCTGCATGCCGGCGGTGAAGCTGGCGGAGTCGACGGCCGTGTCATCGTCGCCGCCACGACCGCCGTGGTCATCGCCGTCCTCGACGCCATCGTCGTCGGAGTCGTCGCTGTCGCACCAGGAGTCGTCATCGGAGTCGTCGCTGCTGTGGTCGTCGCCCGAGTACGAGAAGTCATCGAAGCTCGACGTGAACGCCATGTTGCCCGACGAGTAGCCGAAGAGCGCGCTGCCGATGCCGGCGAGCGTGCTGCCGTTGCCCGAGAAGGCCTGCTGCACGCCGTTGAGCTCGAGGATCGGCGAGGCGCCGGCGCCCTCGAAGAGCTTGACGGAGATCGTGCGGGTGGCGGGGTTGGCGACCCAGCTCACCTCGAGGTTGTGGACGCCGTCCGTCATCGGGATGCGGGCGCTCGACGCGATCACGCGACCGTTCTTGCGGGCGATGATCTGGAGCGTCTTGCCTTCCGCCGACTGGCGGGCCTCGACGGTGACGCCGGTGCGGTAGGCCTTGGTCAGCGAGAACTTCTCGTTGGAGTCACTGCCGAAAGCGATGCCGCTCACGGCGGCCTGGCGCGGGTTGCTGGTCGGGGGAGCCGACAGGTCGAGCGCGAAGTTCACGCTGAAGCTGTCGTTCCAGTCGGTGCGCCACTTGGAGAGATAGGCGGCGCCGCCGCCCTTGCCGCGGCTCGCGTCGACGACGATCTTGCCGCCGACCTGTGCGATGCCGGCCTTGTCACGGGCGCGTCCGATGTCGCGGCGCGTCTCGCGCTCGACCCACATCGAGTCGTTGCGGATTTCACTGTTGGCGTCGTCGCTGCGGCGATCGGCCGCTGCGGGGAGCGCGGCCGCGAGCACGGCAGCCACGATGGCATTCCGGAAAATGATCTGCATGGGGAACCTCTGAATCCAAAGACGGGGGGCAACCTGGTGACGCGACAACACGCGCGCCAACCGCCAGGCCTTCGAGTCCGTGGGAACACCGACGCACGGCTCCAGATACGACGGAGGGGGCAATCGCACGTAAATCGAGATGATTTATCTGTATCAGCGGGTCCGAGAACGACTGCAAATCCCTGCTATCCAGTGGTTTAGGGCGAAAGCTACAGGGCCGCCCGGCTGGGCGGCCCTGTCGAGTTGCGATGCGTTGGATTCCGTCGCGCGGTCGATCAGTAGACGACCACTCCCCAGCGTCCGAGCAGGATGCCGAGGTCGCGGGCGCCAACGACGTTGTCGAAGTCGAGATCGCCGAAGAGCGGGTTGGGGATCGCCCACCAGCCAAGAAGGATGCTGACGTCCTGCGAGTCGATGACGCCGTTCAGGTTGAGGTCGCCGATGCGGTACTCGCAGCTGTCGAGGACGCCGTCGGTGTCCCAGTCCATGGCGCCGTTCGAGATCTCGGTGCTGTCGAGAACGCCGTCGTTGTCGCAGTCCAGGCTGACCAGGGCCGTCACGATCGGGATGATCGGGCGGTAGGGCTCCTGCATCACCGAGGTGAACTCGGTTTCAGCTGACTCTTCCGGCGCGGGAACCCACTGGTTCTCTGTGCCCTCGACCTTCTTGGTGACGACAGGCTGGCTGACGATCGCGGTCTGGGTGTTGACCGTCGCCTCGACGCGACGCTTCTGCCCATTCTGCTGCATTGGCACCGTGTCTGCGACGGTGGTGTGGGCGACAACGACGGCGAGAGTGACGGCCGAGGCGAGGGTGATGGTGCTCTTGAGATTCATGGTTCTGACTCCGTTCAAATTGCTGATGCGATGCGCGCTCCGATGCGTGGGACGCTGCCCACGCATCGATGGCATGGTGCGACCCCGCGCCACGCCGTTCATGACTCCGTTCAACTGCGTCGAACCGCTCGAACGCAGTGCAATCACCGAACGTTCGCCGACGCACCCAAGGGCGCGCGCTGAGCCACCGCACATCTCGGTGGGCATCCGTCCGGATTCCGTGCTGTCGCTTCCTCTGCGGCGAAACGGGGAGAATCGCTTCGCACACGCGGTACGATAACCACTTCTACACGTCTGCGCCGTGATCTCTGCGGGATTTCCGCTTTGGATGCAGGCTGCAGCAACGTGCGGCTGCGTCTTGACTTGTGTGCGTAGCAATCGTGGGGTATCCTCATCGACCTTCCCGGTGGCGCTCGCGGCACCGTTGGCGGGGTGTAGCTCAGCTTGGCTAGAGCGCTTGCTTCGGGAGCAAGAGGCCGCAGGTTCAAATCCTGTCACCCCGACTTCTTATGAAACTTCACGACCCCCCTCGCGGGGGTCGTGTCGTTTCAACGAAGTCGGAGAGCGGAGAGAGTGGAAAATAGAGAGGAGAGCGGATCGCAAGTGGGAACCGCCACGGCGGGCTACCTCCGCCGGGCGTGCTCGTCTGCGAGCGCGTTCCATGAGGCGTCGAACGCCCATTCGTAGTTCTTCCAGCGGCCGATCGACCTGCGGTTGATGGGCTGGCGCACCTGCGCATGCGAGAGGGTGGCGGCGGTGCGCGTGTTGCCTTCGGGCGCAAGCACGCGCTCGTCCATCGCGAGGCCCATGCGGGCGAGGCACCGCTGGGCGTGTCCCGCAGGATCCTCGACCAGACGCTCGTAGACGATGCGCTCGTGGGTGAGCCCGAGCATCTCGAGCGCCCGCGGCACGACCTTGCGCTGCGCCTCGATCACGCGGCGGATCGCGTTGAAGTTGCTCGCCCAGCCATAGATGTTCGGATTGAGGTGTGAGAGGAACAGGCTCGTTGCCGTGTCGCGCGGATCGCGGTCGACGCCGATGCAGACGGCGCCGGGGAAGAGCATGGCGATCTCGGGCAGCGCGCGGAACGCCTGCAGGCTCTTGTCGAGTGTCCAGGAGGCGCCCGCCTTGCGCAGTTGCGCTGCGCCAGCGAGGTATTGCGCGCGCAGCGCAGCGTAGGTCGCGTCCGGAATCGCATTTGCATTGCGCGGCCAGTAGTTCGTGGTGAAGAGCCCTCGGCGGATGTTGTCGATGCCGTCGTACTCTCCGATGCCGCCGATCTCGGGGTGACGGTCGAGCATCTGCTCGATCAGCGTCGTGCCCGAGCGCGGGAGCGCGACGATGAATGCGGTGCCAGGGGCACGCTCGCCGCGCGGGCGGAAGTGCGGTGATCCGCGCTCGACCCCTTGCATGAGGAGCGTGAGTTGAGCCTCCATCAGCCCCGTCCACGGCTCGAGGTCGCTCGCTGCCGGAATGAGTGCGTGCGCCGACTTCGCGAGGTCGAACGCCTCGCGGTAGCGGCCGAGCTTGTCGAGGTGATCGACGGCGTCGAACGCCGCGTCGCGCCGACATGAAAGCGGGGCGTTCGATGCGAAGATCGCTTGAAATTCGGCGACCGCAGCCTCGCGGTCGCTGCGCGCCTTCACGCGCGCCCGATGGAGCGGCGCGCTCGGATCGCCTGTCCACGCACCGCCCTCCGCGACCACTTCCGCGAGCTCGTCGGAGCGCCCCGCGTAGTGGAGGGCGTGCAGGAGATTCAGCGCCGCGTCGATCGCGTGGGGGCCCTTGCCACGCCCGATCGTGCGGAGTTCGATGATCGCCTGCTCGGTGCGCCCGACGCGGAAATCAAGCTTCGCCTTCACGAGCCGCACGTGCTCATCCTTCGGCGACGCAGCGAGCGCGAGATCGAGGTCGCGCGCCGCCTCGACCTGGTTTCCCATGCGGAGGAGCGCACGCGCGCGCCCGAAGCGCCCGATCGCGCTGCTCGGCGCCACCCGCAGCAATTCCTCGGCTGCTGCGAACGCGCCCATATGATCGCCCGCCGCCAGCAGGCGCTCGATGCGGACGGAGGGAGGTTCCTTCGCAGCCATCGGCGCAGGTTACGACTTCTGCCACTTCTCGACGACGGCGCGGAGCTCCTGCTCGCTCGAGTCGCCTGCATTCGGCCCGAAGTACTTGAGCTCGAGGAGCACGATCTCGTCGCGCAGCGCCTTCGCCTTCTCGGCGGGAAGTCCTTGCTCAAGTCGACGGAGCCCCGTGACCACGCCGAGCGGCGTGATCCGCGAGGGCGCCCACGACGGTGCCTGCGCCGCCACGGGCACGCGCTTGCGGCGGTGCCACCAGACCGCGACCACGAAGCCGAGCACGGCGTACAGCGCGTAGCGCACGATGCGCGCCGTGGTCCACGTCGGAAGCGTGACCGCAACCGACGCGCCCTCGACCGGCATGATGTCGAGGTCGTCGTAGAAGCGGCTCTCGAGCTTCGCATCGACGCCCGCGACGAGCGTCGGCAGCGTGAATGCATCGCCGATGGCACCCGAGCCGCGCACATACGTGACCTTGAACGAGCGCTCGATGGGCAGGCGATACATGCCGTCCTTGTCGGGCTCGGGGTAGCCCTCCTTCGGCGGCTGCGGTCCACCCGCACGCATCATCATCATCGGGTTCGAGGAGGCGTCGCCCGAGGCGAGCACGATGGGCGGATCGGCCACGATTCCGTCGTTCGCGAGCGCGTAGCCCGCGATCGGCGCATCGAGCCCGGCGAGCGCCTCGCGCACATCGGGCACGACGCCCTTGCCGCGCATGCGGACCTCGAGCGTGACCTCGTCCTTCGCGCCGTTCCCCGTCGCCTCGCCGACCGAGCGCACGTCGACGAGCTGCGAGATCTCGAGATCGGTGCAGGCGCGCCGCGTGCTCGCCTCGCCTGCCGCGAGCAGCGGTGTGTTGCTCGGGATCGCGAGGGTGACGGGGCCGGTCTGGTCGGTGAACTGCATGTCCATCGAGACCGCGGGGACGGTGTCGATCGCGGGGTCCTTGCGGGTGAGCACGATGTAGGCGAGCGGCTTCTCGAGCCAGCCTTCCTGGCCTTCCTCGATCACGCCGCGCGGCGGCATGAAGGCGTCGAAGAAGCCGACGGCGCTCACCTCGAAGTCCTTGCCGAAGGAATCCTCGATGCGCTTCTGAAGCTCGTCGCGGTAGTTGATCTGGCGGTACTGCGCACCGACGCGGCCGAAGAATCCGTTCTGGAGGTACTTCGAGAACCCGCCCGTCTCGCGGTCGACCGAGTTGGTGAACCGCAGCGAAAGGAGCACGCCGAACGGCTTGCCGACGCCGACCTGGTCGGATCCATCGACCGCGAGCCGCAGCTTGATCTCGTCCTTCACGAGGTCGCGGTAGAGCTCCTCCATCGCGCGCAGGCTTGCGCCCGCCTCGTGGTCGCCGATCACGCGCAGGGCGTGGCGGACGAGCCGCGGCTTGACCTCGGGGTCCGCGCGGGTGATCGCGCCCTCGATGTCGCTCGAGAACTGGGCGACGTGGCGGTCGTACGCCTCGGGCTCCATCGACTGCATGCTCTTGCGGATGAGGTCGATCTGGTCGTCCTGCAGCGTGCCTTCCTTGGGAAGGTCGTCTGGGCGCAGGAAGTTGAGCTCCGCTGTGCCCATCGCCGCGCCGAACCAGCGGCGGTAGACGCCGGGATCGTCGCGGGTCTCGCCGAGCGTCAGCGCGCCGACGTAGCGCCGCGCGGCGTCCGCGAACGCCTCGAAGGCGGCCTTGCGGTACTCGTTGGCCTGGGTGGGATCCTGGGCGGTCTTCTGGCTCTGCTTGAACTGCAGGCGGTCGTAGGTGAGCGCCGCCTGGATCACGGCGAGATTCCACGCGTCGGGGCGCTGGCGAACGGCGCTCTCGATGAGCGCGATCGCGACGCCGTAGCCGCGGTCGACGAGCTGGGCGATCTCGCTGTCGGAGCGCTTCGTGCCCGTCGCCTTCATGGCGTCGCGGCTGCGCCAGTCGCCGTTCAGGCTGCCGCCCATCGTCATCGCCAGGTTGAGCGCGGTCGCGGGCGGCATCTTGTCGAACGGACCGAACACGCGCTCGATGTTCGCGCGCTCGTAGACCTCGGTGGTCGCGTGGCAAGCCTGGAACGCGGGCACGATCGACGGCAGCGCGCGGGGCTCGATGCCGCCTTCGCGCAGGCTGGCGACGAGCGCGTCAAGGCGGTCGAGGTTGCGGCGCTGGCGGCCGCGCGTGAGCGGCGCCATCGGATTCGCGTCGCGGTAGAAGCTGAAGTACGCCATCATCTCCGGCGGGTACTCGACGGATGGGCGCAGGCGCACGACCCACTTGCTGAGGAAGTGGTCGGCGAAGACGGGCGCCTCGGCGGGCGAGCTCTTGATCGATGCGTCGAGGAGCGCGAGGGCGTGGTCGGTCTCGTCGGCGACGGTGGCGATCGCGATGCAGGCCTTGCGCGCGCGCGTCGCCAGCGACGGCTCGAGGCTCTTCAGCCATTTCTCCGAGGGAATCGCGCGGTAGAGGAGCTGCGCGTTGCGCCCGATGAACTGCTGCTGCCCGCGCTGCTCGATCGCCTTCTCCATCTCGGCGACGAGCGCGGTGGTCACCATGCGCAGCGGCACGCGCAGCGCCGCGGTGTCGATGTCCTCGCGGGCGAGGAGGACGTCGACCGATTCCTTGAGGTTGAGAGTCGCCTTCGCGCGCGCCTCCTCGGAGACCTGCATGTTGCCGATCTGCGATGCGCTGAGGGCGATCTGCTCGAGTGCGGCGGGGCCGAGCGCGGGGCTCGCGAAGACCTCGGCGAGCCACGGCGAGACCTGCACCTTCGGCACGCTGTTCATCTGCCCGATCGCGAGCTTGAGCGCCTCGCGGCGGCGATCGGTGTTCTCGCTCGGGAGGAGCGATGTCTCGGCGAGGATGCGGAACGCCTCGAGGCGCAGCGCCTCGCCCTCCGGACCCTCGCCTGCCTTGGCGGCGAGGTCGAGCTTGTAGCGGGCGTGCACGATCATCTGTGCGCCGTTCGCCTTCGCGCGCGCGGCGTCGAGCGAGGGCAGGAACTCGTACGCCTCGGCAAGCAGCCCCGCGCCGGCGAGGAACTCGACGGTGCGGCGGCTCCTATCTTCGTCGCCCGCGCCGAAGAAGCGCGTGCCGGCGCGGACGGCGGCGAGCATCGCGCCCGTCGAGTACTTCGCCGAAGCCTGCTGAAGCATGCGCGAGAGCGCCTGCATCTGCCACGGCTTGAAGTCGGACGGCGCCGCATCGGTGAGCGCGAGCACTTCCTCGGGAAGAAGGCCCATCTCGCCGCGGTTCATCGCCTGCAGGATCGCGGCGTACACCGGCTCTGCCTCGGCGAGCGGGCGCGCACGCATGAAGCTCGCGAAGGTCGCCCATTCGCCCGCCATCACCTGCAGGTGGATCCAGCGCGCGACCTCCATCGGCTGCGCGGTGGTCGGGTTCGGCTGCGCGACGCCGCCGAAGCCGAGCTTCGCGCGGGCGGCGAGCACCGCCTCGGGCTTGCGGGTGAAGTCCATCTCGCGCATGAAGTTCGAGATCATCTGCCCGCGCTGGACGTCGGCGTTCCGTTCGGCCGCGAGGCCGAGCGCGGCGTCGAGGTCGATGCCGAAGTCGGCGTAGTACGCGCGCATCTCCGCCTGCTCGGGCTCCTCGAGCGAGGCGAAGAGCTTCTTCAGCTCCTCGATCTCGGCGGGGGAGAACGGCGTCGCCGCCGCCGGCGGAACTGCGTCCATCCCTTGCTTCTCGAGGCCGGGAATGACTGACGCGGCCGGGTCGATGGGCGCGTCATCGCCGGAATCGACGGGATCGGGGCGGATCGACGCCTGTCCTGGCGCGATGGGGATCGCCTGCGCGGGAACCGTCTGCGCTGGGACGACCTTCACGGCGCGCACCTGCGCGTGCGCGGGCGCCGCCAGCGCGACGAGTGCGGTCGTGAGGATCAGGTTCGTGGTCTTCGAGTTCATCGCATGCTCCGCCTTCGCGTGTCCGTGCAGCTCACCAGCCGTTGCCGATCTCGCCGTTCATGCCCGCGCCCTTGGCGGGCTTCTGTCCCTGGTTGCGTCCCTTGTTGCCGGGTCGCGGCTTCTGCCCGAGTCCGTTGCACTTGCCCGTGGGCGAGTCCTTCGGGCGGGGCTTCGCGTAGAGCTCGTCGAGCGAGCTCTGCTCGAGGTTCAGCACCAGCTCGCCGTTCTTCTCGTGGTTGGCGATCTCGTCGCTGCTCGCGCCGCGCGCCTTCGCGTCCTCGGCGAGGTAGCGGAAGTTCTGCCGCGCGCGGCTTGCGACCTCGCGCCATTCGTCGGCGGGCTTGCCGGCCAGGCGCATGAGGCGCGCGCCGTAGTAGTACGCGGTCGCCAGCTCCTCGCGCGCCTTGAGGGCGAGCGTGCTGTCGAGCGCGTCGCGCTCTCCTGCGTCGTACAGCAGGTCCTCGAGCTCGTTCGCGCCGGCGGCGACGTCGCCCGTGCGGACGAGCGCGCGCGCCTTCGCGAGGCGGATCTCCTCGCGCACGGGCCCGCCGATCTCGTCGACGTAGGCCTGCGCCTCCGCGAGCGCGTCGGCGGTCACCTTCCACGCCGCGCTCGCCTGTGCGTAGGCGGCTTCCTCCTCCGCAGTCGCCTTCGCGGCGGCGTTGCGGAGCGCCTCATCCTCGTTGCCGAACGCCGCGACGCGGGCCGCGATCGCGGCGAGGTGCTTCTCGTATGCGGCGGACTGGAGCACCAGCGCCTCCTGCTGGGTGGAGTCGGCCTTGGCGACGAGCTTCGCCGCCTTGTCCTCGCGGTACGCGGCCTGGCCGGGACCGAAGTGGAAGGCGAGGAGTCCGACGGGAATCAGGGCCCAGAGCGTCCAAGCGATGCGAGAGAGCTTCATGCTGGCTTTCCTTCGAGCGTGGAGGTTTCGGATTCAGGCGTGGCGACCGCGCGGAGATACGCGCGCGGCGCGCCGAAGAGGATGAGCAGGGGACCGATGAGGCCGACGAGCGCGCAGCCGACGCCGAGCGAGAGCAGTCCCGCCTCGCGCAGGCCGATGCCGTCGGCGACGCGCGGCGCGATCATGGTGAGCTTCTCGATGATCTCGCGCGGAAGATGGCGGGAGTTCCCGTCGTGGTAGTAGCCGTCGAGCTTGCCGGCGAGGCTCTTGAGCGTCCACGCGTCCTGGCGCGAGGCGTGCCCCGCGAGCGTGGTGGCGCGGTTCGGGTCGCCGACGCCGATCACGATGGCGTCCGCGATCGACGCGGGTCGCGCGGGCGGATTGACGGGCTTCGAGAGGTCGCCGTCGCTGATGACGACGAGCGTCGTCGAGCGGCGCGCCCAGCCCTTCGCCATCTCGAACGCTGCGACGAGCCCTGCGTTCAGGTCGGTCTCGCCGGGCTTGAACGCGGTGTAGAGCGGCAGCCCGTCCATCAGGTTCGAGAGGACGTTCTTGTCGGTCGAGTCCTGGAGCATCGGGATCGCCTTGGTGTAGAAGGCGACCATCGAGACGCGCGTGTCCTTCATGTCGAGTCGGTCGAGGATGCCCTGCAGCACCTTCCCGGCCCAGACGCCGCGCATGACCTTCTCGGTCGACGGCCCAGCGTCGGAGAGGTTCATCGAGGGCGAGACGTCGAGCACGACGAGCAGCTGGCGCGACGCCCGCGGATCGGGCTCGATGTCGGTCTCGACGGGGTCGTAGCGGAGGAGCACGGTCGCGCCGAATGCGGCGAGCGCAAGCCCGACCGTTCGCGCGAAGGGCGCTGCGTGCGTCCATGCGGCGGGCTTGCCAGCGGGACCGAAGGCGAGCCGCGCGACGCGCGCCACGCGCTGCGCGTGGCGGTGCTCGGCGATCGCGGCGAGGACGAGCGCGGCGAGGCCGGCGAAGAGCGGGATCGCGAGGGCGTCGGTCACCACGGGGTGTACCTCGCGAAGAGGAGGCCGAAGGCGTGCAGTCCCGCGAGCGCGAGCGCGGCGAGCGCGAACGGGCGGAATTCATCGAGCGGCACGGTGCCGACGGGGGCGAACTGCGCGGGCTTCATGCGGTCGATGTGGTTGAAGATCGCCTTCAGGTTGGTGGTGTCGGTGGTGGCGAATGCCTCTCCGCCGGTGATCTCGACGAGGTCGCGCACATCGGCGGGCACGTCGCTCTCGTCGATGTGGATGTGGAAGACGGTGATGCGGGAGTCCTTGAGCTCCTCGCCGATCTTCTCCGCCTCGCCGCCGCCGAGATCGCCGCTGATGCCGTCGGAGACGAGGATGATCAGCCGGTCGCCGGTCGGTGCCTCGACCACCATGTTCTTCAGGCAGAATCGCAGCGCGGAGCCGATCATGGTGCCGCCCATGTGCATCGGCTGCTCCGAGGGATCCGCGAACGGCAGCGCGTTGCGGATCGCGTTCAGATCCTTCGTGAGCGGCATCCAGCGGATCTGCTCGACGCCGAAGAGGGTGAGCCCGAAGGCGTCGCCCTCGCGTGCGCGGGTGAAGTCCTCGACGGCGCTCTTCGCAAGCTCGTAGTTGCGGCCGGTCATGCTGCCCGAGACGTCGAGGCAGATCTGGATGTTGGTGAGCGAGCGCTCGCGGCGAGGCTGCTTAAGCGTCTGCGGTCCCGCCAGGATGACGATCGCGACGGCGAGGAGGACGAGCGGCACAGCGTCGAAGAATCCAAGCGTGCGCGAGAGCCACGGGCGCGCTCGCGGCGTGCGGTGGTCGGCGGGGCTCACGAGCCCGGGCGCGCGCGAGATGACCGTCCATGCAAGGAGCACGGGAATCGCGAGGAACAGCAGAACCCAGGGATGCGCGAAGGTCATGCGCGCGCTCCCTGCGCAGGGCGCGTGCCGAGGCGGAGGAGCTCGAGTTCCTCGAGCGCGCGGGCGCGGTCGCCCGCGGTCGGCGCGTGCAGCCATGACTCGACCGCGCGGACGATCGCCGCGGTGTTCGGATCTTCGCGGAGCGCGGCGGTTGCGTCGGCGAGGGTGTCGTCTCCGCGGCCGGCTGCACCATGTCCTGCTGCGCGGAGTTCCTGCAGGAGAAGGAGCTCGAGCCTTCCGCGTTCCGCGGTGTCGAGTTCGCGCGTGCGCGCCGCATCGACGATGGCGAAGAGGCGCTCCGCGACCGTGGGTGCGCGCGGCGCCGGCGCTGGCGGCGCGGGCTTCTTGCGGAGCGCGCGGCGCACGAGGAAGTAGGCGGGCACGGCAGCCCAGAGCGCGATGATCGCGGTGAGCGCCGTCGAGTAGTGCGCGGCGAGCGAGAATCCTGGCGCGGAGAGCCCGAAGACGTCGGTGCCGTGATTCGGCGGCAATTGCGTGAAGATCTCGACGCGCAGATCGGGCAGCCCTTCGGGTGCGCGGCCATCTGCGCGCTCGATGAGCGCTGCCACGTCGAACGAGCCCTCGACGGCGCCGATGTACTCGATGCGGTAGCGCTCGGGCGCGATCTCGTTCACGCGGACGAGGAGCGGGCTGGCGGCATCGCGCACGGCCTTCGCGCGCAGGGCCGTGCCGCTGGAGACTTCGAAGGCGCCGGTCGTGCCGCGCGCGGTGCGCTGCGCGTCTGCGTGGGCGATGCCCGCGATCACGAGCGCGAGGATGGCTGCGGAAAACGCGCGCCTCATCCGCGTCCCCGCGTGAGCAGGCCGCGCGAACCGAGGAAGTGGCGCAGCGGCGGAATGAAGGGCTTGTCGGTCTCGAGCAGCAGGTGGTCGGCGCCGGAGCGGAGCAGTTCTCCGCGGACTTCCTCGGCGTTTCCGAACGACTCGCGACCCGTCGAGAGGAACGCGCGCCCGGTCTCGGCCTCGCGCACGCGCACGAAGCCCGCGCGCAGCGGCTGCGTCTCGCTCGGATCCTGCAGGTGGATCACGGCGACGTCGTGTCGCTGCGCAGCCTGCGTGATCGCGGGCACGGCGTCCGGGTCGTGCAGGTCGCTGATGACGACGAAGAGGCTCGCCCGCGTCGCGCGCGCCGATGCGTCGCGAAGGCGCGCGCCGAGCGCGGTGCCTTCGGCGAAATCATGCGCGCGCAGCGGTTCGAGCGCGTTCCAGAGGTCGTTGCGGGAAAGGCTCGCGACCAGCGGTACGCGGCGTTCGCCCGCGCCGACGACGGCGACGGGGCTCATCCGTCGCTGCGCGACCAAGCCGAGCGCCGAGGCGATCCATACGCCAAGGTCGTGCTTCGAGCGCGCGACGCTCGTCACCGACATCGATGCCGATGTGTCGACGAAGATGTACGAGCTCGTTCGCTTCAGGGCCTCGTACTCGCGCACGAACGGCTTGCCCGTCCGTGCGGTGAGGCGCCAGTTGAGGAGCCGCACCGAATCGCCGGGGATGTATGGACGCGAGCTCGCGTACTCGAGTCCGCTGCCGACGAGCCGCGAGGTGTCGCTGCCGAAGGCGAGGTCGTCCGCCAGCCTGCGGATGACGATGTCGAAGTCCCCGCGCGCGAGCGATTCGGGCGCAGGCAGTTCGAGGTCGGAGCTGGTGGCGGCCACGGTCATGGTCGGGTTCACGCCATCGTCGAGAGCAGTTCGCGCAGCACGCCCTGCGAGGTCTTGCCCTGCGCGAGCGCCTCGTAGGTGAGGCGCATGCGGTGCAGGATCACGTCGTCGGCGAGCGCGAAGATGTCCTCGGGAATCACGTAGTCGCGGCCGTGGATGAAGGCGCGGGCGCGCGCGGCGTGGGTGAGCGCGAGCGCGGCGCGCGGGCTGCAGCCGAGCTCGATGTCCTTGTGCCGGCGCGTGAGCCCGACGAGCTCGACCACATCGCGCACGAAGACCTCGCTCACGTGCACCTGCTGGACGGCGGCCATCGCGCTGGTCAGGTCGCCGATGTGCATCCGCTGCGATCCATCGATCGCGTCGAACGCCGACATCGGCACGGCGCCCTCGCCTTGCTTCTTCAGCTTGAGCGCGAGGCTGCGACGCACGACCTCGGCTTCGTCGGCGGGCTGCGGATACGACAGGCGATGGCGCAGCATGAAGCGGTCGAGCTGCGCCTCGGGCAGCTCGAACGTGCCCGCCTGCTCGACGGGATTCTGCGTGGCGATCACGAGGAACGGCGCGGGCAGGTCATGCGTGGTGTCGCCGATCGACACGCGGCGCTCCTGCATCGCCTCGAGCAGCGCTGACTGGACCTTCGGGCTGGCGCGGTTGATCTCGTCCGCGAGCAGGAGGTTGGTGAAGATCGGACCCTTGTGGATGCGGAATTCGCCTGTCTTCTGCTCGAGGATCTCGCTGCCCACGATGTCGCTCGGCAGGAGGTCGATGGTGAACTGGACGCGCGCGAACTTCAGGTCGATCGCCTTCGCGACCGACTGGACGAGCAGCGTCTTGGCGATGCCGGGCACGCCCTCGAGCAGCAGGTGTCCGCCGGTGAGCAGCGCGATCAGCACGCGCTCGACGACCGCGTCCTGGCCGACGACCGTCTTCGCGACCTGCGTGCGCACGTGGTCGACGAAGGGCGAGCGGCCGGTGATGGTGGAGTGTGAGAGTGTCGTCATGGTTCGTTCACTTCGCCTCTTCCGCGAGGAATCGCTCGATGAGCTCCTTCGCCTTCTCGATCTTCACGCCTGCCGCGCGCACGACGCCGCTGCGGTCGACGAGCACGGTGGTGGGCAGGAAGCGCACGCCGAGCGCAGCGGCGGTCATGCCTGCAGCCTTCGGCTTCTTCGCGTCGGTCTCGGGCTTCTCCGGCGGCTGGTCGAGGGCGACGGGCATCGACGACTTCTGCGCGGCCAGCGACTTCTGCAGCTCCTTCGCGTCCGCGTTCGCATCGCAGACGACCAGGAACACGACGCCTTGCCCGGAGAGCTCCTTCTCGAGCTTCGCGAAATCCTCGAGTTGCTTGGTCGCGAGCGCGCCGCCAGGCTGGGTGAAGTGGAGCGCCACCACGGAGCCCTTCAGGCGCTCGGGCGCGACCGCGTCGCCGACCCACGATTGCGCCTTCAGGGCGGGCATCTGCTTGCCCTCGGCGGCGCGCAGCGACACCGGGCGCTTGGCGCCGCCCGCGTAGTACTCGACGCCGAGGCCGCTCGCGTTGCCGGACGCGGTCGCGGGCGCGGACTCCTTGAGGAGCATCTCGACGACCTTCGAGACGTTCGATGGGATCAGGCCGGCGGCGCGCACCATGCCCTCGCGGTCGATGACCACGTACGTCGGCCAGAACTGCAGGTTGAAGTTCTTCGTGCTCTTGCCGCCCTTGTCCTTGGCGACGGGGTAGTTGATCTTCTTGTCCCGCACGACGCCGGCGGCCTTGTCGAAGCCCGAGTTCGCGTCGTGGACGCCGATGAAGACGAGTCCGTCGTCCTTGTGCTTCGAGACGAGCTCGACGTTCTCGGGGATGGCGGCCATGCATGGTCCGCACCACGTCGCCCAGAAGTCGATCACCACGACCTTGCCGCGCTGCCCCTTCAGGTCGACGCTTTCGCCGATCCAGGACTCGAGTTCGAGCTCAGGGGCGGGCTTGCCCTCCAGGCTCTTGAGGGCGGGCGGGCGGTTGGCCCCGTCGAAGAACCAGTCGTCGGGAATGGCCGGCGGCGCCGCGGATGCGGAGATGGCGGCGGAGGCGGCTGCGAAAGCGGCGAGGAGCGCCGTAAGGAGGGCGGTGGCGGGTCGCATGGAGCCCCATTGAACCGCAACCGCAGGACGAAGCCGCTGCTTTGGCGCGGGAAATCGCGAAATTCGTCCGGGCTACGGGAGCGGCGGGGGCGGGCTCGACTTCGGAGCGCTGCCACGCGCGGCGTTCGCCCGCGCCCAGAGGATCGGAACGGCGACCGACCAGACCGGGAAGAGCCCGATGCCCGGGGTCGCTTCGGCGATGAAGGCGCCGAGCAGTTCGACGCTGAAGCCGCCGAGGCAGAGGGCGATCAGGAAGGCGACGCCGAAGTCGGTCACGACGGGGAGCGCCTCGCCGAGCCACCAGAAGAGGAGGTCGGCGACGAGGGCGACGCACATGGCGAGGATGAACCGGCCGCGCGATGCCGCGGGCGGGCGCAGGATCGCGCCGAGGAACGCTGGCATGAACCCATGCGGCGTCGAAGCGGGTTTGTTCGGTTGGTTCTCCGGCACTGGCGGCAGCATAGGTGGTCAGCGCGCGCTGCGATCGGTCGCCCACGCGAGCTTGAGGTCGAGCTGCGCGGCAAGCCGCTCCGCGGCGGTGCGGGCCGATCGCTCTGCAGCGCGCGCAGCGATGCCCGGCTCGTGCCACGCTCGGCTCACGCGGAGGACGCCCGCGTCGCGCTCGCTCGCGAGATCGAGCCGCGAGACGAGCCGATCGCCCACGAGGACGGGCATCGTGTAATAGCCGTGCACGCGCTTGGCTGCGGGCACGAACGCCTCGAAGCGGTAGTCGAAGCCGAAGAGCTCCGCGAGGCGCCCGCGCTCGCGGATGAGCGGGTCGAAGGGAGCGAGCATGCGCGGGGTTTCGTCGACGGCGGCGCGCGCGGCGGCGTCCTTCCAGTCGAGCCGTGCGAAACCCGGACGCGGTGCACGTCCGAGGCGCTCAAGCGAGACCTGTGCGATTTCGCCGCGCTTTGCAGCCTTTCCGCACCAGGCGTTCGCCTCGGCGGGCGTGATCGCCCAGGCGAAATGGGCGATCTCGCGCGCGGTCGCCGCGCCGAGCCGCTCGAGCGCCGACGTGCAGGCCCACGCGACCAGCGCGTCGCGTGGCGGTCGCTCGGGAAGCGCTCCGTGCACGCGCTCGGCGAGGTCGTAGACCTTCTCGAAGCCGCGGCGCGAGTGGACCGCGACCTCGCCCGTCCGCCACAGGAACTCGAGCGCAGCCTTGTGCGGCGACCAATCCCACCAGCCCTCGCTCTTGCCAAGCCGCGCGGGACGTGGAAAGTCACGGGTGGCGAGCGGTCCGCGCGCCTCGAGCGCTTCACGCACCTCTGCGAGCGTCTTCCTCCAGTTGCGCCCGAGCCGCTCGCGCATCCACGCGCTTTGCCGCAGGCGCGCGCGGCTTCGCTCGAAGCGATGCGTCCACCACGGCAGCCAATCGCTGCGGATCACGCTGGCGTCATGCGTCCAATGTTCGAACGCATGGCGCGACGTCTCGGTGTGGTGCGCGAGTTGGGCGGGCCCGTAGCCGTCGAGACGAGCGTGCAGGATCAGGTGATGCGCGCGCTCGACCGAGTTGATGCTGTCGACCTGCACGAAGCCGAGCTCGCGAATGAGCGCGATCACGCGCGGCTTGGTCGCGCGCGCGGGCGCACGGCCGAGCGCGCAGCCCGCAAGGAGCAATCGCCGTGCGGCTGCTGCGGGGATGAGGTCAACTGCATGATCGCGCGTAGGCACGACGCGAAGGTACACTCAGCGCATGCGCGCCAACAAGCTGCTTCTTGCGAGTCTCGCTGCATTGGTACTTGGAGCGATCGTCGAGATCGCGTCTGCGCAGCTTCCCGCCGCCATCCGCACCGCCATCCCGCAGGCCGTGACCGCCGACCCCGATCGCGCGCGCGACCTCGTGGTCGAGATGCACTGGAATGGCGACGAAGCTGCGCCGATCGTGCGCAACAACGCAGCGGCGCCGGTCGCGGTGAAGGAGATCGTGCTCTTCGACATCGCGCATGGGCTTGAAGCCGATACGCGCATGTACGGCGAGGGGCTGCAGATGCTCGCGCAGACCGCGGGCACGATCGCTGCGCCAGAGGACGTCGGCGAGTACCCGGATCGGTCGCACTACCGCTTGCCGGAGCCAGCGGGATTCCGCCGCGTCTACTCGCTGCTGACCCTCGAACCCGCGGGAAAGCCGCAGATTCTTGCTGCGTTCACCACCTGCGTGCGCTTCGTCGGCGCCTTCGACATCTCGCCCGAGCGTGTGCGCTGCACGATCGACTGCGAGGGGCTCGTCCTGCCCGCGAACAGCGCGTGGAGCCTTGAGTCGCTCGTGGTGCGCGAAGGCGCGTCCCGCGGCGAGCTGCTCGGCGACCTCGCCACCCGCCTTGCGCGCGTGCATCCGCGCACGCGCTATCCCGCGCCGCCTGCGGGCTGGTGCTCGTGGTACTGCTTCGGCCCGAAGGTCACGGCGCAGGACGTGCTCGACAACCTTTCCGCGATGGAGCGCGACTATCCCGACCTTCGCTTCGTGCAGATCGACGATGGATACCAGCCCGCGATGGGCGATTGGCTCGAGACCGGCCCCGGTTTTGGCGGCAAGCCCGTGCAGGAGATCCTGCGCGAGATCAAGGCGCGCGGGCGCGAGCCGGCGATCTGGGTGGCGCCGTTCATCGCCAGTCCGAACTCGAAGATCCTGCGCGATCATCCCGACTGGTTCGTCAAGGGCGACGACGGCAAGCCGATGCCGAGCGACCGCGTGATGTTCGGCGGCTGGCGGCTCGGTCCGTGGTACGTGCTCGACGGCACGCATCCCGAGGTGCGGGAGCACTTCGAGCGGCTGTTCAGCAAGATGCGCGAGGAGTGGGGCGTCGCCTACTTCAAGCTCGACGCGACCTTCTGGGGCATGATGCACGGCGGGCGGTTCCACGATCCGAAGGCGTCGCGCGTCGAGGCGTTCCGCCGCGGCATGCAGGCGATTCGCGCGGGTGCGGGCGAGGACGCCTACATCCTCGGGTGCAACCACCCCATCTGGCCAAGCCTCGGGCTGATCGACGGTTCGCGCAGCTCGCTCGACATCGAGCGCAACTGGCGCAGCGTGTCGCGCACGGGTCGCGAGAACCTGCTGCGCGGCTGGCAGAACGGGCGACTCTGGTGGAACGATCCCGACACGCTCGTGCAGACGGGGCTACCCGAGAACGAGGCGCGCTTCCACGCGACGCTCGTCTACGCGACCGGCGGCGCGATGCTCGCGGGCGACGATCTCTCGCGGCTCCCGAAGGACAAGGTGCAGATCGTGCGCGCGCTGTCGAAGCCGACGGGCGTGGCCGCGGAGTTCGAGGACCTGTCCTTGTCGGTGGGCAAGATCACGTTGCCGGATGGCGTGACGCGGTACGCGGTGTTCAATTGGGGGGACACGCCTCGGATAGAGCGAATTCCTGTGTCAGGACGGGTGCAGGATGTACTGACTGGCGCGATACCCGAGGTGGAAGATGGCATGGTCTTGATCAAGATTGGGCCGCGCGATGGGCGATTCGTCGAGATCTTGAGTCGCTAGACCTTTTGCCAAAACCCGAAACTTCCCTGCATGACCGCCCCGCACGGGGCTGCAATCCTCCTCCGTGCAGCAGGGAGGTGGTGTCATGCATGACGACTTCATCGAGGCAGGTGGACGGCGGTCCGCGGTTCTGATCGTCGAGGACGACGGCGATCTTGCCCATGTGCTCTGTACGCGGCTCCAGCGCGAGGGGCATGAGTGCGTGGTCGCCCATACCGGCGCGCAGGCGCTCGCGGAGTGGCAGCAGCGCAGCTTCGACCTCGTCGTCTCGGATATCAACCTCCCGAACGGCGATGGGATCTCGCTTGCCGAGGTGCTGCAGCGATCCGAGGCGGTCCCGATCATCTTCATCACCGGATTCAAGAACGGCTACGAGGAACGGCTCAAGGCGGTCCGAAACGTCACCGTGCTCGAGAAGCCCTTCGACATCAAGGTCCTCCTGAAGATGATCGACTCCATGCTCGATGGCAAGGCGACGGGCGACGATGGCATCCGCCAACGCGCCTCGGTGGGAATCGACTGATCGCGTCTTGCCTCGCACTCCTGCGCCTGCAACGATGCGTGCATGGATCAGTCATCCAAGTACTCGACAGGGGAACTCCTCGCCTCCGCGCGCAGGCTCGTCGCCCGCCACACCGTCTCGGACGGCGGTAAGTTCAGGCTCTCGAAGTGCGATCCCGGCGACACGGGTCCCTTCACCGACGGTGAGCGCGTCGCAGCCAAGGAATCGACGAAGGCGCAGCTCGCGGACGGCGTGAAGATCCTCGCCGAGCTGCAGGACAAGCTCTACGCGCAGGACCGCTGGTCGCTGCTCCTCGTGTTCCAGGCGATGGACGCAGCGGGCAAGGATGGCGTCATCAAGCACGTCATGAGCGGCATCAACCCGCAGGGCTGCGAGGTGCACTCGTTCAAGGCGCCGAGCGCCGAGGAGCTCGACCACGACTTCATGTGGCGCTGCTCGCGCCTGGCGCCGCGCCGCGGCATGATCGGCATCTTCAACCGCTCGTACTACGAGGAGGTGCTCGTCGTGCGCGTGCACTCCGAGTACCTGAAGCGGCAGCAGCTGCCGCGCGAGCTCGTCACCAAGGAGATCTGGGACGAGCGCTTCCAGGACATCCGCAAGTACGAGCGCTACCTCGCGCGGCAGGGAACCATCATCCGCAAGTTCTTCCTGCACGTCTCGAAGGATGAGCAGCGCAGGCGCTTCCTCGAGCGGATCGACGATCCCGCGAAGAACTGGAAGTTCAGCGCCGCCGACGTCGCCGAGCGCGCGCACTGGGACGAGTACATGGACTGCTACGAGGAGATGATCCGCGAGACGTCTGCCGAGCACGCGCCGTGGATCGTCGTGCCCGCCGACAACAAGTGGTACACGCGCCTGGTGGTGGCCGCCGCGATCGGCGAGGCGCTTTCCTCGGTCGACCTGCACTATCCCGTCCTCGACGAGGCGGGGAAGGCGAAGCTCGCCGAGGCGCGCGCGCGGCTGATTTCCGAGTAGCCCGCGCGAGGTTCGGCCTGTAGCGGCAGGTCCGTTCTTCATGTTCGCCGAAGCCGTGTTCAGGGACGCAGCCCCGAGGCCTGCGCGCCGATGTCGAACTACCCCTTC
>JBEGLX010000013.1:0-52434 GCA_041183345.1 Planctomycetota bacterium
CCCTCATCGGAATGATGAAGCACCTCGACGAGTTCGACGCGAAGGGCAACTTCGTCGGCAAGAAGTGACGCAGACGAACCACTAGGAACCTCACACGAGAGACGCCATGACGACCCTCGACACCCGATCCATCCATGAAGAAGTGCCAGGCAACTACCTGACCTTCCGCCGCGGATTCCTTTCCTGGGCGCTCACGCTCGACCACAAGCGCATCGGCATCATGTACCTCGTCGCGGTGCTGGTGTCGTTCCTCGTGGGCGGCGTCTTCGCGCTGCTCATCCGCACCAAGCTCCTCTTCCCGGGCGAGGTGGGCTGGATGACCTTCGACCAGTACAACAAGGCCTTCACGCTCCACGGCGCGATCATGGTCTTCTTGGTGATCATCCCGTCGATCCCCGGCGCGCTCGGCAACTTCGTGCTGCCGATCATGCTCGGCGCGAAGGACGTCGCCTTCCCGCGGCTCAACCTGTTCAGCTTCTACCTGTGGATCATGGGCGCGCTCTGCGCCGTCTATTCGCTGCTCGCGGGTGGCTTCGACACCGGCTGGACCTTCTACACGCCGTACTCCTCCCAGTTCTCCGCGGGCGGCACCATCCCGGTGCTCGTGGGCGTGTTCATCCTCGGCTTCTCGTCGATCTTCACGGGCCTCAACTTCATCGTGACGATCCACAAGCTGCGTCCGCCAGGCATGACCTGGTTCCGAATGCCGCTCTTCCTCTGGGCGATCTACGCGACCGCGCTCATCCAGATCCTCGCCACGCCGGTCCTCGGAATCACCGTCGCGCTCCTCGTCATCGAGCGCGCGTTCAACATCGGCATCTTCGATCCGTCGATGGGCGGCGACCCGGTGCTCTTCCAGCACTTCTTCTGGTTCTACTCGCACCCCGCGGTGTACATCATGATCCTGCCCGGCATGGGCATCATCAGCGAGATCATCGCGGTGCACAGCCACCGCCACATCTTCGGCTTCCGCTTCATCGCCTTCAGCTCGATCGCCATCGCGATCTTCAGCTTCCTCGTGTGGGGACACCACATGTTCACCAGCGGCCAGTCCGGCCTGATGAACGTGCTGTTCTCGGCGATCACCTTCTCGGTCGCCATCCCCTCCGCGGTGAAGGTGTTCAACTGGCTCGCGACCCTCTATAAGGGCTCGATCTCGCTGAACACGGCGATGTGGTACGGGCTCGCCTTCATCTTCCTGTTCACCATCGGCGGACTGACGGGCATCCCGCTCGCCGTGCTCTCGACCGACATCCACCTGCACGACACCTACTACGTGGTCGCGCACTTCCACTACGTGATGATGGGCTCGGCGCTGATCGCCATGATCGGCGGCCTGCACCACTGGTGGCCGAAGATGACCGGCCGCATGTTCAGCGAGTTCTGGGGCAAGATCGGCTGCGCCCTCGTGTTCGTCGGCTTCAACGTGACCTTCTTCACGCAGTTCATGCTCGGCTCGCAGGGCATGCCGCGCCGCTACTACCTCTACCAGCCCGAGTTCCAGATCTATCACCACATCTCGACCGGCGGCTCCTACATCATGGGCCTCGGCTTCCTGGTGACGGCGATCTATCTGATCCACTCGCTCTACGCCGGCAAGCGCGCTCCCGCGAATCCGTGGGGCGGCGCCAGCCTCGAGTGGCAGTGCACCTCGCCGCCGCCGCATGACAACTTCTCGACCACGCCGCGCGTGGGCGACTGCTACGACTTCAGCGCCGTGAGCTGGGACGAGAAGCAGCAGGGCTACGTCGTCGATACCGAGGCGCACGTCGCCGCCGCTCAGCATGGAAAGGGCCACTGATCGTGTCGCACTCCGCTTCGCACGCAGATTCCCACTCCGGATCGCACGGACATGACGCGCATGGCCATGGCCACGATCATGGCCACGGCGATCATTCCAAGTATCCGTTCCTCGCCCACCACTTCGACACGCCGCTCCAGCAGTTCGAGTCCGGCAAGCTCGGCATGTGGGCGTTCCTCGCCACCGAAGTGCTGTTCTTCGGCGCGCTCTTCGTGATGTACGCGATCCTGCGCTTCAAGGACCCGCAGGTCTTCTCGTACGCGAGCCAGTACCTCGACACCATCCTCGGCGGCATCAACACCTGCGTGCTGATCCTCTCGAGCCTCACGATGGCGGTCGGCGTGCGCGCGGCGCAGACCAACAAGAAGCGGCTGCTCTCGTGGTGCCTCTTCCTCACCCTCCTCGGAGCGGTGGGCTTCCTCGTCATCAAGTACTTCGAGTACAGCCACAAGTTCCACCTCAACCTGAAGTGGGGCCAGGCCTTCTACACGCCCGTCTCGGAGGCCGAAGCCGCCGCCGTGAAGGTCGAGCCGAAGCCGGTGGAGAACCCCGTGCTTGCGATCGCCTCGCCGAATCCCTCGGCGGGCGCGCAGCCCGTGGCGCTCGCGCCGATGCCTCCGGTCGACAAGACGGCGATCGCTGCGCCGAAGACGGGGCCCGATGGCGTCGCCACTCCCGACATGGTCGCCAAGGCCGATGCGCCGATGCACGTCGAGCACACGGAGGAGCCTCACCTCCTCGATGCGACGATGCCGCCGAACACCCATCGCTTCTTCGCCATCTATTACATCATGACCGGGCTGCACGGCATCCACGTCCTCATCGGCGTGGGCGTGATCGGCTGGCTCTGGTTCGCGTCGCTCAAGGGTCGCTTCAACAGCGACTACTACACGCCCGTCGACCTCGTCGGTCTCTACTGGCACGTCGTCGACCTGGTGTGGATCTTCCTCTTCCCGCTCTTCTACCTCATCCACTGACGCGCCCCGCGGCACGCGATAGGACCTGAACATGGCCTCACACGCCCAACACTCCCACGACCACGCGCACGGCGAGCCCCATCCGCTCGTCGGGCACCTCGTCCCGTATTCGACGCTGTTCGCGACGGGCGGCGCGCTCCTCGTGCTCACCGTCATCACCGTGGCAGCGCGCTACGTCGATCTCGGCGAAGCGAACATCTACCTCGCCATCGGCATCGCCGTGGTGAAGGCGACGCTGGTCTCGCTCTTCTTCATGCACCTGCGCTGGGACCGTCCGTTCAACCTGATGGTTCTCGTCGGCTCGATGCTCTTCGTCGTGCTGATGATGATCTTCTGCATGATGGACGTCGGACAGTACATGAACACCGAGAACAAGGGCAATCCCGCGAAGGTGCAGCAGTACCTCGACGCGAACGCGCCCTTCGCGCCGGTCACTGCCAAGAAGTGAAGCAGCCCGACACTCCATTCGAAGACCCGAAGGCCCGCTACCAAGCGGGTCTTTTCGGTATGTGGATCTTCCTGATCGCGCTGGCCGTTCTCTTCGTCTCCGTGATCCTGGGCTACGTGGTCGTTCGGGTCGACAATGGCGCCGACTTCATCCCCGTGGGCGCGCCGCCACCGCCGCAGCTCCTGCTCGTGAGCACGCTGCTGCTCCTCGTCTCGAGCGTCTCGGTGCAGGGTGCCGTGAGGGCCGCGAGGGCGGGGGATCCTCGGCAGGGGCAACGCATGGTTCTCACGGTCGGCCTCGCCTTCGGGTTCCTTGCGCTGCAGGCGATCGCCTGGTGGCAGCTCGCGCAGCAGTCGCTGCTCCCGACCGACAATCTCTACGCGTGGACGTTCTACGTGCTGACGGCGCTCCACGCAGCGCACGTGCTGGGCGGGCTGCCTCCCATGCTCATCGTCACCGCCCGCGCGCTCCGAGGCGCGTACGGACCCGACGACCATCGGGGCATCGTCTATTGCGCGATGTATTGGCACTTCCTCGATGCCGTGTGGGTCGTGCTCTACGCGACCCTCTGGTTCGGCTCGATCCGCGAAACCTGACAGGCCGCGCGCCGTCCAAAAGCAGCAACGTCGGCCCTTTCGAGCCGACGTCGCGCGCCGATCTAATCTGTCACTTCCCGCGCGTTTCGCGGGATCCCCAGCAGAGGCACGCAAGAGAGAGCCTCTGACGCACCTTCCATGCGATAAGCGCGGCAACTCACCCCCCGCTTTGCCACGAATTCTGAGATTTCGTTCAGGGAGCGACCGCGGTTATGGGCGTCTGCTGACGCAACACGGCTTCCACCGCGAAGTGCAGGCAAGGCAGGGTCCGCATGGGCGCGCCGTCCGCTCGCTCGAGCCGGGCGACGGCCGGACCGCTGGGAAGATGCGCCTTCAGCCCGACGCCGTCGCAGGTGAACGAGAGTTCGCGGCTCCCAGCGGCCTTGGCGACCATGGCCTCGACCGGCACCACCTTCCAGCCCGAGTCGAGCTCGAAGGCGATCATCGGCGACTTCAGGCGAAGCCCGCGCGCCGACATCTCATCCTGGCTCGGCATCGGCTCGGCGGGGTACTCGAGCGACGCCGACAGGAAGTACCTCGAGTACGAGATCTCCTTCATGCGCCGGATCATCTGCGGGTCGCGCAGGGTGACCGTCGTCTCGGGATGGGTGGCGAGCCAGTCCGCCCAGGTGGTGATGCAGGCGCCGGGCATCACCTCCAGCGCGATGCCGTCGGCCGCGAGCGGACCAGCGACCGCGCGGCGCTCCAGCTGCAGGAAGAGGCTTGGCACGTGCTGCTCCGGATCGGCGCCCTTCGCGGCCTTGTCGCAGAACACCAGGTTTGAGTCGACGAGCAGCCCGCTGACCTCGAACAGCCGAGGCTCTCCGCCGACGGAGCGGTTGAACACGATGGCTGCGTCGCAGAGGGGCGAGTAGGTCGCAACCACCGGAATGCCCGCCACGGTGTCGTTGACCACTTCGTGTGCATTCAGCATCGAGAGGGGCCACGCATGCGCCTTGCCGCCGATCACGATTCCCAGCACCCGATCGGTGGTCACCACGTACTTCGGGCGATTCGTCTCGTTGTAGGCGAGCATCTCGGCGCCGCGGAGGTGATCGGGGAAGTCGAGCGAGGAGAGGAAGCCGCGGGGATTGCCCGAGGGCTGGAGCGACTCGCGCGGAATCAGGAGCGTCGAAAGGTCGAAGCGATAGCTCTCGAGCGTGCGTCCATCGCCGACCGGCCTGCGGCCGAGGATCGGTCCAAGCAGGCTCCACCCGAGGAGCACGACCACCAGGACGGCAGCGAGCAGGATCACCCAGCCGCCGCCTCGGAAAGTCAGGCTTGCGCTGCTGCGATTCGCTGGATTCACAGGGTCGCTCACGGCTGGGCTCCCGTGCCAGCAGGTGCTGGCTGCTCGTTCACGGTCACATCGCTTCGCCCGAGGAAGAGCGATGAGACCGAGCTTGGCCCGCGATTGATGGTCATCGCCGCCAGCACAACAGGCAGATAGGTGATGCTCGCGAGGAAGACCTGTCGCGCCGAGCGATCGTCGCGCTGGCGGAAGAAGCGCCACGCGAGCACGGAGAACCCGACGCCGCAGATCGTCGACACGATCGCGCTGACGAGCCCGGCGAGCCCGAGCGCGGTCGCGCTCAATGCGAGCGGAATGAGCGGGAGCGTCGTGAGCACGATCACCTGTGCGGTGATCTCGCCCTCTCGATCGCGCACGGGCAGCATCTCGTGGCCACCGCGCGCGTAGTCCTCGCGGTACATCCACGCCAGCGCGAGGAAGTGCGGGATCTGCCAGACGAACAGGATGCCGCCAAGGAGCCACGCGCCAGGGTCGAGCCGTCCCGTCACGGCGGTCCAGCCGATCACGGGCGGTATCGCGCCGCAGACGGCGCCGACGAGGGTGTTGAACGTCGTGCGCGGCTTGAGCGGCGTGTAGAGGAGCGCGTAGAGCAGGATGTTGAAGGCGGCGAGCGCGGCGGGCAGCAGGCCGACCATCACGCCGAGGAGCGCAGCGCCCGCATACCCAGTCAGCAGCGCCATCGTGAAGACCGCAGCGGGGTGCACCTGCTTCGCCGGCAGAGGGCGCCCGCGCGTGCGCAGCATCAGTGCGTCGCGCCGGCGCTCGAACAGCTGGTTGAACAGCGACGCGCTCGCGGCCGCGAGCGCGGTGCCGACGCAGGTCCATGCTAGGCTCGGCCAGTCGATCGGCCCGAGTTCCGCGAGCGCGAAGCCAACGGCGGTGGTGACCAGCACGAGCGCGTTGAGGCGGACCTTGGTGAGTTCAGCCCAGATGCCGAGAATACTGCGCGCGCGGGGCGTCGGCGCGCCTCGTGGATCGGCTGCGAGCGCAGCGTCGATGCCCGCGGGCGGATTCGACTTCGCTGTGGTGTTGATTTCGGCGGTCTCGGACATGAGCGGCGCAGGCTGAAATCCTACTATAGACGCCCACGCGTGTTCCCCGCGCGAGAGGATCAATCGCAATGAATCACGATCTCATCGCCATGCTCGCACAGGACGCTTCCGATGCCGCGGCGAACGCGATGTCGATGCCGAAGCTCATCACCGGCTTCGTCGTGGGCGCGATCGTCGTGCTGGGCATCGCCCGGCTCGTGGCGACGATCAACCTCGCGCTTGGATTCGCGTGCACCGCAGCGATGTGGGCGATCGGCTACGTCTCGATGATGGCGCCCGGTCTCTGGATCGGCGAAGGCTTGTTTGCGGCAACGCTCGCCGTCCCGATCGCCTTCGGTGCGCTCGCGCGGCGCTCCTCAGCGTCGCCGCTCACCGTCGGGCTCGTCAGCGCATTCGCGAACATGCTCATCATCGGCGCGTTCCTGCGCGGCGATCAGGGTGGCTCGATGCTCGTTCCCGCGCTGTACATCGCGGGCCTCTACGCAGCCAGCGCAGGACTCGCGCTCTTCGGCGGCTGGCTCGCGCGCGGTGCCAAGCCGATCGCGCTTCCCGCGACGGCGGGTCTCTTCGCCATCGTCTCCGCTGCGACCGTGTTCATCCTGCTTGTCACCGGCGGACTCGTCACCGGCCTCGAGAGCGGACTCGCCGTGCCCGATTGGCCGAACTCGTTCGGCCACAACATGCTGCTCTATCCGATGAGCGAGATGAAGGGCGGCATCTACTACGAGCACGCGCACAGGCTGTTCGGCATGCTCGTGGGCACGACCGCACTCGTGCTCGTGAGCGTCGTGTTCCGCGAGGAGCGCGCCCCTTGGATCCGCGCGCTTGCGCTCGCGTTCCTTGCCATCGTCTGCGTGCAGGGTCTTCTCGGTGGACTGCGGGTCACCGGGCGCCTGACCACTGCGACCGCCGGCATCGAGCTCCAGCCGAGCACGCTGCTCGCGATCGTGCATGGCATGTTCGGGCAGGTCGTCTTCGCCACGGCGTGCGTGATCGCCGTCGTCTCGAGCAGGACGTGGCGCAACGCAGTGCCCGCCGAGGGAATCGCCGACGCCGCACGCGTGCGCTCGATGCCGGTCGTGCTCGTGGCCGCGCTGCTCATCCAGCTCTTCCTCGGTGCGAGCTACCGTCACCTGCAGATTCCACCGCATGACGGTCAGGCCGCCGTGCATCCCGCGTGGCCGATCTGGGGTCACATCGGCGGTGCGCTGCTGATCCTGGTCCTTGCCGTGATGACGGGCGCGATCGCCTCGAGCTGCGCCCGCGAGATCAAGCCCGTGCGCATCCTCGGCAAGGGTCTCGTTCACGCGGTCGGGCTGCAGCTCGCGCTCGGAATCGGCGCGCTCGTCGTCGTGCTCCTGCGCGTCGACGAGCAGATCCCGAGCTACGAGGTGCTCGTCACCAGCGCGCATCAGGCGCTTGGCGCGTTGATCCTGGCGATGACGGCGATGCTCGCCGCCTTCTCCCTGCGAATGGTCGCTTCCGGCGAGGCGGTCGCCGAGCCGCTCACTCCGACAGCGTCGAAGGCTTGAGCGCTTCCTCGAGGGCAAGCACGGCGTAGACCGTCGCCAGCTCCTCGTTCGACTCCTCCCATCGCTCGGCGGTGTTCTTCCACGAGCCGTCCTCGCGCTGTCGCGAGGCGAGCGCACCGATGAGTTCGGCGCGCCAGTCGTGCGCGACGCCCTTCGCGTCGGCGATCGACTTGAGTTGCGCCGCATGAAGCGCACGCGACATCGCGTGCAGGTAGTAGAAGTATCCTTGCTGCCCGAGTCCAGGATTCTCCTCGAAGGTGAAGTGCTGGGCGATCCACCCGAGCGCATCCTTGACGCGGGGGTCCTCCTTGGAGAGTCCCGCGTAGAGCATGCTCTTGAAGCCCGCATACGTCATGGATCCGTAGCTGCGCAGGCTCTTCACATCGAGCTTCTCGCCGAAGCGGCCCTCGCCAGCGGCATCACTCGCGAAGCTCTCGCCGCCATTCGCAGGCGAATAGACGAAGCCTCCATCCCCCGAGCCTTGCTGCGCCCATGCTGCGGGATTCGTCGACTTCCGATTCTGCGTGCGGGCGACGAAGGCAAGCGCGCGCTGCACGGCGGGGTCGTCGGGTGAGACGCCGGCATCATGCATGGCGTCGAGCATCATCTGCGTGTTGGAGAGATCAGGGCGCTTGCCGTTTCCATAACCAGCGCCGCCGTACCAGTCCTTCGTCGGATCAACGCCCTCTGCATCATCCCACTGGCTGTCGCTGAGCCATCGGATCGCGCGCTGCGCGCCGATCTTGGCATCGGCGTCGCCGACGGCAGCTAGTCCGCTGGCGATCGAGCTCATCACGTAGTTGCCAATGCCGCCTTTCTCAACGGCTTCCATCGCCTTCGGATCGGCGAGCGTGGCATCGATGGCGCCACGGGCACGCGCGAGGATGGCTGCATCGCCGAGTGCTCCAGCCTGTGCGAACGCCTTCAAGGCCATTGCGGTGACTGCGACACTGGCGGCACGCTGCCGAGGCTCCATGTCCGTCGGCTCCACGGCTTCTTTCTCGAACCAGGTTCCTCGCTTCGTCTGACGCGCAGCGAGGAATTTCAGTCCGAGCTCGATCGACCTCCGCGCGGTGTCGTACTGCGTGGGCGTGAGCCCGACGGTCTCTGCCTTGGCCGCGATGCGGAGGATGGGGTCTGGCGCCGACGCGCGCACGACATCCGCCACTGTGCTGACGGTTGGCGCCGGCAGGGTCGTGATGCGCTTGGCATCGATCCGCGGATCGAGTTGCGGTGGTTCAGCGGCGCAGGCGACGGCGAGCAGAAGCGCGGTGAGCATGCGCGGATTGTAGGTGGAACTAAAACAGCGCTCGTCCGCGCCTCACGCGAACGAACGCTGTGAAAGGACTCCGTGAATGGAGCACGGATCGCGGCGCGTCAGCGCGCGCGGTTGGTCAGAATGCTGTGGGAGCTGTCCGAAACGGCCGCGAGATTGCCAGCGGCGGCGCCAGCAGTCTCGGGAGTCGAGCGAGCGATCGTGAACAGCGTCGCGGTCGGGAGCGATGCGACGATCGCGGGCTCCCGTGCGATGAGGATCTGGAGCAGCACCTCGTTGGTGATGTCCGTCTCGGTGCGGCTGTCGCTGATCTGGACTCGCTGCCCGCGGCGGACGATCGCAAGCACCTCATCATGAGTGAGATGCGTCGACCGGCTCGTGTCATAGAGACGACGATTCGGGTACTTGCGGATTCGGATCACATCCTGGGCTGTGGCGGGGAGGATCATGGTGAGCGCTGTTTCGATGACGACTCGCCTTGGATTCGCCATCGGACAACTTCGCCCCCAGTCCATCCCGCAGGCGCACAATTACCGCGCCACGCCGTAGACCCAGAGGTCGGAAACCTTCTGTCCCGAGCCGAACGTGCATGTGAACAGGAACGGTCCGGGCGGCATTCCCACGGGCAGCAGCCGGACCTTGACGAGCAGCGCGTCGCCATCGGACTTCTGCTCCAGCAGCGTTGCGTTCATCTCCTTGTGGTTCGCGACCACTCGGTCGACTCGCAGGCTCCCGGCGTGCTTGAGCTCGATCTCGAAGTCGGTCGGGGAGCCGTTCCGAACGATGCCGACGTTGCTGCGGAACTCCGCGAAGTTCAGGACCGGGCTGATCTTCGTGGTGTCATGCCGAACACGGAGGTCCAGGGCAGGGCACTTCGGATGATCGGTCTCGACGATCAGGAAGGGGGGCACGCCGCGCCCGAGCCCGCTCATGGTGAGGTCGTACCTGACCACCTGCCGCGTCGCGGGCTTCATCACGGTGCCGTCCGATGTCTCCGCAGGGCGACCATCGACGGTCTTGACCATGAATGGCGTGCCGTCATTCGACAGCAGCTCGAAGAAGCCCTTCATGCGCTCGGGGGCCAGGGCATCGATGTAGGCGGGATTCGCGCGCACCGCGTAGGCGGTCTCGGCCACCAGCTTGATCTCCAGGAGCTGCTCGAGCCCGTCGAAGACCATGTTGACCTGCGCGGTCTTCTTCCCGACCGAGAGCGACGTCTTCATCGACATCGGCATCTCGATCGACCCCTTGGCGGGGATCGTCTTGCCGGTCATGTCGACGGTCGTACAGGTGCAGCTCGGTCGGGCAAGCTTGATCAGGATGGGTCGGTCGAGGGGATTGACCAGCTTGATGGTCTTCGAGACGACCGTGCCTGGCTCGACGATGCCAAAGTCCGCCAGTGCAGGCTCCGCCGAGATAGGTCCCGGGATCGCCTTCGGTCCAGCCTGCGGCGAAGCCTGACGCGGTTGCTGCGCAATCGAGGTCGAGCAGAAGGACGAGGCGATGAGAACGACAAGCAGGGACGCCAGACGCATGTTGGGGATCATACGGAGGGCACTCAAGAAGGCTGCGAAACCGTACACTCATCAGGATGCGAGCCATCGTCATTCGCCAGCAGGGAACCCCCGTTCTGCCCAATGTCAGCTACGTCGAGGACTTTCCAGCGCCGACTGCCAAGCCTGGAGAAGTGTTGATTCGAACCGAGGCTGCGGCACTGAATCACCTCGACCTCTGGGTGGGTCGGGGGCTTCCCGGGATCGACATCCGCTACCCCGCGATCTCCGGATCGGACGGCTGCGGGATCATCGAAGCAGTGGGAGAAGGAGTTGATTCGACTTGGACTGGGCAGCGAGTCCTGCTGAATGCTGCCGTTTCAAGGGGGGAAACGCGCCTACCGACAGTCAGACCGACTCTCAACGACATCTTTATGATCGGCGAGCACGGTCCTGGATGCCTGGCCGAGTTCTTCACAGCACCGGTCGCAAACGTGCTTCCAATCGGTTTAAGTGACCCGATTCAGGCGGCAGCTTTTGGGCTGACCCACCTCACGGCGTGGCGAATGATGGTGACTCAAGCTGGGCTTCGAGCCGGAATGCAGGTCTTGATCACGGGAATCGGGGGTGGAGTGGCGATCGCGGCCCTCGGGATCGCTCGGCACTTCGGTTGCGAGATCATCGTGACCAGTCGGCACCAGTGGAAGCTCGACCGCGCCAAGGCGATGGGTGCCCACCACGGCGTGCTCGACACCGGCAAGGACTGGTCCAAGGAGGTCCGCCAGCTCACAGGGCGCCGCGGCGTCGATCTGTGCGTCGACAGCGTCGGAAAGGCGATCCACGGATGCTGCATCAAGAGCCTGGCGCGTGGGGGCACGTTTGCCACCTGTGGCGCGACCACCGGCCCGGACGCCACCACGGATCTCACCCGCATCTTCTGGAACCAGCTCAAGTTGGTCGGCTCGACCATGGGCGACATGCGCGAGTTCCGCGAGGTGACTTCACTGCTGCTCTCCGGCGCACTCGCACCGACCATCGACCAGGTGTTCGCGCCGAAGGACGGTGCGGGAGCATTTGCCCGACTCGAGGCGGGGGAGCAGTTTGGAAAACTGGTGGTGGACTGGCGAAAGGGCTGAGAACCTTGCGCGTTTCACCAGTCGAATTCCCCGCAAATACGCGTGACGCATGCTGTGATGGCGCCCCGCAGGGGTATACTTCCGCTTCGTGAGGCATCCGACCGCATGAGTCAGCCGACCGCTCCAGCACCGACCCGTCCGACCCCGAAGCCCAACACGCCGACGGAGACGTTGCCGCCGTGGAACGTGCTTCTGCACAACGACGAGGTCAATGAGATGGGATTCGTGATCGAGTCCCTCTGCCGCTTCGCGCGGTTGAGCGTTCCGGCCGCGACCCGGTGCACGATGGAGGCGCATAAGAAGGGACTTTCCCTCGTCTTGGCGACCCACCGTGAGCATGCCGAATTGGTCGCCGAGCAGCTGGGCTCTCTGCGACTTACCGTCACCATCGAACCTGCCGTCTGAGCCGTCTTTTCGCCGCCGCGCGATAAGAGAGGCTGGCTTACGGCCGCAATTTCATTGTTATCAGCCGCGTTTTTATTCTCGGACGTGCCAATAACAAAATATTGTGCTTTCTCGCGTAACTTCTGCCCTTTGGTCGAGAGAGTTATGTCTGTTTCGTGACAATCTCGTGAGTGTGTCCGTGTGTCGTCCGATCACGGACGTGAATTTCGGAAATATCGCGTCGATATCGCGCGCTGTCTCAGCACAGCTCGCGACCCAGACGCGAGAGGCGAACCCGTCCGTTTCGGTGTTCGTGAGATGTGCAGGGCTTCGGTCGAGTGACCGAGGCCGCAGATAAGACAAGGTCCAAATGCGGACCGTTTCTAGGAGCGATGCGATGCGAAACATCAGCTGTAAGTACCTGGCCGTGACGGCCGTCCTCGCGACGGCTGGCTTCACGTCCCTGGCTATGGGCCAGGTCGCCAACGACGAGTGCACCGGCGCGACCCCGCTCACCGCGGGCACTCCTGCCCCGTGCGACACCACTGCCGCCACCGCGAGCGCCGACGCTGCGCCGACTGGCGCCACCTGCGCCGGCACGTTCCTCGACTGGGGCACGGGCAACAAGGACGTGTGGTACTCCTACACCGCGACCCAGAACGGCACGGTCGACATTTCGACCTGCTTCCTTGGCGGCTTCGATACCTCGATCGTCCTCTACTCGGGCGCCTGCGGCGCGCTCACCGAGGTTGCCTGCAACGGCGACGCTCCGGCTGACGCGGCCTGCCAGCAGTTCTTCTCGAAGATCACCGGCGCGGCTGTCTCCGCTGGTAGCACCTACTACCTGCGCGTCGGTGGCTGGAACGGCACCGAGTTCGGCGTCGCCCAGATCCTCCTGACCTTCTCCCCTGCCGCGACGGGCTGCCCCGCGACCGGCGGCTGCGGCGTCGTTCACGCGACCCCGGGTTGCGAAGACGCGACCTGCTGCACCGCGGTCTGCGCCGTGAACCCGCTCTGCTGCGACATCGGCTGGGATCAGGCGTGCGTCGACGCTGCCGTCGGCGCCTGCGGCATCTTCGTCTACAACTGCACCACCCCGAACGCGGCTGTTGCCAATGACTGCGCGACCAACGCGACCGTCTTCAGCGGCGACACCAGCTTCGCGGTCGCCAACACCGGCTGCAACACTGACGGCCCGAACCACCCGGCTGCGACCTGCTCCTCGGGCAACGACGTCTTCCTCAACGACGTCTGGTTCCGCGGTCAGGCTCAGGCGAACGGCACGCTGCGCGTGAACACGTGCAACAACGCGACGTTCGACACCAAGCTCGCCGTCTACAACATGGGCACCAACCCCGCGACCTTCGACTACAACACGCTGAACCAGGCGGCTGTGCTCGTCGGCTGCAACGACGACGGCTCGACCGAGTGCCAGGTCAATGCGACCTTCGCCTCGGACCTCACCGTCAACGTCGTCCAGGGCAACTGGTACCTCATCCGCGCTGCGACCTACGACCTCCCCGGCACCTGCACGGTGTTCATCAACATGCCCGAGCCGTGCGCGCTTCCCGCGCAGACGGGCGTCGAGGCTGAGGCCTGCGGTTCGGCTTCGAACAACGGCTGCAACACCGGTGGTCAGACCGAGGACATCGTCATCGGCTCGCGCACCCGCGGCACCATCTTCACCAGCGTCGATCCGACCACGGGCAACAACACCCGCGACACGGACTTCTACCGCCTCGTGGTTGCTCAGGACTCGACCGTCACCGTCAACATCTACGCCGCTTCGTTCGTGACCGGTCTCGTCCTCTCGGGCGACATCGCCGCTGCGGGCTGCGCTGGCGTGACCGTCCTCGGCACCTCGTCGGGCAACTGCCCGTCGGGCGCCCAGGTCTGCCTCAACCCCGGCACGTACTACGTGTTCGTCGCTCCGACCGCGTTCACGGGCATCCCGTGCGGCTCGGGCGCGTTCAACGACTACGTCCTCGAGGTCACCGCGACTCCGGCCCAGTGCCCGGACGTCCTTGACCAGGTCTGCGCGAACCCCGGTCCGAACACGTTCGCCTCGAGCACGGCCGCCGCTGGCGGTGGCATCGTGGCCTGCGGTGTGAACCCGGCGTTCCCGAACTGCAGCGCTGCCGGTACGACCGTCAACAGCTTTGCTCGCCCGATGCCCGCTGGCGCGGTTGGTGGCTCGATCACCTGCCTCGACTTCGGCGTCTTCTCGGTGCGCCGCGCTGTCAACGCCACCAACACGGCTTGCGCGAACTTCGCGTCGGATCTTCCGCTCCCCGCGACCATCGGCATCTACGCCGACATCGACGGTGGCGCTCCCCGCAACAAGATCGCGACGGCTGGCGACGGCAACGACCTCCAGCTCCTCGATCAGCGTGAAGTGCTCATCCCCGGTGGCGCGTACGTCGCCAACATGGACTTCGATCCGCCGCTCTGCATCCAGAGCGCTCCCGCCGGCAGCAACATCGTCGTGATCATGGATTGCCCCGACCTCTACACGGTTGGCGCGACCCCCTCGATCCCCGATCAGGCTGGCTACGGCATCCGCGCCGGTGGCGGCACCGTGACTGGCCAGGGCTCGGGCACCTACGTGCGCCTGTCCTGCGCTGACGCGGCTGGCGCGTACGTCCTCGCCGAGAGCCTCGGCGCGACGTTCACCGCCCAGTGGATCGTCACCTTCAAGGGCAACTTCGCGAGCTGCGCCTCGCCGTGCCCGACCGACCTGAACGGTGACGGCGTCACTGGTTCGGGTGACCTCTCGGTCCTCCTGAACGGCTGGGGTGGCACGAGCCCCGACCTCAACGGCGACGGCGTCGTCGGTTCGGCGGACCTCTCGGTCATGCTCAACGCGTGGGGCGCCTGCCCGTAATCCGAAGGGATTCGGTCAGACACTCACGGAGTCATCGCTCCAAGAACTCCACGCACCCCCGGCTTCGGCCGGGGGTGCGTGCCTTTTTGCCCTCGTTCGGGTCCGGAGTCACCGAGTGGTTGTCTTTCTCGCGCCTTCCGCAACCACGGGCGTGCGATCCCGAATACCCTCGCCACTTCCGCGGACGCCCAACGGCAGCCGTCGGAGGACTACGGAGAGCTCCGCGTGCGAAAGTTCCTGATCGTGATGGCCAGCATCCTCGGCGTTGTTGTCGTGGGCTTCGTCGTGGCCGGACCCTCGGCGCTGAAGTTCCTGCCGAGCTTCGGTGGCGCGGGTGACGCACTCGCCGTCCGATTGGCGACGATTTCCGAACGCGAGCTCGTCGAGACAGTCTCTGCGCCCGGCGAGCTCGACCCTGAGATCAAGGTCGACGTGTCTGCCGAAGTGAGCGCGCGCATCCTGGAGCTTCCTTTCCGCGAGGGCGCGACCGTCCGCAAGGGCGAGGTCATCGTGAAGCTGGATGACCGCGACCTGAAGGCTTCCCTCGACGCGCAGATGGCGCGCCGCGACGGGGAGCGCTTCCGACTCCGCAGCGAGCAGGAGCGCCTCTCGAGCCCCGCAGCGCAGCTCGTGAACGCGCGGCTGATCCTCGAGCGCCAGGAGTCGCTGTTCAAGACGGGTGACGTGAGCAAGGCCGATCTCGACAACGCGACTGCGCGTGTGCGGGATCTCGAGGCGCAGATCTCGGCGGCCAAGGAGTCGCTGTCGGTGATCGAGAGCTCGCTCGCGGCGGCTGAGGCAGAGATCGATCGCGCGAAGGAACTGCTGCGGCGCACGACCATCGTCGCGCCCATCGATGGGCAGATCACCGAGCTCAATGCGGAGCAGGGCGAGCTGGTGATCGTCGGCACGATGAACAACGCCGGCACCAAGATCCTGACCCTCGCCGACCTTGGCTCCGTTCGCCTGAAGGCGAAGGTGGCGGAGAGCGATGTCGCCCGCGTGAAGGCGGGTCAGGGTGCCATCGTGCGTGTCAACGCCTATCGCGGGCGCGAGTTCAAGGGCTCGGTCGAGCGGGTCGCGCTCGCGCGTGGTACCGAGCAGTCCTTCGGATCTTCCGCGGGCGGTGCGGGCAGCGGGCAGGGCGGTTGGTTCAAGTGCGAGGTCGCGCTTGATCTCGCCGATGGCGAGACGCTGCTCTCCGGTCTTGCAGCGAACGTCGACATCGAGGTCGCGCGCAACAAGGGCGTGCTGGTTCCGAGCCAGGCCATGCTCGAGAAGAAGCTCGACGACCTTCCCAAGGACATCGCGGAAGGACCGCTTGTCGACAAGGTGCGGAAGAAGGCGATCGTGGTCTTCCGAATGGTGGAAGGCAAGGCTGTCGTCACGCCCATCAGGACCGGCGCGTCCAACCTCTCCGACACGATGGTGCTTGAGGGTCTCTCGCAGGGCGACGTGGTCGTGACCGGCCCGTACCGCGTGCTCGAGCGCCTGAAGCAAGGCGATGCGATCCGCGAGGAGACCGCGGAGGATGCGCTGAAGGCCCCCGTGCCAGGGACCACGGATGCCTGATGACCGCCCGCTGATCCAGGTGGTCGGGCTGACCAAGATCTATCGCGTCGGCGTGGAGACCATCCACGCGCTGCGTGGCGTCGATCTCTCGATCGGCCGCAACGAGATGGTGGCGATCATGGGCTCGTCGGGCTCGGGCAAGAGCACGCTCATGAACCAGCTCGGCTGCCTCGACACGCCGACCGGCGGCGCCTACTACCTGAACGGCCGCGATGTGAGCCGCATGAACGCCCGCGAGCTCGCCCAGGTGCGCAACCAGGAGATCGGCTTCGTCTTCCAGAGCTTCGAGCTGCTGCCGCGGCAGACTGCCCTCGAGAATGTCGAGCTCCCGCTCGTCTATGCGCAGGGCGGATGGCGTGGTCGCAAGGAGCGCGCACAGGCTGCGTTGACGCGCGTGGGTCTTGCCGACCGCATGGACCACCGCCCGAACCAGCTCTCGGGCGGGCAGCGGCAGCGCGTTGCGATCGCGCGCGCGATCCTGAACAAGCCGTCGATCCTGCTTGCCGACGAGCCGACTGGCAACCTCGACAGCGCGACGACCACTGAGATCCTGTCGCTGTTCCGCCAGCTGCACGCGGAGGGCCAGACCATCATCCTCGTCACCCACGAGGATGAGGTCGCAGCGCACTGCCAGCGCGTCGTGCGCTTGCGCGACGGGCGCGTGCTGAGCGATCTCCCGATCGAGCGGGACTCCGCAGGCCGGCACCTGGCGAGCCAGGGCGGGGGAGTGCGCTGATGCTGAACCCGCTGTTCTGGCTACAGGCGATCTCGCTCGCGTTCTCGCAGATCTGGGCGAACAAGTCGCGCGCGTTCCTCACCGCGCTTGGCATCATCGTCGGCGTCGCCAGCACCACCGCCGTCATCGCTGCGCTCACCGGCCTGAAGGCGAAGGTGCTCGCGGAGTTCGAGTCGGTCGGCGCGAGCAAGTTCTTCGTGTTTCCCGATCGGCCTGACAACGCGCCGCGGAACATGTATCCGTGGGAGAAGATCCTGCTGAAGACAGCGGAGGTCCGTGCGATCCGCGACGAGTGCACGCTGGTGAAGGCGATCACGCCCATCACCGAAGTCGGACTCGACGTCGAGAGCGGTGACAAGCGCATCGAGGGCATCACCGTGGCAGGCATCTGGCCCGATTGGCATGTGGTGCAGAACCGATTCGTGGTCGAGGGACGCCCGTTCAGCCAGATCGACGAGGACAGCGAGCGCCAGGTCTGCCTGATCAACGCCGACGCGATCCGCGAGCTTGATCTCGCCGCCAATCCGGTCGGCGAGTCCGTGCTCATCGGTGGTCGGCGGTTCATGGTCGTCGGCGTCGTCGAGACGACCACCGCTCGGTTCTTCGGGATGAACACGTCGAGCGCGGAGATCTTCATCCCCTTCTCGGTCGCCGAGAAGATGCAGGAGCGCAACTTCTTCATGCGCATCGAGGGGCTCTTCTCGAACCCCGAGACGGCGTTGGAGGGTGAGGATGAAGTGCGGTTCGTGCTTCGCCGCATGCGCGGCATCGCGCCCGGCGAGCTCGAGACGTTCCGCGTCGCCGCGATCGACAAGTTCATCGAGCAGTTCAAGACGCTCGCGGCGGGAATCACCGCGATCGCGGGCGGCATCGTCGGCATCTCGCTGCTCGTCGGCGGCATCGGCATCATGAACATCATGCTGGTCTCGGTGAGCGAGCGCACCCGCGAGATCGGCCTGCGGAAAGCCGTCGGCGCGACGCCGACGGCGATCCTGCTGCAGTTCCTGCTCGAGGCGGTGACGCTTTGCCTCGTGGGCGGATTCATCGGCATCGCCTTTGGACGGCTTGCCGCCTTCGGACTCACCAAGATCCCCGGCGCACAGCTCGACCAGGCGGACATCCCGTTCTGGGCGGTCGCGGTGAGCTTCGCCTTCAGCGCGCTGACGGGTGTCGTGTTCGGTATGTTCCCCGCGATCAAGGCCGCTCGGCTCGATCCGATCGAGGCGCTGCGGCATGAATGACCGCGACCTGACTTCCATGCGATTCACGAGCAACCATTCGATTGCTTCCTGCCTGATCCTCGCCGCAGCGCTCGCAGCCGGTGGCTGCAGGTCCGGCATCTTCGACAACGACGATCCGCGCTGGCGGGTGCCCGATGGGCAGCTGAAGCGCATCGACCCGATCGATCCCGCCGCGCGTTCGCTGGAGAAGCCCGTGCCGCTCGAGCAGGCTGCGAAGCAGACGCTCGATGAGCTCGAGAAGCCGCCGATGCCGAAGGACGAGGTTCCCGTGAGCATCGCCGACGTCCGCTCGGCGGTCCTCCGCGGCAATCTCGACCTCCGCACCGTGCTTGTGGATCCCGCGATCGCACGCGAGAACCTGAGCGCGGAGGAAGCGAAGTTCCAGAACACGATCTTCGCGAGCTACCAGCGCAACGAGAACAACGTCTTCGCCGATCTCGCCACGGGCGAGCCTGCGAACAGCGACTCGTTGTCCGCGGGGATCGCGATTCCGCTCGCGACCGGCGGCGAGGTCACCCTCGGTGCGTCGGCGGACCAGAGCGCCAACGGGTTTGATTTCGGCGATCCAGGCCAGGACTGGCTGTCGGCGCTCTCGTTCTCGATGAGCCAGCCGTTGCTGCGCGGCGCCGGCGTGCGGGCGAACACGCATTCGATCCGCGTCGCCGACTGGCAGGGGCAGATCGCCGATGCGCGCACCAAGCTCGAGGCGATCCGCATCCTTGCCAATGCGGACAAGGCGTACTGGAACCTCTACTCGGCGTATCGCGAGCTGGGCGTGCGGCGCGCGCAGTACGACGTCGCCGTCGAGCAGCTTGCGCGCGCGCGTCGACGCGCGGTGCAGGGCGATGGCGCTGAGATCGAGGTCGTGCGCGCGGAGAGCGGCGTGGGACGCACGCTCGAGCAGATCATCGTCGCCGACACGGCCGTGCGCATCCGCCAGCGCGCGCTGAAGCGGCTCATGAATCGCGACGACCTTCCCGTGTCGGCGCCGACGCCGCTGAAGCCAGCAACCGATCCGAACCCGCTCGGACTCGTCCTCGACGGCAACGCGCTGTCCGCGCAGGCGATCGCCAACCGAATGGAGATGCTTGAGCTCGAGCTGCAGCTTGCGATCGATGAGAGCGAGGTGCAGTTCCGGAAGAATGCGGCGCTGCCGCTGTTCGTGCTCGACTATGGCTACGACATGCAGGGCACGGGCACCGACATGCATCGGGCCTACGGCGACCTCGGCGACGACGACAGCTTCAACGTCGGGGTGCGTGCGGAGATTCCCATCGGTAATGAGATCCTCGAGGCGCGCGTGAACTCCGCGATCCTGACCCGCCTGCGGCGCCTTGCGACCCGCGACGCCCGCAAGCTGGCGATCCAGACCGAGGTGTACGACACGCTCGATACGCTGACGCAGAGCTGGCAGCGCATCCTCGCGGCCAGGCTCGAGGCGATCCTCGCCGCGCGCACGCTCGCCGCCGAGCAGCGGCAGTTCGATGTCGGCCTGCGCACGAGCATCGAGGTGCTGGATGCGAATGCGCGTCTTGCCGATGCGCAGAGCCGCGAGGTGCAGGCGCTCGGCGCGTATCAGATCGCGCTGGTCGACCTCGCCTTCGCGACGGGAACTTCGCTCGGCGCGGCGCAGATCGACTGGTCGCCGTTCTCGCCCGAGGAGCTCGAGGCGCTCGAGCAGGCGACGTCGGGCGTGACGACGCAGGGCGGCGCGAAGATCAGCGGCAATCCGTGATCGCGTGAGATCGATTGCAGGGAAATCCGTCGTGACGGGTTGGCTTTGCCCCGGCGGGATTCGTATACTCACCCTTGTCTTTCACAATCGGGGCCGACCAGATTCGACCGGACGCACCCGGTCCATCGTTGCGAGCCGTGGAGCATGCTGGCCACGTAAAAAGTATGCAAACCATAACTGCCAACACGCAGTACGCTCTCGCTGCCTAAGTGCAGCGACGTGGAGCGGATCCAACGCCCGGTAGGATCCGCCCGCGCAAAAAACCGGGCTGGTTCCAAGGCGATGCCTTACCGCTGAGGAACGAGACAACAGTCAGGCTGGCTTAGGTTTGGCGCCCGCCGTACGCGGATGGCCTAGGCGAGATCGAAAGAACGGAAACGCTCGTTGACGCGGTGGAACGGACGTATCGGCACGGGGGTGCGAATCCCCCCGGCTCCACTTTCGCTCCGCGAAAGTGAGAGAGGAGAGAGTAGATAGTGGAGAGGAGAGGCTGAAAATGCCCCCTCTCTCCTCGGTCTCCTCTCTCCTTTCTCCTTTTCGGGGGCGTAACGAGCCCAGTGTTCGGTTTCCCAAGCGGCGTTCCGGCTCCACTTTCGCTTCGCGAAAGTGAGAGAGGAGAGAGTAGATAGTGGAGAGGAGAGGCTGAAAATGCCCCCTCTCTCCTCGGTCTCCTCTCTCCTTTCTCCTTTCCGGGGGCGTAACGAGCCCAGTGTTCGGTTTCCCAAGCGGCGTTCCGGCTCCACTTTCGCTCCGCGAAAGTGAGAGAGGAGAGAGCAGATAGTGGAGAGTAGAGGCTGAAAATGCCCCCTCTCTCCTCGGTCTGCTCTCTCCTTTCTCCTTTCTGGGGGGTGTGTCGAGGCCAACTTTCGCGAGTTTCCCCAATCCCCGCCCGCCGTTGCCGTACCTTCCTATGGCGCGGGAAGGTGCCCGCGCGGAGCTGGCGGTGGACCATGAGAGACCACTCGAACCCCTCGATGACCCAGACCAACTGGGACCTGATCCGCGACGCCGCGAGCGGTTCCACGACGGCGAAGTCCAGCCTGGACGCCGTGATGAAGCGTGCCTGGCCTGCGGTCTATGCCTATATCCGTGCGACCGGGCGCCGAAGCGAGGAAGCCACCGAGCTGACGCAGGCGTTCATCTGCGACGTGTTCCTGGCGCGCCATCTGCTTGAGAAGGCTGACCAGTCGCGCGGGCGGTTCCGCACGCTGCTCATCGGCGCCGTGCGCAACTACCTCGCGGATACGCATCGGCGGGCGACCGCCGCGATCCGCGCACCGAAGTCCTCGCTGGTCGCGATCGACGCGATGTCCGAGAGCGGCTTCGACATGACGAGCGACGGGTCTCGGTCGTCGCCCGAGCGTGCATTCAACGCGCGCTTCGTCGCAGGACTGATCCGCGCCGCCAGCGAACGGCTGCAGCGCGAGCTCGAGTCCGAGGGTGACCACGCGTCGTGGGAGATCTTCCGGCTGCGCGTGCTGCAGGCTGCCTTCCAGGGCAGTGCGCCAGGCTACGACGAGATCGCTCCTCGGCTGGGCATCGAGCGGGGAGCATGCGCTGCGAAGCTCCTGGTCGCCAAGCGCCGCTTCGCGGCCATTCTCATGGATGAGCTTCGAGCCACCATCCTCGATCCGAACGATCTCCAGCACGAGGTCTCTGAACTGCTTTCCTTCCTCGAGGGGCGATGACGATGCCCGAGATGACCATGCATGATTTCCCTGATCCCCAGCATGATCCGAGCGGATCGCATGCGGCGCAGTCGCTTGGCGACACGCTCCGCTGGGCGTTCGAGCTCGACTCGTCGCCTGCGATCGCGGGGGCAGCGTTCCTCACCCGGGAGATCATTCCCGCTGCGAAGGACCCGTTCGACGCGATCATCGCTGCATCGACGACGCAGCATCAGCTCGAGGACCTGAAGAACGCGTACAAGATGCTGCGGACGACGGGCGCGACCGCTCCGGAGCGGAGCCTGGCTGCGCGGCTGTATGCCGCCACGATCGCAGCCGCGCTCGTGCGCCACGGCGCGATGATCTCGCGGCAGAATCCATTCACGCTTGCGAAGGCGTTCGAGGAGATGTCGGCGGATCCCGAGATGCCCGAGCGCATCCGCGAGCTTGGCCCGCTTGCGATCGATGCGATGGGGCGGATCAAGTAGCGATCGCCGAGCCGTGATCAGTACGATCGCATGTGCTTGGCTGCGCTGTAGGCGGCGACCTTGTAGCACTCCGCGAGCGTCGGATAGTTGAACACCGTCTCGAGGAAGTAGTCGAGCCCGCCGCCGAGCGTGAGCACGGCCTGGCCGATGTGCACGAGCTCGGTCGCCTGCGTGCCGATGCAGTGCACCCCGAGCAGCTTGCGGGTCTCGCGATGGAAGATCATCTTGAAGAAGCCGCTCGAGTCGCCGAGGATCTGGCCGCGGGCGATCTCCTCGTACCGTGCGACGCCGACCTCGTAGGGCACCTTCTGGCGGGTGAGCTCCTCCTCGGTGGCGCCGACCATCGAGATCTCCGGGATCGCATAGATGCCGTACGGGAACCCTGCGGGCGTGGGCTTTGCCTCGACGCCGAACATGTGGCAGACGGCGAGGCGTCCTTGCTCGGAGCTGGTCGAGGCGAGGGCGGGGAAGCCGATGATGTCGCCCGCCGCCGAGATGTGCGCGACGTCGGTCTGGAACTTGTCGTTGACCTTGATGCGCCCGCGATCGTCGGCAGGTACGCCTGCCTTCTCAAGCGTGAGCTGCTTGGTGGCGCCGATGCGGCCGATCGAGAACAGGACGGCGTCGACCTCGATGTGCTTCCCGCTCTCGAGATCGATGGCCGCGCCGCGGGGATTGTCGATGCCGCGGATCTTCTGCACCGCTTCGCCGAGGCGGAAGGTGACCCGCTTCTGGCGCATCTGGTGCATGAGCTCGTCGACGATCTCGTGGTCGCAGAAGTCGAGCACGCGTTCGTGCCGATCGATGAGCGTGACCTCGACGCCGAGTTCGGCGAACATCGAGGCATACTCGACGCCGATGACGCCGCCCCCGATGACGGCCAGCGATTTCGGCAGCCGGTGAAGATGCACGATGTCGTCGCTCGTCAGGATCGTCTCATGGTCGGCGTCGACGGGCGGCGGGGCGGGCACGCTGCCGCAGGCGATGAGGACGTGCTCCGCGCTCGCCTGCCGCTCCAGCGGGCCGCCATGGATCGAGAGGGTGTGCGGATCGACGAAGCGCGCCGTACCCGAGATGACATCGATTGCATTCCGCGAGAGCTGGCGCGCAACGACGTCGAGCTCGCGCTCGATGACGCCGTTCACGCGATGGAGCAGGTCCTGCATGGTCGGCCGAGGGCGATCGACCGGGATGCCGCGCGACAAGGAGGGGATGTGCGTGAGGGAAAGCACCGCTTCGCGGAAGGTCTTGCTGGGGACCGTTCCCGTGTGCAGGCAGACGCCGCCGACCATCCGCGAGCGCTCGACGATGCCGACTCGCTTGCCGAGTTTGGCGGCTTGGACTGCCGCACGCTGGCCCGCGGGGCCGCTGCCGAGGACGAGAAGGTCATAGTCGAACGCCATGTTGCAGACGATACACTCGCTGCATGAGCCGCGCGCGCGAGCCATTCCGCATCGTCTTCATCTGCACGGGGAACATCTGCCGGAGCCCGGCAGCGGAGAACATCTTCCGCGAGCATGCGCGGAAGGCGGGAATGCTGCCTGATCTCGTCATCGATTCGGCGGGGACGGGCGATTGGCATGAGGGCGAGGATCCCGATCCGCGGTCTGCAGAGGCCCTCCGCGAGGCGGGATATCCCGACGAGGGCACGGCGCGGGGGCTCCGCGACCAGGACTTCCTGCATCATGACCTGTTCGTCTGCATGGACCGGTCGCATGTGCGCGCTGTGATCGCACGCGGCGCGCCGAAGGAGCGCGTGGTACTCATCCGCGAGTTTGACGCGGCGCGGAACCACGACGACGTGCCCGATCCGTACTACGGCGGGCGCGATGGATTCACCGAGATGATCGCGATGCTCGAGGCTGCGATGGACGGGCTTGTCGAGCGCGTGCGTGCAGAGATCGCAAGGAAGCGGGGAGGTGCGTGATGGAGCTGGATATCGCGTCGATGCCGGTCGGGCTGCGCTACAACCTGCTGCTGGGCACGGTGGTGCCGCGGCCGATCGCGGTGGTGGGCACGATGAACGCGGCGGGGCAGCACAATCTGGCGCCGTTCTCGTTCTTCAATGCGGTGTCGAGCGAGCCGATGGTGCTGATGTTCTGTCCGGTGAGCCGCGGCGATGGTGGCGAGAACGACTCGCTGCGGAATGCGAAGCCGGTCGCGGAGGGCGGATCGGGGTGCTTCTCGGTGAGCCTGGCGACGGAAGAGAACATCGCGAAGGTCGTGAAGTGCGCGGCGGATCTCGCGCATGGCGAGAGCGAGTTCGAGTACGCAGGGTTGACGGCACGGATGTGCTCGCGGATCCAGGCGCCGTACATGGCGGAGAGCCCGATTCACTTCGAGTGCGAGACGATCGAGGTCAAGCGGTTTGCGCCAGGCGTGCCGTTTGGGGGCAACATGGTGCTCGGTCGCGTGATCCACGCGCGTGTGGACGATGCGCTGGCGCATCCGCGGATGCATGTCGATTCCGCCAAGTTACGCGCCGTGGGCCGCATGGGCGGGCAGTGGTATGCGCGGACGGGTGACCGGTTCGAGCTCGAGCGCGGATGAATGCTCGCCGCAGCGGCGGCGAACTTCGGCGCTCGCTTGATGTGGGTGCCCGCAGATGGAGGCAACGCCGGAATCTGCGGAACCAACGTCGTGAGGAGTCAGCCGACTCCAACGTTCATGGACTCCCACGCAACCCGTTCCGCAGACTTCGTCTGCGGGCACTCATTGTTGAGCGGTCGCCGCTGCGGCGGCTCCCTCTTGACGAGCGCCGCGCGAGTGAATCGCGACGGCGCTCCTGACGTATCCACCGCTCACGCCCGCCGCGCGAAGTCGGCCATGAAGTCTGCGAGGAGCTCGCAGCCCTTCACGGGGAATGCGTTGTAGATCGACGCGCGCATGCCGCCGGCCTCGCGGTGTCCGAGGAGGCCGCAAAGACCCTGCTTCTCGGCTTCGGCGACGAACTTGGCGTCGAGCTCGGGCTTCGGAGTCTTGAAGCACACATTGAGGTGCGAGCGGCACCACTTCTCCGCGGGCCACGAGTAGAAGCCGCCGGAGTTGTCGACGGCGTTCCAGATCAGGTTCGCCTTGTAGGCGTTGTTCTTGGCGATCGCCTCTGGGCCGCCGACCTTCAGCGTCCACTCGGCCATGAGGCCCATCACGCGCACCGCGAAGGTGGGGGGCGTGTTGAGGATCGACTTCGCGTTGGCGTGGTCCTCGAAGCGCAGCATCGTGGGCAGCTTCTGCGTCGCGCTCGCGAGGAAGTCCTTGCGCGCGACGATGAGGCTCGCGCCCGAGGCGCCGAGGTTCTTCTGGCCGGCGGCGAGGACCATCACATGCTTGGTGAAGTCCCACGGGCGCGAGAAGATGTCGCTGGTCGCATCGCCGATGAGCGGGAGGGTCGTCTCGGGCGGCGCCCAGAAGGTCGTGCCCTCGACGGTGTTGTTCTGGCAGTAGAGGAGGTACTTGGCACCCTTTGGCTCGGTGAACTCGCCGGTCTTGGGGACGCGCGAGTACTTCGCGGGCAGTGCCCGGCCGTCGAACGCGATGCTGACGGAGCGGCAGCGCGCGGCCTCGGTGTAGGCCTTGTAGGACCAGATCGAGGTGTCGATGTAGGCGGCGGTGTCGGTTTCGCCGAGGAAGTTCAGCGGCAGGAGGCCGAACTGCATGGTGGCGCCGCCAGGCATGAAGAAGACCGCGTAGTCGCTGCCGACGCCTGCGGCCTTGCGGCAGGCTGACTCGGCCTCGTTGTTGAGCGCGTCATAGATCGGTCCGCGGTGCGACAGCTCAAGCAGCCCGATGCCGCTGCCGCGGCAGTCGATCAGCTCCTCGCGGATCTGCTCCAGCACGCACTCGGGCATGCAGGCTGGACCCGCGCTGAAGTTGTAGACGCGACCCTTCGATGGGGTCTGCGGGAAGAGCGTGCGGGCGACGTTGGCGGCGGCGGGTGTCATGGTCGTCACGGTGGCCTCTCGTTGGAGGGCGATGGTAGCAGCGGCTTCAGGCGCTCCGCGCAAGCGCGGCGAGATATCGGAACTCGGCGACCGCTAGAAGGGCGCGGGGCCCACGGCGACGAAGAGCCCCCTCGGAACCTCAATCGCAGCCCCAGCAAAGAGAAGCGCGACGGAGGTGGCGACAGCAGTGGAGGGGAGCGCTGCGTTCGCGGCGGCGAGGATCGCGGAGGCCTCCTTGGCCTCGAAGCCCGAGTAGGTCACGCCCTCGGCGGTCATCCCGTGAAACACGGGACGCTGCTTCGTCTCTGCCTCGAGGAGCGCCTGCAGTGCTTCGCCGCCTGCTGCGGTGAGTCCCGAGCCGTGCACGAACAGTCCGGCGCGACCGACGTCGCCTTGTCCGCCTCCGCTGAGCGCGACCACCGCGGCGAACGACTTCACGCCGTGATCGCTCACGCGCAGGACCAGCACCCTTTCGGAAAGCACTGTGTAGACGCCCGAGACGATGAGTTCCTCGAACGTCGCGCGGAAGCGGGCGTCGTCGAGGGATTCCAGCGCGGAGAAACGGCGTGCGTCGAGCGATGGGTCGCCGGTCGGTTCGCGCATCACCACCACCGCTGCAGCGGTGCCGGTGGGGACGGCGAGTCTCGCAATCGGCGCGACCTTCATGCAGGAGTTATACCGCCCTTTCCGCGGGGTCATGCGGGGCGCGGCGATTCTCAAGCGCCTCGGCAGGAAACGCCGAATTCCTTCGCGTCCCATGTCGGCCTCCTCGATGCTGCTGCAAACGCCCGTGCGCTCCGCGCAGGAGACGCAGCGCGCCCCCGTGCTTCCGGCATGGTGGCCCGGGCGCGAGCGGCTGACGCCGGATTTCCGCCTGGATCGCAGGCGCTCTCCGCGCTGGCGCATCCATGGCACGACCACGCTGCTCGCCCTCGGCGTCGATCTCGGGAAGCTGCTCGAGCTCTCGAACCTCGATTGCTCGCCGTGGTGGCTTGCGGGCGATTCTCAGACGCGCGCAGAGGTCGGCATGCGGGTGAGCGTTGGCTTCAGCAATCCGATGTGCCGCCCGAACGCGGGCACCATCATGCGTTGCGAGCGCACTCCCGCGGGCCGGTACCGCATCGCCTTGCGCTTCGATGGCGCGTTCCTCTGCTGAAAGCGCTGCACTCGGTTCGGTCTGTGCGGGCTGGATGACTCGTTGCGACTGGAGAGGCGCAGGCGCGCGCAAGGCTCGGCTGTTTCTGCGTGGCTGCTGAAGATCTGCCCATGGGGGGTCGATCTCCTAGGCGTTCAGATCCTTGGTCCTGGCGCCGGAGGGACGCCTTGACCTCAGGGAGGGATCCGAGCAAAGGCCGTTGCGGGCCACGGGTTCGCAACGGCATTTCAAAGGCTCAGCTGAGCCGATTCGAAAGTACGGCGACCGAGCGCAACCTCGGGTCGAGTCGCCCGGATGGCAAGGTCAACCGAGGGAATTGAGGAACCCATGTCTATCAAGCGTTCGGTTCGTCGTGGTTTTACGCTCATCGAAATTCTCATCGTCGTCGTCATCCTCGGCATCCTCGCCGCGATCGTGATCCCCCAGTTCACGAACGCCTCGCAGGAGGCCGCTGAGAGCTCGGTCAAGAGCCAGCTCCAGACCGTCCGCAGCCAGGTCGAGCTCTTCCGGGTTCGCAACAACGGCAATCTGCCCGCTGGCTTCGGCGACCTGATGACTCCTCCGAACGGCGAGGATCCGTACCTCCAGAAGACCCCGACCCTGCCGCTCGGCTACGACTTCGTCTGGGGTGACAACGCTGGCACGACCAACGTCGAGACGATCTACGTCACCTTCACGGGCAGCACGCTCCCCGAGGGCCTCACCCTCGCTGAGATCGAGAGCTGGTAAATCGAGAATCTGAGTGATCCCGGGCTGCACGGAGAAATCCGTGCAGCCCGCTTCCAGGGTGGTGGCGGATCGGGTGTGGCAACAGTACGCGGAAGCGGCCTCCGTCCAGGCCGAACCCCAAACCTGCGAGAAGTACGCATGTTCAAGTCAGCCCGTCGTGCCTTCACCCTGATCGAGATCCTGACCGTGCTGATGATCGTCGGCCTGCTGGCCGCGCTTGTCGTTCCGAACATGTCGATGACTGCGGAGGACGCGGCGCGCAGCACCGCTCGCTCGCAGCTCGCTGCGGTTCGCAGCCAGATCGAGCTCTACAAGCTTCGCAATGGTGGCGCCATCCCGCCGGCATCTGGCTCGGATGGAACCGACTACCTGTGGCCCGCCATGACCACCTCGTTCAACGGCTCGACTCCGTTCCTCATGAAGGAGCCGAAGCTGCCCGTCGGCTACATGTGGAACTGGAACGGGCTCAAGCTGACCGTGGATTACCGCGGCAACGACTCAGACGCACTCGCCGAGGCCCCGACCTGGTGAGCATTCTCGGGCGCGGCGGCCGCTGAATCGCAGCGCCGCCGAGTCCAGCCGCAAGTCGCGGCTGCGGAACGCCGAAACCCCTGCACGACAGCGAAGGGAAACGCGATATGAACGCAAGCAACGACACCGGAAATGACTCGAGCTCGAACGGCAACGGCTGCGCGGGAACGCGCGGCAAGGTCGGCCGCTTCGGCTGGACCTTCGCCAACGCCTGCATCCTCGGAATGACCGCATGGATCGCGTTCTCGAACGGCGGCTCGCCGTTCGCGAGCCGAGCCGAGGCGGGCGCACCACCGGCCAGCACGCGCAACGCCGCCCTCGCGTCGGAACCGCCTGCTGTGCAGGTGCTCGACTCGGGCTTCCAGCGCGCAGAGATGGTGAACGAGCTCCAGGCCGTGCGCCGTGAGCTCGCGGAGATTCGCGCGCTCATCGGAAGGGGCGTGCAGGTCGAGGTCTCGAACGTGAACGAACTGCGTGCCGCCATCGAAGCGGCCGCGAAGACGCGCTGATCGCGCGGAACCGATTGCACGAGGATTCTCCATGCGAGCGCGCAACGCCACGATTTCGATGATCCGCCGCGGCTACACACTCATCGAGGTGTTGATCGTGGTCACGATCCTCGGCCTCGCGGCATCGCTGCTGGTGCCCTATCTCTCGAGCAAGGGCGACTTCGACACGCAGTCGGCGGTGCGAACGCTGATCGCCGACATCTCCTTCGCGCAAAGCGATGCGCTCGCGAACCAGGGATTCCGTAGCGTCTACTTCTATCCGGATGGAACCGGATGGTGCCTCGTGCGAGCGAGCGAGGATTCGCTCGGCGACGAGTTCGATCCTGCGACGGCGGACTACGTCTACGACCCGCTGGCATCGAACTCCGAGGCTGGTGCGTACGTGGTGAACCTGCGCGACCGCCAGCAGTTCTCGTCGGTGCGCGTCCACAGCGTGAATCTCGACAGCGGCAAGCGCGTGCTGACCTTCGACGAGCTCGGCGGAACCGTCGCTGCGGGCGGGATCCCGGGAACCGGTGGCTCCGTGATCCTCACATCGCCGCAGGCGTCGTACCAGCTCGACATCGCGCCCGTCACCGGCAAGGTCCGCGTGACGCGCCTGACGCAGCTGCCGACGCCGCCCGCGCCATAACTCGTTGAACGCACGCGACTCCGCACCCGCCCATGATCGGCGGGTGCTTTCTTTTGAGCCAGGCGCGCCAAAGCGAAGCCCGAGAAACGCCGACGAAGCAGGGGGTGGGTGTTCCCACCATGCAGGAGGCCTGGATGTCGTTTTGGCGCATGCCATGGAATCGGAGCGTTGGCCCGATCGGACTTGACCTCGGCGCGGACCAGCCGCGCGCGATGCAGGTCCGGCACGGACCTGATGCCGCACGTCGGTTGATCGCGATCGGCGCAGAGCCGGGCGAGGACCTCGTCCGGCGAGCGGGCAATGCCGCGCGCGCGATGCGCCGTGCCGGATTCGTCGGGCGCGATGTCGTCGTCGGCCTTCCATCGAGCAACACGCGCATGCACGTGGCGCGCATGCCGGCAGGTCTCGGCGAGCGCGCGGCGAGCGCGATCGTCTGGGAAGCCTCGCAGCGTCATGAGCTGCCCAACGAGCGCGTCGTCGCCGATGCGGTTCCGACGGGCGCGCCTTCGCAGCACAGCGATGGCAAGGAAGAGCAACTGGTGGTCGCTGCCGATGCCGACGAGATCGAGCGAGCGATGGCGGCGCTGCTCGAGGAGGGCTTCGATCCGATCGCCGCGGAGCCGCGCTTCATGTCGATCGCACGCGCCGCGAGCCGGCGCACGCGGCGCGAGGCCGATGCCGCGATCGTGCGGGCGGTGCTCCACGTCGAGCAGCAGGGGTCGATCATCCTCGTGGTGCGCGGCGATCGCGTTGCGTTCTGCCGCGAGATTCCCGTGGGTGGCGAGACGCTCGACCATGCGGTCGCGTCGCGCCTTTCGGTGTCGCTCGATGCCGCGGCAAGCCTGCGTGCGCATCGCATGGCGGCTGCGCGCGGCGCTGCGCCTGCCGTCGATGACGTGGCCGACGAGGCTGCGCTGGCGGCGACCCGCGGCACCATCGACTCGCTTGCAGGCGAAGTCGCCCTCTGCCTGCGCTACTACGGCGTCACCTTCCGCGGCGGGCAGCCTGGCCGCGTGGTGATCTCGGGTCCGCACGGAGCCGAGCCGCGGCTGGCCGCGATCGTCGAGGAGACGACGCGCGCCGAGGTGGTCGGCATCGAGGGCGAGCTTCCCCAGCTTGCGCTTGAGTCGCTCCGCGAGGCCGCGCCCGGTGGCGACGCATCTGCATGGATCACTGCGTTCGGACTGGCATGCCGCGAGCGGCACGCGCAGGCCGAGGCACCCGCACGCAAGAGGAGCGCAGCATGAACCAGCCTGAGATCAACCTGATCCCGCAGTGCGTGCGCGACCGCGTCGCCGGCCGGCGCATCTCGCGTCGGGTGCAGTTCGCCGCGCTCGCGGTCGGCGCCATCGCCGTCGGCTTCGCCGCCGCCGCCCGCACGATCGATGCGCGATCATCTGCGCAGCTCGCCGCTGCGCGCGACTCGAGCGGTCCCGTGATCGTGCTCGAGCAGGAGCTCGCATCGCTGCGAGCCGAGCAGGCCGCGATCGTCGCACAGCTGGAGACGCAGCGCTCGCTTGTCGTCGCGATTCCCGCCAGCGCCGTCGTGCGCGCCGTCGCCGCATCGCTGCCGGCGGGAGCGCTGCTCGAGAAGATCGATCTCGACTACGCGAACGTGCAGGGCACGGCGAAGAAGATCCGCCGCGTCGGCCGCGAGGAGCCTGCGCCGCGCGAGCTGCGCGGCGAGATCGCGGGCATCGCCGCCAACGAATCCGACGTCGGAAAGCTCGTGGACGGGCTCGCCGCCCTTGCGCCGATGTCGCAGGTGAGCCTCGAGTCGAGCCGAAGCCGCGAGTTCCGCGGCAAGAGCGCCCGCGAGTTCCGCATCCACTTCAAGGTCGACCTCGACCGTCGCTGGAAGCTGCCCGAGGTCGCCGCCGCCGGATCGGGGGGAACCAATGAGTAAGTTCATCGGAAAGCCCTCGCGCAGCTCGCTGGCGATGCTCGCCGCGTCGACGCTCGCGCTCGCCGGCGCAGTCGGATTCCTGTTCATGCCCGCGCTCTCCGAGTCGGAGGCGCGCACCGCCGAATGCGGCCGCCTGCTCGCGCAGGTCGAGCGCAGCGATGCGATCGCGGCGGCGCGCGATGCGCTGCGAGCCGAGGTCGCTGCAGCCCGAGCCGATGCAGGGCGCGTCCTGCGCACGATTCCCGCAGCCCCCGATCAGGCGCACCTCATGCGCATGCTCGCCGTCGGCGCAGATGCCGACATGGGCACGCAGACGATCGTCGCCGGCGACGTTCTCCCCGCGACCCCTGCAGAGAAGGCGCCGTTCCGAGCCGTGCCGATCACGATCGAGATGAACGCGACCTTCGAGCGCGTGATGCAGGTGCTCGCGCGTGCCGAAGGCGACCGCCGCCTGGTGCGCCCGATCCGCATCGAGATCTCGCGCCCGCTCGAGGGCACGAAGCAGCGCGGCGGAAACGCGACGAAGTCCGATCCACGCCTGGTCGAGGCCAGGCTCGAGCTCGATGCCGTGTTCGCCGAGGCGATCGCGGCAGCTGAAGGGGAGAAGCAGCCATGAAGCAGCATGACATCGGTGCGCGTCCAGCGAAGCAGGGCAAGGCGGCACCCGCGAAGCGCGGCTTCGCGGCGTGGTCGCGCTCGCGCAAGACCCTCGTGTTCTTCTCGCTGGTCACGGCGTTCGTGCTCGCGAAGCCCATGGGGCTCCTGCTCTGGGCGCGCCTGCGCATCCTGACCAGCATCCCGAAGACCGCGATCGCCGACGAACCCGAGAAGCTCGTGGTCGGCCCGCAGCTTCCGAAGGACGTCGACCCGCTGCTTCCCGCGGCGGATGCGGGTCTTATCGATCCGTTCCGCATCGATCCGCACACGTTCCCCAGCTCGGACAACCCGATGCCATCGCAGGCAAGCATCGTCCCGACGCAGAAGAGCGAGAAGGAAAGTGCCGAAGTACCTGCGCCTGAAGCATTTGAGGCGGCGCGTCGTGCAGCGGAGCGGTTCCGATTGCAGTCCGCCGGAAGGGGCCTGTCCATGGCAGTGATCGACGGACGCACCTACCGAATCGGCGACGCGCTTGAAGGCGCGGACGGCGTGAAGTTCGTGCTCCTCGAGGTCATCGAAGGCGCCGCCGTGCTTGGTCACGGCGAGCAGCGCATCGAGATCCGCATGCGTGGAGTCGGCTCGGGAACAACTCCGAGTAGGGGAGATGGCGGCCGGTGAGCGCAGTGCGCACCGGACAAGCCCAGGAAATCGAGTGAACCAATCATGAGCAACAGCACCAACAACGCCACGCGTCGTGCCTTCATCAACCTGACGAAGAAGGCGTCCTTCATCGCCACGCTGGCCGCGTCGAGCATCGCGTTCGCGCAGGACCCCGCGGCCAAGCCCGCCGACAACAAGGCGCAGGTGAAGGCGAACGTCGGCCAGGCAGCCGCCGAGACGTTCACCATCCAGTTCCAGGACACCGACATCCTGCAGGCGCTGCAGATGCTCTCGATGCAGGGCAAGCGCAACATCATCGCCTCGCGCGGCGTGCAGGGCAAGGTCAGCGCGAACCTCTACGACGTGACGCTGTATGACGCGCTCGACGTGATCATGCGCGCCAACGACCTCCGCATGGAGGAGTCGGGCAACTTCATCTACGTCTACACCCGCCAGGAGTGGGAGGACGTCTCGAAGTCGCGCCTGAAGAAGGTCAGCCGCAACTTCTCGCTCGAGTACCTGAACGCGAAGGACGCCGGCGAGTTCATCGCCCCGATCCTCTCCGAGGTCGGCAAGGTCTCCTTCGTCGGCGACGTCGAGAAGGGCTTCCAGCCGAACGCAGCCGACGGCGGCAGCGACAGCTGGGCGTTCCAGGGCATGATTGTCGTGAGCGACTACCCCGAGCACATCAAGGCCGTCGAGTCGCTCCTCAAGGAGATCGACACGCCGCCCGCGCAGGTCGTGGTCGAGTCGACCGTCGTCTCCTCGAAGGTGCAGCAGAATGACGGCTTCGGCGTCGACGTGTCGATCATCGGCAACCTCGACTTCGCCAACCTGACCAACCCGCTCTCGGGCGCCAACGATCTCTTCAGCGGCGACGTCGGCAAGGGCAATGGCGTCGCGAACTCGTCGAGCACCGCGGTGTCCGGCTGGGACCGTCCGTCGACGATGCGCGTCGGCGTCCTCTCCGATGACGTCGCTGTGTTCCTCCGCCTGCTCGACAGCGTGACCGACACCACCGTGCTCGCTCGTCCGCGCGTCATGGCGCTCAACCGCCAGCGCGCGCAGATCCTCATCGGTCGCCGCGTCGGCTACCTGAGCGCGACCACCACGCAGACCGCGACCACCCAGAGCGTCGAGTTCCTCGACACAGGCATCAAGCTGATCTTCCGTCCATTCATCTCGGGCGACGGCTCGATCCGCATGGAGCTTGCGCCGAGCGTGAGCGATGCGAAGATCGAGCAGATCGTCGACGCCAGCGGCAACTCGCTGCCGGTGCCGAACGAGGACACCAGCGAGATCATGACCAACGTCCGCGTCAAGAACGGACAGACCCTCGTGCTCGGCGGTCTCTTCAAGGAAGACACCCGCATCGAGCGCCGTCAGGTGCCTGGTCTCGGCGACATCCCGCTTCTCGGCAACGCCTTCAAGGGCTACGACGACGAGCTGACCCGCCAGGAGATCATCTTCCTCGTCACCCCGACGATCGTGAAGGATGAGATCGCCAAGGTCTGGTCGGACGAGGCCACCCAGTTCGAGCACGCCGTCCGCATCGGCACCCGCGAGGGCCTGCTGCCGTGGTCGCGCGACACGCTCACCACCGCCCAGAACCAGAAGGCGATGGAGGCCCTTGCCAAGGGCGACCGCGAGCTCGCGCTCTTCCACTGCGAGAACTCGCTGCGCCTCTCGCACAACCAGCCTGAGATGATCCGCCTCCGCGAGGAGCTCGCCGGCAAGGGCTCGGCCAAGCAGGCCGACTACGAGCACGGCATGATGCGCCGCATCCTCGAGAAGCAGGTCAAGGGCGGTAACCAGACCGCCGCAGCGAGCGACGAGAACGGCGCCACCGACTTCGGCGACGATAACTCGGGCGGCTCTGCGGCGAACTCGGGGATGAACGTCACCCCGAAGAACTGATCGCGGGAAAGCCCGAGAAACGCGGGCGCTTTCGGGCGCCGCGCTCAATCGGCACCTTCGATCGGTCGATCTCTGCAACACCCCGGAGCCGCGTCCAACGGGCGCGGCTCCGGCCGTTTTCCACCAAAGGTCTCCCCCCATGAACGCCACGCATCCCGCCGCCAGAATCCTCGCCGCCGTCTCGCTCGCGAGCATCGTCGCCTTCGTTCCTGCCTGCGCCCCGCGCGCGGCCGGCAAGGAGGCGCGCATCGAGGCGAACGCCCGGTTCCAGCGCACCACCAGCCTCGTGAGCTTCGACCAGGCCAAGCAGGCCTTCGAGTCGGGCGAGCTCGACAAGGCGCGCAAGGAAGTCGAGACCGCGCTCGCGCGCAGCGGCAAGGAGGCGAAGTACTGGTCGCTGCTCGGCCGCATCGAGCTCGAGTCGAAGAAGCTGGAGAAGGCCGTCGAGGCGTTCGGCAAGGCGATCGAGTGCGATCCCAAGCTGGGCGAACCGTACTACTACCGCGGCATCGTCTACCAGCGCTGGAGCCAGAACGACAAGGCGATCGCCGACTACCTGAAGGCGAGCGAGCTCGATCCCGAGCGCATCGCCTACGTCCTCGCCGCGGCGGAGCTCATGGTCGCCGAGCGCAAGCTCGATGACGCGCGCATGCTCCTGCTTCCCAAGCTCGGATACTTCGAGCACAACGCGGCGATGCATGAGCTGCTCGGCGACATCGCCCAGCTTGGTGGCGATTGGGCGAGCGCTGCGGCAAGCTACGAGCGCGCGATGATGATCGACACCGAGGCGCCGATGATCGGCGGCAAGTTCGTCGCGGCCCTCTTCGATGCAGGCGAGTACCAGAAGTGCCTCGAGACCGTGCGCCGGCAGCGCCAGCGCGCGCAGGCCGACCAGGTCACGGGCAAGCGCTTCGTCCCGAGCATCGAGATCCTCCGCTACGAGGGCCGCTCGCTCGCGATGCTCGGGCGCGTCGCCGAGGCGCGCGTCGTGTTCAGCGACACCGTGCGCGAGTATCCCGAGGATGTGGGCGGCTGGCGCGATCTCGCGACCGCCGCGCTCGCGATCGACGACCTTCAGCGCGCGCTCAGCGCGTCGGAGCGCCTGATTGCGCTCGCGAACGAGGATCCGGTCGGATACACGCTGCGCGGCCACGTGGCTGCCCGCAAGGGCAACATCGAGGAAGCGATCGGCTGGCATACGTCGGCCTGCCAGCGCGGACCGAGCAATTCCGAGGCGCACATCGCGCTCGGCCTCTCCTACGCGCAGGCCGGTCGCAAGGTCGAGGCGATGAAGGCGCTGCAGAAGGCGCTCACGCTGGACCCGTCGTCGGAACTCGCCAAGGAAGCGATCGCAAGCGTCTCGCAGGAATAACACGTGCGCCGCAACGCGGCGGACAGGAGCATGACGATGGCCGCAACGCGACGCGACGCGAACCGCGTGCAGACGGAGCCGGGCAGCAAGGCGCTGACGGCGCTCGTGCTCATGGCGATCCCGGGCGCAGCCGCGCTCGGAGCGCTGCTCGATGGAACGCCGTCGTGGATCGTCGCCTTCGGCGCCGCGAGCATCGCCTCGATGGTGGCGCTGGCGTCGATCGCGCGGTGGAACATGCCTCGGCATGTCGACTCGGCCGGCGGCGAGCAGGAGGCCGATGCCGCCGCCATGCCTGCGCGCTCGAGCGCCAGCGAGGAAGTCCTGCGCCGCGCGACCGAGGTGCGCTGCGCGGAGCGGACCGCCATTCTCGAGAATCTCAGCGATGCCGTGGTGCTCGTCGATGCCCACGGCGAGACGCGCTTCACCAACCTCGCCGCCCGCCGCATGCTCGGCGAGCAGGCGGGCGTCGCCGGAACCCGCGCCGCGATCGACGCGCTTCCGCCGCAGGTGCTGCGCGCGGTCCAGGGCGTCGCCGCCGCGGCGGCAGGGGAGCGGCGCCGCATCGAGTGCGAGCTGCGCGACGCCAATGCGACTCCCGTCGTGATCGGCGTGACCGGCGTCCGCGAGGGGACGGAAGGGCTGGCGACGATCGTCGTGCGCGACGTCCGCGCCGAGCGCGAGGCCGACCGCATCAAGAGCGATTTCGTCGCCAAGGCGAGCCATGAGCTGCGCACGCCGCTCTCGTCGCTGCGCGCGTACGCCGAGATGCTCGCCGACGGCGAGGCGAAGGACGAGGACGAGCGCCAGCATTTCGCGGGCGTGATCCTCGCGGAGACCGCGCGCCTTGGCGCGCTCGTCGACCGCATGCTCGACATCAGCTGCATCGAGAGCGGCATGGCCCGCGCGAACTACGAGCGCGTCGATCTCTGCGCACTCGCCGAGGAGTGCGTGGCGTCCCAGCAGGCCGACGCGCTGCGCCGCGGGATCGCGCTCTCGCTCGACCGCCAGAGCGCTGGTGCGACCGCGCTCGTCGACCGCAACCTTATGAAGCAGGTCATCCTGAACCTGCTTTCGAACGCCCTCAAGTACACGCCCGAGAAGGGAACCGTCTCCGTCGAGGTCGACATCGATAACCTCGCGCGCTCGGTGGTCGTCAGCGTGCGCGACAGCGGGCTCGGCATCCCCGAGCACGCGATCCCGCGGCTGTTCGGCAAGTTCTACCGGGTCGAGAGCCACGAGAAGGTCGCGAAGGGGACGGGGCTTGGGCTCAACCTGTGTCGCAATATTGTCGAATCCATGCACGGCGGACAGATCGGCGTCGAGTCCCGCGAGGGGGCAGGCTCCCGCTTCTGGTTCGCGATCCCGCTCGAGCAGGCGGGCCGAAAGGCGGCGTGACACCATGCAGAGCGGAAACCAACCCGAAAGCCACGGCAACGCGCGGATCCTCGTGGTCGACGACGAGGCGCACATCGTGCAGGTCGTCGCGCTGAAGTTCCGCAACGCCGGGCTCGAGGTCGAGACCGCCGGCGATGGCGACGAAGCGCTCGCGCTCGTCCGCCGCACGCCGTTCGACCTTGTCGTGACCGACCTGCAGATGCCGACGATGTCGGGGATCGAGCTCGCCCGCGCGATGGCTTCCGACGCCACGCTCGCGCGCATTCCCGTCCTCATGCTCACCGCTCGCGGCCACCTGCTGCGCGAAGGCGAGGCCGACAGCGCGAACATCGCGCGCGTCGTCCACAAGCCGTTCTCGCCGCGTGGGCTGCTCGCCGACGTGATGGAGCTCCTCGAAAGTTCTCGCCGCGCCGGAGGCCGCACCGCCGCATGACCGTCGCCACGCAGACACGGTCCCTGGCATCGCTCGCGCGCGCGCTCCGCGCCGCGCAGGTGGTGCTCGTGCCCGTGGATGCTGCGGCACCGCTTCCAGCCGCGACGGATCCAACCGACATGCTGCAATCGCTCTGCACGAGTGGCAGCGCGCGTGCGCTGGTCGCCCGCGCCGCGGCGCGCTGGGCGATCTCATCGCCTGCACCGCTCGAGCCTCGCGAGGGCCTCGCGGTGCTTCCCGTGCCGATGCCCCGCAACCTGAGCGGCGTCCGCTACGCGGCCGTCGCGCTCCTGGGCGAAGCCCTGCGTTCGGAGACGATCGAGCAGCTTGCGCATGGAGCGCGCGCCGACGCGCGCCTCGCCCGCACGCTGCTCGCACCCAGCGCCTGCTGGACCCGTGCCTCGCTGCCCGCCCTCGCGTCGCTGATCGCGTCGCTCGTGCACAGCGAAGGCGAGCGCCTCGCGGGAGAGGAAGCCAGCGCACGCCTCGGCGCCGCGTGGGAGGAACTGCACCTCCTGCACTCGCTCTCAGGCGACATGACCGTCGGCTCCGCGCCGCGCGTGTTCGTGACCCGCGCGCTCGGCGAACTGCGCGCGACGCTCGGCTGCCGCTGGACGGCGCTACGCATCACCGGCGCAGCGGAGCCGCTCTTCGACATGTCGCTCGGCGGCGTCTTCAGCGATGGAATTGGCGCACTCGACGCGCGCCGCATCATGTTTGAGGCGCAGGCGCCCGCGCAGGCGGTCGTCGCGTCCGACGACCTTATCCTCGCGCCCATCCGCCGCGATGGCAAGGTGCTCGGCCTGCTCGCCGCAGGTGGCGGGCTCGACGGCGGCACCGCGATGTCGAACTGGGAGCGCACGCTCGTCGAGACTGCGGCGGGGCATCTCGCCGTCTTCCTTGACAACGCGCGCCTCTACCGCGACCTCGACGCGATGTTCATGGGCGCGCTTTCCGCGCTCGTCTCCGCGATCGATGCGAAGGACCCGTACACGCGCGGCCACTCGCAGCGCGTCGCGCTGCTCTCCCGCCAGATCGCTGCGGAGGCGGGGCTTTCCGAGGACGAGGTGAAGGACATCTACATCTCCGGCTTGGTCCACGACGTGGGCAAGATCGGGATGCCCGAGTCGATCCTGCGGAAGCAGGCTCGGCTGACCGACGACGAGTTCGCGATCGTGAAGCAGCATCCCGAGATCGGCTGGCGCATCCTCCGCGATATCCCGCAGTTTGCGTCGGTGCTCGACGGCGTGCGCCATCACCACGAGCGCATCGACGGCCGCGGATATCCGCATGGGCTGAAGGGCGAGGAGATCCCGCTCGCCGCGCGGATCATCGCCATCGCCGACACCTTCGACGCCATGAGCTCGACCCGCACCTATCGCGCCGCCAAGCCGCGCGCCATGGTGCTCGCCGAGATGCAGGCCTGCGCTGGCACCCAGCTCGACCCGCGGCTGGTCGCCTGCTTCCGCGCCATCGATCTCTCCGAGTACGACGCGCTCAACCAGGCGCACGCCGACGACATGAAGGAGGCAGCATGAAGCTTTCCTGGGAAGAGCATGGTCCCGTCGCGCTCCTGATCGCGAGCGGCGACTTCACGCATGACGCCATCGACTCGTTCCGCCGCGTCGTGGGCGACCGCATCGCGGCGGGCGCGCGGAGCTTCGTGCTCGACTTCGCGAACGTGACGCTCACCGACAGCGCGGCGCTCGAGGGGCTGCTCTGGCTGAGCGAGGAGACCGCGCGCAACGGCGGGGCGCTGCGCCTCGTCGCGCCGCAGCACAACGTGCGCGAGGCCCTGCGGCTGACGCGCCTGGCCGACCGGTTCGAGTGTGCGGACAGCGTGGAGGCGGCTGCCCGCAGCCTCCGCTGAAAGGAACACGATGGGAGCGCTACCACGACATCAAGCCATCGTCGACCGCCTGCCGCGCCTGCAGCTCGGCGAGCTGCTCGTCTCGCGGGGCATCATCACTCCGAAGCAGCTCAACGACGCGCTCGAGCATCAGAAGGAGAAGGGGCACCGCCGCCTGCTCGGCGAGACGCTCGTCGAGCTCGGCTTCGTGACCGACCATGACGTCATGGCGGCGGTGGCCGACAGCTACGGCATTCCCTTCGCGAAGGACATCGCCCGCATCGCCGATCCGCGCATGCTCGAGATCCTGCGCCGCGAGTACCTGCTCGAGCACCTCGTGCTCCCGCTCTTCCTCGTGCGCGATGTGCTCACCGTCGCCGTCGCGGAGCCTGCCAATCTCTATCTCTTCGAGGAGATCCGCCGCCAGACCGGCAAGCAGGTGCAGATCGTCGCGACCACCGCGGGCGAGATCCGCGGCGCGCTCGAGGCCTTCGTGCCCGATGCAAACGTGTTCGTGATCGACGAGATCGTCGGCGAGATCGACGAGCGCTCGTTCAGCGTCGTCGACCGCGAGGTCGCCGAGATCGACGACCTTCGCGAGATCGCCGCGCACTCGCCGGTCGTCAAGATGGTGAACTGGCTGCTTTGCAGCGCCGTCCACGAGGGCGCGAGCGACATCCACATCGAGCCCGGCGATCGCCGCCTGCGCGTGCGCTTCCGCGTCGATGGCAAGCTCTTCGAGCGCATCTGCCCGCCGTACCAGATGTCGGCCGCCATCTCGAGCCGCATCAAGATCATGGCGAACCTCGACATCTCCGAGCGCCGCCAGCCGCAGGACGGCGACATCCACGTGATGCTCGACGGACGCCCGATCGACCTCCGCGTCTCGACGATGCCGGGTCGCCACGGCGAGAAGGTCGTCATCCGCGTGATCGACAGCCGCGCGTCGCTCGTCTCGCTCGACCAGCTCGGCATGAACGAGCGCATCCTGACCGCATGGAAGTCGGTGATCGATCGCCCGAACGGCATCGCGCTGGTCACCGGTCCGACCGGCAGCGGCAAGTCGACCACGCTCTACAGCGTGCTTTCGGCGCTGAATGCCGCGGATCTCAACATCTCCACCGTCGAGGATCCGATCGAGGCCACGCTTCCCGGCGTGAACCAGTTCCAGGTCAACGACAAGGCGAACTTCACCTTCGCGGGCGCGCTGCGCTCGATGCTGCGGCAGGACCCCGACGTCATCATGGTCGGTGAGATCCGCGATGCAGAGACGGCGACGACCGCCGTGCAGGCCGCGCTCACCGGGCACCTCGTCTTCTCCACCCTGCACACGAACGACGCCGTGAGCGCCGCCGTGCGCCTCGAGCATCTCGGCATCGAGCCGTATCTCGTTGCGGCCGTCCTTCGGGGCGCGCTGGCGCAGCGGCTCGTACGCCGGATCTGCCCGCATTGCCGCGAGACCTTCGAGCCCGATGCCGTGCTCCGCGCGGAGATCGAGGCCGTCGCCGCCAAGGTCGAGCGCCTTGCCCGCGGTGCAGGCTGCGCGCGCTGCCGCGGCAGCGGTTTCGCTGGGCGAATCGGCGTCTTCGAGCTCTTCATTCCCGACGAGACCACGATGTCCGCGATCGCACGCGGCGTCTCGCTGCAGGAACTCGGCGAGATCGCGCGCGCCGCGGGACACCGCGCCATGCGCGTCGACGGCATCGAGAAGGTCGCCGCCGGACTCACCACCTACGAGGAGGTCGTGCTCGCGACCGCGTCGTGAGCGCAGGACCATGGCTGTCGAGACCCGCACCGAAGCCCGCGCCACCTTCGTCTTCCACGCCCTCGAGACCGACGGGCGCGAGACGAGCGGCACCATGGCCGCGGCGAATGCGGAGGAAGTGGCGCGCAAGCTCCGCGCCGAGGGCCGCACCGTGCTCTCGATCGGACGCGACGAGGCCATCTCCGCGCACTCCTCGACTCCGCGCGGAAGCCGCGCCCGGCGAGGCGACCTGGCGATGCTATGCCGCCACCTCGGCACGATGGCCGACGCAGGCGTGCCCATCTCGGAAGCGCTCGAGGCAGCCGCCAGCGAAGGCGCTCGCCCTGAGTTCCGCCCGTTCGTCCGCATGCTCGCGCGCGACGTCGAGAGCGGCTTGCCGCTTTCGCAGGCGTTTGCCCGCCATGGACGCGATGTCCCCGCGATCGTCATCGCGCTGACCCGCGCCGCCGAATCCACGGGTCAGCTCGGGCCGATGCTGCTGCGCGCCTCCGACCACCTGCAGCGCAGCGAGCGGCTCGCCCGCCAGCTGCGGGCAGCCTCGAGCTACCCGATGTTCATGCTTGGGGCCGGCGTGGCGGTGCTCGCCGGGCTTCTCGTCTTCGTCCTGCCGCGCTTCGCCAAGATCTACTCCGATCGCGGCGCGGAGCTGCCGGTTCCCACGCAGATCCTCCTCGCGGTCGGCACCGCCGTCCGCGAGCACGCGCTTCCGATCGCGGCGGGGCTCGCCCTCCTCACAGGCGGACTGTGGTTCCTCTCGCGCACCGAGGGCTGGATGCGGTTCGTCGATCGCCTTCGCTTCAATGCGCCCATCCTCGGGCCGATCGCCCGCATCGCCTTCGTCGCCATCGCCTGCCGGACGCTCGCAACCCTGCTCGCCAGCGGCATCCATCTCCTCGACGCCATCGCCATCTGCCGCGGTCTTTCCCGCAGTCCCCGCGCGGACGCCTTCTGGAACACGCTCGATGCGCAGCTCCGCGAAGGTGCAACGCTTGTGGATGCATTGCGAAAGGAATCGCTGCTGCCATCGACGGTGGTCTCGATGGTCGCCGCCGGCGAAAGAACGGGGCGTTTGCCTGAGGTCCTGTCGCGCGCCGCGGATTTCGCCGAGGACGACCTCGAGACCTCGCTCAAGCAGGCGACCAGCCTGCTCGAACCCGTGCTGATCCTCACATTCGGCTCGATCCTCGGCGCCGTCGCCATCGCGCTGCTGCTGCCGCTCTTCAGCGTGTCGAAGGTCGTCGCCGGCTGATCGCGCGCCATGGGATTTCCCTTGCCCACGAGCACGCGTGCGGATGTATGCTCCCCGAGTCGCCATGGATGGCGATAGGAAGGACTGGTCATGAATCGCAAGGATGGCGTGCAGACCATGACGTCGGCTGCTGGGGGAAACCCGCGCACGGCGCTCATCAGCGAACTTCTGAAGGAATTGACCCGTCGCGAGCGACTTGTGCTCGCGCTCCGCTACACCGAGGAGCTCACGATCAATGAGATCGCTGCGGTGATGGAGATCGCGGTCACCGAGGTCGAGCGCATGCTCGACAGCATCAGCGAGCGCGTTCGCCGCCGCATCGCGCCGATGTACCGCCGAAGCAGCCGCTAGAAGTCACCCGCGGGGACGAAGCCGCGTCGCAGCGCTCAGCTCCACGCGCCCAGCAGGATCGCGATGTCCTGTGGGCCGACGGTTCCGTCGCCGCTGAGATCGGCGCTCCCCGCCGTGCCCCACTGGCTGAGCAGGATGGCGATGTCCTGCGCATTCACGGTGCCGTCGCAGTTGAGGTCCGCCGGCACGCAGGTCTGCGTCGTGACCGTCATCTGCAGGGTCGCTGCGCCGACGCCGGTCGCTGTCACCAGCGGGTTCTCGCGGCAATAGAAGGTCGGGAAGTTGCCGCCTTGCTGCACGACCTTCGTGAGCGAGCACGCGGTCAGGCGCAGCTTGCCCGCATTCACCGCATCGCGCAGGTACGACTGCACGCTCGCGCGCGAGACGTCGAGGGTGAAGCGCATCCTGGTGTTGACCGGCACGAGGCTTCCCGGCTTCAGCTTCGCGACCTGTCCGACGGCAAACGGCTGCGGCGTCCAGCGCTCGCGCACCGAGTTCGAGACGTCGACCCACTGTCCCGAGGCATCGGTGCCCAGCGCAAAGGCGTTGCGCACGCTCGGGTTGAGCACGTTGCCCGTGCCGAACGGCGAGAACTCGGTCCAGTTCGCCAGTGTGAAGCCGTTGCGGAAGCCGACGCCGTAGAGCTCGATCGGCTGCCCGAGGTCGGCATCGTCGGCGTACTCGGCGTCGGTCGCGGGCAGGAACGCGGTGTATGGGTCGACCGTCGGGTCGTACTCGACGACGAGGTCGTTCGCGTAGGTGATCTCGACGACGCAGGATTGGATGGTGTACGTCGCAGCGCCGAGTCCAGCGGGGACAACGGCGCCGGTATCGAATCCAACGATGAACTGCCCGTCGCGGTTGTCGAAGAGCGTGCCGCCAGGCTCGTTGCCGAATGTCGAGGCGACGATGCGCGTGCCTGGGGTCGGATTGAACGGGTAGTTCCAGCGGTCAAGCGACGGCACAGGGAACGACACCGTGTAGTCGTCCGCCTGGGCGCCCGTCGCGGCGAGCGCGCAAAGAAGCGAGAATGAAGCGACAGCGGTACGCACCTGCATGAGAATCCTTGGCGAAGGCCCCCGACTGCCCGAGGTAGGACCACGGGGCTGGTCAAAGGTAGCCTTCGATTCGCACGGGGTCGTGGTTTCCACCGACGCCCAGGATTGTTGGCGCCGATTTTCAGGCTTGGCAGCGGTTTTCGGTCGTCCGCGCGAGGCGTGTGACCAAGAATGCCGATCTTCCCGCGGAATCGAATGTCTGCGCTCGCCACACACCGCCTCGATCAAACGCGCCCCCGCCACGCGGGCCTCGAAAGAGCCTCTCGCGCGCGCTGCCCGCTCCGGCGCATCGCCGAGCTCGCGGGCTTCACCCTCGTCGAGCTGCTGGTGGTGATCGCGATCCTCGTCGGGCTGCTTGCGGCGCTGCTTCCGATCATCTCGAAGGCGCGCGAGGCGGGGGCGCGCGCGCGGGAGATCGCCTCCGCGCGCATGCTCGTTGGCGCGTGGCAGCAGTACGCGCACGATTCGAACGGCGTGCTGCTCCCGGGCTACAAGTCGGGACTTCCCGCATTCGACGCGAATCACAACGCCATCGCCGCACAGACCATCGGCATCACCGCCAACCGCTGGGTATGGCGGCTCGCGCCCTACATCGGGCACGACATCCACTCGATCTTCGTCGGCGACCATGAGCGCCTGCTTCGCGAGCTCGAGGCGACGGATACCTCGAACTACCTCTACCAGACCAGCGTGTTCCCAAGCTTCGGGCTGAACAGCGTCTGGATCGGCGGCGACGAGAACTTCGGCGGCTTCAACAGCGCGTTCCTCGGCACCTTCGGGAAGTTCTACGCCACGCGGCTCAGCGAGCTGAACCAGCCCGCGAACATGGTCGTGTTCGGCAGCGCCCGCGGACAGGAGGCGGCGCCGGGCGGCGGGGGAGTCGAGGGTGTGACGGAGGGCTACTTCCGCATCCGCGCGCCATTCTTCGACCAGCGCGTGTGGGCGAGCATCTACAGCGCCGAGGATCCTGCGTCGTGGGGCAACCTGAGCGCGCGCAACGGCGGCGAGATCGTCAGCGGCTTCGCCGACGGTCATGCGGAATCGCGCACGGCCGAATCGCTCGACGACATGCGCCTGTGGGCGCCGAATGCCGACTCGAAGGAATGGGTCCTTACGCCGCAGGGCGGCTGACGGGACGGCGAGTCCACCGCGCGATCGCGAAGGACAGCGGAACCGCTGCGGCGAGCACGGTCGAGATCATCCCAGCGGCGTTGAGCGATGCGTCCGTGCCAAGCACCGCAGGGGCATGCGCCGCGAGCATGTAGCCGCCGACCGTCAGGAGTCCGCCGACGGCGAGGCTGATCGCGAAGCGCGCGCGAAGGCTGTTCGCGTGCGGCGCTGCGATGAGCGACGGGCACGCGAGGAGCGCGATGACGAGCAGGCTGCCGACCGCCTCGAAGCTGGCGACGATGGCGAGCGAGGTGACGAAGAGCATCGCCGGCTCGAGCGTGCGCGGCGCGATTCCGGTCGTGCGTGCATGCTCGCGATCGAAGCAGAGCGCCGCGAGTTCCTTCGCGAAAAGCACGCTCAGCCCGACCACCATGAGCGCCGCTGCTGCGAGCACCCATGTCTCGTGGGCGATGCCCTCGTACCACCGTCCGCCGGGCGGTGGCGCAAGGAAGAGCGTCTCGAGGGAGCCGAAGAGCACGCAGCCGGGATCGAGGTCGACCTGCCGTGCGCCCTGCGTCTCGAGCAGCGCCACGCCGAGCGCGAAGAAGGCGCTGAAGACGATGCCGAGCCCTGCGCCCGCCTCAAGCCGCGTGCGGCGCTGCACGAGGTTCGCGAGCACGATCGCGAGGGCGCCCGCGATCGCTGCGCCGAGGAACATCGCCGGCATCGAGTGACGGCCGGAGATGAGGAACCCCGCGACGATGCCGGGCAAGACCGCGTGCGCGATGGCGTCGCCCGTCATCGACTCCTTGCGGAGCACGAGCCAGTTTCCCATGGTGGCGCAGGCCACGAGGGCGAGCAGCGCCGAGGCGAGCACGGGTAGGTCGAACTGCATGAGTTCGCGCAGGAGGTCGCTGGTTGCCGCAGGATTCATGCGCTCGAGCCCTGCCGCCGCCACGGCGCCGCAAGGAGCGACGCGATGAAGATCGTCGCAGCGACCAGGGTCATCGCGCTTCCGGTCGGCATCGAGTCCATGCTGCGCGACACAAGCACGCCGGTTGCGGCGGCCACGGCTCCGATGGTGCCCGCGACGGCCGTCACTCGCGTCAGGGAGCCCCGCACGGCGCGCGCGGCCGCCGCAGGCGCGATGATCATGGCGACGACGAGCACGATTCCCGCCATCTGCATGCCCGCGACCACGGTGGCCACGAGCAGTCCGAGCAGCAGCAGGTCGAAGGGGCGCACGGCGATGCCGAGCACGGCGGCATGCTGCTCATCGAAGCAGAGCGCCGCGAGCTCCTTGAAGAACAGCGTCACGAGGATGGTGCAGGCGAACGCGATCGAGGCCATCGTCGCGAGGTCCGCGCGCGTCGTCGCGGCCGCGTTTCCAAAGAGAAGGTGGTCGATGCCGCCTTGCGCGCCCGAATCATGCGTCTGGATGTCCGAGAGCAGGACGGCCCCGAGTCCGAAGAAGAACGAGAGCGAGACGGCGATGGCTCCGTCGGGGCCGACGCCGCGCAGACGCGCGAGCCGCGGGACGCTCCAGGTCGCGAGCAGCGCGGTGAGCGTGGCGCCGGCGAGCAGCAGCAGGGGATTGCGCCCGCCGAACCCAAGCGCCTCTCCTGCGAGGAAAGCGAGGCAGACCCCGGGCAGGCTCGCATGCGCTGCGACGTCGGCAAGCAGCGAGCGCCTGCGCGCGAGGGCGAAGGTGCCCACGATGCCCGCGGTCGCACCGAACAGCGCGCCGGCGGCGAGCGTGAGTCCGGTGTTCGCGCCGATGAATGGCGCGCCGCCCGCGCTCACGCGGCGCTCCCCGCGCGGGCCGGCAGGCCGTAGGCCCGTGCGATCCGCTGCTCCTCGAGCGTGACCGCCACGGGACCGTGCGCGATCGCATGCTCATTGAACAGGACGGCGTCGTCGAAGTTCGCGCGCACGCTGCCAAGGTCGTGATGCACGGCGAGCACCGTGGTCCCCGCATCGCGCAGCGCGCGCAGGATTCCGGCGATGGCGCGCTCGGTCGATTCATCGACGTTGGCAAACGGCTCATCGAGCAGGAGCAGGTCGGCACGCTGGACGAGCGCGCGCGCGATCAGCACGCGTTGCCGCTGCCCACCTGAAAGCTCGCCGACAGGCTGGCGCTCGACGCCCGCGAGCCCGACCGAAGCAAGTGCCTCGCGCGCCTCTGCGCGCGCCGCGCCGCCGATCCTGCGCATCAGCCCGATGCGCGCGTAGAGCCCCATCGCGACCACATCGAGCGCGGAAGCGGGGAAGTTCCAGTCGATCTCCGCGCGCTGGGGGAGGTACGCCACGCGCGCGCGCGCTCGGGAGAGCGGTTCCCCGAAGAAGCGCACTGCATCGGGGGCGTGCACGGGCGTCAGGCCGAGGATCCCCTTGAGAAGCGTGCTCTTGCCCGCTCCATTCGGTCCAACGAGCGCAGTGAGCGATCCACGGACGAGCGTGAGCGACACATCCCGCGCGCGGATCTCCGTGGGCGAATATCCGGCGCTGAAGCGATCGAGCTGCAGCGGGACGCTCGCGATCGCTGCGCTCACCGATTTCCCCCGAGGCTCTGCGAGATCACGCGGGCGTTGTGGAGCAGCATGCCTTCCCAAGTCGCCTCGGGCGTGCCCGCGGGTCCGAGCGAGTCGGAGTAGAGCGGCGGGCCGACCGCGAGGTCGTGCCCGATCGATGCGCAGCCCTCCACCAGCGCGCGGACGGTGCGGTCGGAGACGGTCGTTTCGATGAACGCCACCGGGATCTTCCGCGAGGAGATGATCGCGACCAGGTTCTCGATGTCCGCGATCGACGCCTCGCTCTCGGTCGAGAGTCCCTGGATTGCCCGCACCTCGAGCCCGAAGCGGCGACCGAAGTAGTGGAATGCGTCGTGGGCGGAGACCAGTTCGCGGAGTCCGTTGGGAATCGTGCCGAGCATCTGCGCACATGCCTGATCGATGCCCTTCGCCCGCTCGATGTAGCGCGCCGCGTTCGACTCGAAGTCCTGCCGGTGCTCGGGCATGATCCGCGTGAGCAGTTCGGCGACCGGCGGGGCGGTCCTGCCCCAGAGGATCGGATCCATCCAGATGTGCGGATCGAAATAGGCCGCACGCTGCGCGTCGGTGATGAGCTCGCGGCGGTCGATGGTCTGCGCGATGCGCAGCACGGGGCGCTTCTGGTTCTCGGCGCGCGAGATGGAGTCGCCGATGCGGCCCTCGAGCGTGAGCCCGTTCAGGAACACGGCGTCCGCCTCGAGGATGCGGAGGATGTCCGTGCGCGTGGGCGTCCAGAGGTGGGGGTCGACGCCTGGCGCGATCAGCACCTCGACGTCGGCGTGGCTTCCCGCGACGTTCCGCACCACGTCGCCGACCATCGGGGTGGTGCAGACGAGGAGCGGGCGCTTGGGCGCGTCCGCGGACGCGGTGCGCGAAGCCGAGCCCGGCGCCGAGGCATCGCCGCATCCTGCGGCGAGGGCGAGGAGCAGCGCGGCGAGACAGGCGGACAGAAGGGCGGAGGGTGTCGGGATGATTCGCTGTAGCATGGGCTACATGTAGCATACGCTACGGAATGGGGTTGCCAAGCGGGACGAGCGCGGAATCCGCCCCTGATCCCGCGGGTTATCTCCCGAGATGGCGCGCCATCGCCCGCAGCGTGGCGGGCGAGACATGGTGCTCGATGCCCTCCGCGTCGAGTTCCGCCGCGCGGCGGTCGACGCCAAGGGCGACGAGGAAGGCGAGCACCAGCTCATGGCGGCGGCTCGCCTCCGCGGCAAGCGCCCTTCCGCGCGGAGTGAGTCCAAGCGGCTGGTGCGGGCGCGCGATGACGAATCCCTCCATGGCGAGCCGGCGGACGACGCGCGAGACGGTCACGTGCGAGAGCCCGAAGCGCTCGGCGATGCGCCCGACGCGGGCCTCGACGCCTGCATCGAGGAACTCCGCGATCGCCTCGCAGTAATCCTGCGCCGCCTCGGTCTCGTGCTGCTCGCGGCGCACGCGGTGCCGCTCGGCGCTCTCATCGCGGCGAGACTTGCGGGCGGCTGCGCGGGTCTTCTTCTTGGCAGCCACGCGTCACTCCTCGTTGCCACGAAGGGCGGCGAGCACGTTGAAGTCCTCAAGCGTGGTCGTGTCCTGCTTCGAATCCCTGCCCGCCGCGACGTCGCGCAGAAGGCGGCGCATGATCTTGCCCGAGCGCGTCTTCGGCAGCGCCTGCGTGAACCGGATCATGTCGGGCTTCGCGATCGGGCCGAGGACGCCCGAGACATGCTCGCGCAGCGCGGCCTTCAGCGCGTCGCTCGGCGTCTTGCCGGGTGCGAGTGAAACGAATGCCGCGATGCCCGTGCCCTTGATGTCGTGCGGCATGCCGACGACGGCCGCCTCGACGACGGCGTCGTGCGAGACGAGCGCGCTCTCGACCTCCATCGTGCCGAGGCGATGCCCCGAGACGTTGATGACGTCATCGATGCGGCCCATGATCCAGAAGTAGCCGCGGTCGTCGCGGCGCGCGCCGTCGCCCGCGAGGTACATGCCCTTCACGCGCGACCAGTAGGTGTCGACGAAGCGCTGGCGGTCGCCGTGGATTCCGCGCAGCATGCTTGGCCACGGCTTGCGGATCACGAGCAGTCCGCCTGTGTTCGCGGGGAGTTCGTTGCCGTGCTCGTCGACGACGGCTGCGTCGATCCCGAAGAAAGGCAGGGTGCACGAGCCTGGCACGGTCGGCGTCGCGCAGGCGAGCGGCGTGATCACGTGTCCGCCCGTCTCCGTCTGCCAGAAGGTGTCGACGATCGGGCAGTTGTCGCGGCCGATGTGCTCGCGGTACCACATCCACGCCTCGGGATTGATCGGCTCGCCGACGGTGCCGAGGACCCTCAGGCTCGAGAGGTCGTGCTTCGCGGGATGCTCGTCGCCCCACTTCATGAACGCGCGGATCGCGGTCGGCGCCGTATAGAAGTGGGTCACGCGGTGGCGCGCGACCATCTGCCAGAAGCGGTCGTCGCCGGGGAAGTTCGGCGCGCCCTCGTACATGAGCGTGGGCACGCGGTTCGGCATGATGCCGTAGACGATGTAGGAGTGGCCGGTGACCCAGCCGATGTCGGCGGTGCACCAGTAGATGTGGCCGGAGTCCGGGCGCAGATTAAAGGTCTGCTGCGCGGTGTACGCCGTGTAGACCATGTAGCCGCCGATGGTGTGGCGGATGCCCTTCGGTTTGCCGGTCGAGCCGGAGGTGTAGAGGAGGAAGAGGAGGTCCTCCGAGTCCATGTGCTCGCACTCGCACTCGGTGCTCTGCGCGCCGACGAGCTCGTGCCACGCGTGGTCGCGGCCCTTGGTCCAGGTGATCTCGTTCTTGGTGCGGTGGAGGACGACGCAGTGTTCGACCGTGTGGTTCTGCGCGGCGAGAAGCGCGATCGCCTCGTCGACGTTCTTCTTGAGCGGCACCACCGAGCCGCGGCGCCACGCGCCGTCGCAGGTGACGATCACGCGCGACTGCGCGTCAAGCACGCGGTCGACGATCGAGGGCGCAGGGAATCCGCCGAAGATCACGCTGTGCGCCGCACCGATGCGCGCGCAGGCGAGCATCGCGATCGCAAGCTCGGGCACCATACCCATGTAGAGGGTGACGACGTCGCCCTTCTTCACGCCGAGCGACTTGAACGCGTTGGCGCACCGGCAGACCTCGTCGAGAAGCTCGCCGTAGCAGAGGTGCTTGACCTCGGGTGTACCGTTGGCCCCATTCTCAGAACACGGTTCGCCTTCCCAGATGATGCCGACCTCGTGGCCGTGGCCATCAAGCACATGGCGGTCGAGCGCGTTGTGGCAGATGTTGGTGGTGGCGCCGACGAACCACTTGGCGTCGGGGCAGTTCCACTCGAGCACGCGCTTCCAGGGGGTGAACCACTCGAAGCCCTGCGCGACCTCGCCCCAGAAGCCCTCGGGGTCGGCGAGCGACCGCGCGTGGCGGGCGCGGTACTCCTCCATAGAGCCGCACCAGGCGCCGCCAAGTGATGCGGCGTGTCCCGCGGAAGGCGGGAAGATGCGGTCTTCCTTGAGGAGGCTGTCGACGTTCGCGCTGGGGGTCGTGGCGGACATGCCGAGAATGTACGCGAAGGCGCGGCAGCTACTCCGCGTGGACGACCCGCCAGCGGACGCGCTTTGCGGCGGCGGCGAGCCGGGCGGGCGTCAGGACGGGCTCGCCGATCTCGTTGGGCGAGGTCGGCGGCGCGGTCCGATCGAGGGCGTCAGGATCCTCGATGCTTGGCGTCGGGTCGGGCTCGAGCGTGAGCCCGACGGCGCGCAGGAACTCGACGAGGCGGAGCCCCTCGCGCTCGGCGCGCCCGCGGTCATGCGTGGCGGCGAAGGCGAGGGCGCGCAGGCCGTCGCGCGCAACCAGCTGGCGGTACTGCTCCGTCAGCATCGCGAGTTCGGGAGTGGCATCCTTGCGGGCGTCGAGGAGCAGAAGCCACTCCTTTGTCGGCGGCTTGGTGCTCGAGCCAGAGTCAGGCTCCCAGCGGACGGAGCGGATCGCTGCTGCTGGCGTGCGAAACTGGATCTCGAGGCGCCCTCCGAGCCGAGAGCCGAAGGCGAGGGTTGGGCTGGCAGTGCCGATCTGCTCTGCGACGATGACCGGCGTGGAGAGGGCTCCGTGCAGTTGCCACGCCGCGGAGGGGAACCAACGGCGGACGACGAGCAGGAGGGAGGAGGCACTCGTCGTGCGTGCGGCGATGGAGCTCGCGATGAACATCCAGATGGTGAATGCGGCGGGGAGCAGCATCAAAGCGTGCATCAGGTCCCAAGGACTTCGGTCCAGGGCGACCTTCACGCCGAGCACGAGCGCGATGACGGGTAGGGCTCCGATCATGAAGGCGTTGAATGCGAACGCCGCCCGTCGGCGCAACCCGACCGGCAGTTCGTGGAAGCGGATCTTCGGGGCGTGGTGCTCGGATGGGGGCATGGGGGG